>DASYIJ010000177.1:0-5115 GCA_035997675.1 Solirubrobacteraceae bacterium
CGTGCCCTACGCCTTCGGCTACATGATGGCCGCCAAGGTCGGCACCGGCATCGTCGCCGAGCTCGGATCCATGCGCATCTCCGACGAAATCGACGCCCTCGAGGTCATGGGCATCGACTCGATGACCTTCCTGTGCGCCACACGGCTGCTCGCCGCCTGGATGGTCCTGCCGTTCATGTACGTCGCGTCGGTCGGCGCCGGGTTCTTCGCCTCCTACCTGGCGGTGGTCCAGCAGATCGGCGATGTCTCCTCCGGAGGGTTCTTCCTGATCTTCTGGATGTTCCAGAACCCACCCGACCTGCTCTACAGCGTGATCAAGGGCATGGCAATGGCCACGGTGATCGTGCTCGTCGGCTGCTACTACGGCTACACCGCCGGCGGGGGACCCGTCGGCGTGGGCACCGCGACCGCCAAGTCGATGGTCCTCAACATCGTCCTGGTCCACATCATCGGGATGCTCGGCACCCAGCTCTTCTGGGGCGCCAACCCCAGGGCTCCGATCGGCGGATGAGCGCGCCACGGGTTAGGGGCGCGCCGCGGCGGGTGAGCCCGAACGTCGACCGCGGGGACACCCGCATCCCGCCGCGCGCTCCGTGGGGTGCGTTTCCGCTCTCCGAGCTGACCGTTCTGCTCGCCATCACCGCCGCCATCTACGGTCTGCTCGCCTGGGGTAGCCGGAGCGCCGTCTTGGCGCTCGCCGCCGCCGCGTGCCTCGGCTCCCTCGCCGGTCTGGAGGTGGCGATCCGCGAGCACCTCGCCGGGTATCGCTCGCACACCATGCTGCTGGCCGCGGTCGGAGCGGTCGCGGTGCTCACCGGAGCCGAGCTCGCCACGCGATCGCCGCTGGTCGCGTTGGCCATCGCGGTTGGGACCTTCCTCGCCGCGGCGGCGCTGCTGTGGCGCGCGTTCGAGCGCCGCCGCGCGACCGGCAGCGCGTCGCCCTCGGCGCTCAGCTCGCCACGACGACGTCGAACCGCGCCGTCCAGACCGGCCGGCCGCGGGTGAGCGAGACCACCGTTGCGGGCGTGAAGATCCCGTCCGACGCGTTGCGCGGCTCGCCCGGGAAGTACAGCTGCGTCGTCAGCGTCCGACCTCCCGCCGGCGCGACCTTGACGTGGATGTGGCGCGTGCGCCCGGTGTACAGGCCCGGGTACACCGTGCTCAGCCGGTAGCGGCCCTGGGCGTCGGTGAACTCGTGCCCGCGCAGCCGGTAGCCCGAGTTGTCGTAGCTGCCCCGCCCGTCCGCCTGCCAGAACTCCATGCGGGCGTGCGCGACCGGGCGGCAACCGGCGGACAGGACCCGGCCCTCGAGCACGAGCGCCTGCCCCGTGGCGCCCTGGTCCACGCGCTCGCGCTCGGGCGAGCCCGCCTTGTAGAACGGTCCCTCGGTCTGCTCGGGCGTGACGCGGCCGGCCACGCAGCGGGTGGTGGACGGCGCGGCCGCGGTGCTCGATGTGGCGGTCGTGGGCCCGGCATGCCCCGATGACGAGCTCGACCCTCCGCCGCCGCAGCCCGCGACGAGAACGACGACCGCCGCCGCGGCCGCGCTCACCGCCGCCCGCCGCACGCCTAGGTGGCGCCGTGGAGCGCGCGGGCCGGAACCTCGCCCCACAGCTGCTCGAGCCGGTAGAAGTCGCGCGTCTCGGGCGTGAAGACATGCACGACGACGTCGAGGTAGTCCATGAGGATCCAGCGGGATTCGCCCAGCCCCTCGACCCGCCGCGGCAGCAGGCCGTGCTCGTTCTTCATCCCGAGGTGAACGCCGTCGTGGATCGCCTTGGTCTGGCGTTCGGTGTTGCCCGAGCAGACGACGAAGTAGTCCGTGTATCCGAGGACGCCGCGGAGGTCGAGCTCGACGATCTCCGCCGCCTTCTTCTCGTCGGCGAAGCCCGCGATCGCGTGCGCCAGTTCGGCGGCGGTCACGAGGACGCCACCGCCGACCGGTAGAGCCCGCGGGCGTCGATGTACTCCGCCACGGCGTCGGGCACCAGGTACCGGACCGGCCGCCCCTCGCGCACCCGGCGCCGCACCTCGGACGAAGAGACGTCCACGCGGGGCATGTCGAGGAACCGCGGCTCGCGCGGCGCCGCGGAGCCCAGCGCGCGCCACCGTTCGATCACGTCCTCGCGGACCGCGCCCCGGCGCTCCGCGACCGCGAACTCGGCGAGCTCGAGCACGCGCTCCGGCTCTCGCCAGTTGGGCAGGCTCGCGGCCATGTCGCCCCCGGCGATGAAGATCAGCTCGTCCTCGGGATGACGCTCACGGAGTGCGGTCAGGGTATCGACGGTGTACGACGGTCCGCCGCGCTCGATCTCCAGCGACGACACGGCGAAGCGCTCGTCGTCGCGCACCGCCAGGCGGCACAGCTCGAACCGGTGCTCGGCGCCCGGGTCCTCCGTCGCCTCCTTGTGCGGCGGCACGGCGACCGGCATGAACAGGACGGCGTCGAGCCCGAGCTGGTCGTGGGCCTCCTGCGCAACCACGAGGTGGCCGAGATGCGGCGGGTTGAACATCCCGCCGAGGATGCCAAGCCGAGCCGCTATGGACGGACCTGGCCGGAGCCCTCGAGCACGTACTTGAACGAGCACAGCTCGCGCACGCCGATCGGGCCGCGAGCATGGAGCTTCTGGGTGGAGTTGCCGATCTCGGCGCCCATGCCGAACACGCCGCCGTCGGTGAAGCGCGTGGAGGCGTTGACGTACACGCAGGCGGCGTCGACGCCGCGCTCGAAGGCCTGGGCCGACTCGTAGGAGCGCGTGACGATCGCCTCGGAATGGCCGCTGCCATGCACGTTGACGTGCTCGATCGCCTCTTCGACCGAGTCCACGACCCCGACGGCGAGCACCAGCGCGAGGAACTCCGTGTCCCAGTCCTCGTCGGTGGCGTCGGCCAGCGAGCCCGCGAGATCGCCGGCCAGTGCCTTCGCTCGGCCGTCGGCGCGCAGCTCGACGCCGGCCTCGCGCAGCGCCGACAGCGCGCGCGGCAGGAACTGCGCAGCGGCGTCGCGGTGCACCAGCAGCGTCTCCGCCGAGTTGCAGACGCCCGGGCGCTGGAGCTTGGCGTTGAGGATGATCGCCTCGGCCATGTCGAGGTCGGCGTCGGCATCGACATACACGTGGCAGTTGCCCGAGGCCGCGTAGATCACCGGCACCGTGGCCACCGCCTTGAGCGCCGCCTTCAGCCCCTCGCCGCCGCGGGGGATGATCAGGTCCACGAGGCCGTCCTGCGTGGCCAGCTCCGCCAGCTCTTCGCGCCCGCCACCGGCGACGAGCCCGATCGCTCCCTCCGGCAGCCCGGCCTCGGTGGCGGCGGTGGTGGCGATCGCGGCCAGCGCGGCGTTGGAGTGGGCGGCGATCGAGGATCCCCGCAGGACGATGGCGTTGCCCGACTTGACGGCGAGCGCCGTGCAATCGATCGTGACGTTCGGCCGCGCCTCGTAGACGATCGCCACGACGCCGAGCGGCGTGCGGACGCGGCGGACGTCGATGCCGTTGGGAAGCCGGAAGCCCTCGATCACCTCGCCGACGGGATCCGGCAGCGCGACGATCGTGCGCACGTCCGATGCGATCCCCGCGACGCGTGCCTCATCGAGCTCCAGGCGGTCGAGCAGCGCCGCGTCCAGGCCACCGGCCCGACCGGCCTCCATGTCGCGCTCGTTGGCCTCGAGCACCTCGGCCGTTCGCGCCTCGAGCGCGGACGCGATCGCCTCCAACGCGCGGTTGCGCGTGTCGGTGTCCAGGCGTGCCAGCTCGCGCGAGGCGCGCTTGGCATCGCGGCAGACGTCGGTGACGGTGCGGGCGGTGGTTGCCATCCTTCGAACAGGTTACGCGAGCACGAAATAGTCCCGGTGAACGGCCTCCTCGGTGGCCTGCGGAAGCAGTTCCCGCACACTCGACGTCTTCATCCCCTTGATGCGCCGCAGCTCGGCCGCCGAGTAGTTGCAGATCCCCTTGCCGATGGGCCGGGGCGGCGCGTCGGCGCCGTCGCGCTCCGCGACGACGACCGCGTCGCCGGCGTCGAAGTCGCCCAACACATCCACGATGCCCACCGGAAGCAGGCTCGTGCCGCCGTCCCGCAGCGCCCGGGCGGCGCCGGTGTCGACCAGCACCTGGCCGTGGCTGGGCTTTGCGTACTTCAGCCACAGCTTGAAGCTCGAGTAGCGGGCGGACCGCGGCGGGAAGCGGGTACCGACCGGCGCGCCCGCCAGCGCCCCCTCGAGGCCGTCGCCGGTCAGTCCGTTCGCGATGACGGCGGTGATCCCGGCGGCGGTCGCCATCTCGGCCGCGACGACCTTGGAGCGCATGCCGCCCGAGCCCAGCGGCGAGCCGGCGTGCCCGATGTCCAGGCCGGCGAGGCTCTCGTAGTCGGAGACCTCCTCGACCAGCTCGGCATCGGGGTTCGCGCGCGGGTCGGCCGTGTAGAGCCCGTCGGTGTCGGTCAGCATCACGAGCATGTCGGCGCCGATGAGCACGGCGACCTGCGCGGCGAGGAAGTCGTTGTCGCCGAAGGAGATCTCGTCGGTCGTCGTGGTGTCGTTCTCGTTGATCACCGGGACGACGCCCCAGTCGAGCAGCTTGCGCAGCGTCTGGCGGGCGTTGAGGTAGTGCAGCCGGCGGCTCATGTCGAAGAACGTGAGCAGCACCTGGGCGCTCGTGACGCCGCGCGCGCGCAGCAGCTCGTCGTAGTGGCGATACAGCTTGCCCTGCCCCACCGCGCTCGCCGCCTGGAGCTCGTCGATCGCCGTCGGGCGCACCGGCAATGCGAGCACGCGGATCCCGCGCGCGATGGCGCCGCTCGTGACGATGACGACCTCCACGCCGTCGCCTCGCAGCTGCGCGACCGCGTCGCACACCCGCGTGAGGACCTCGTCGCGCAGCGCGCCGGAGTCGTCGGCGACGATCGACGACCCGAGTTTGAGGACCACGCGGCGCACGGCGCGGAGGTTAGGGCGCGAGAATGGCCCGTGTATGCGAACCCTCTCCGAGCAGGTCATCCTCGTCACGGGCGCCACCGACGGCCTCGGCCGCGCCCTCGCCACGGAGCTCGCGGCCTCCGGCGCGACGGTCCTCCTGCACGGCCGCAGCGAGGAGCGCCTCGCCGCGACGGCCGAGGAGC
>DASYIJ010000182.1:0-23072 GCA_035997675.1 Solirubrobacteraceae bacterium
GCGCTCGTCAGCCGTCGGACATCAGTCGGTTAGGCTTGACGCGGCGAGCGAAGCGAGAGGGAAGATGGCGCAGACACACCACCTGGACCGATTGACGTCGATCGACGCGTCGTTCCTGCACAACGAAGGCCACGCGTCGCACATGCACGTCGGTGGCCTGACGATCTTCGAGGGCCCGCCCCCGGCGATCGCGGACTTCCTCGACCACATCCGCGGGCGCCTGCACCTCGTCCCGCGCTACCGCCAGAAGCTGGCGGTCCCGCCGTTGGAGACCGGGCGCCCGCTGTGGGTGGACGACCACAACTTCAACCTCGAGTACCACGTGCGCCACACCGCGCTGCCCGAGCCCGGGTCGGAGGAGCAGCTCCTGCGGCTGGCGGCGCGCATCTTCTCGCAGCGCCTGGACCGCGCCAAGCCGCTGTGGGAGACGTGGATGATCGAGGGGCTCGAGGACAACCGCTTCGCCCTGATCACCAAGACCCACCACGCCCTGATCGACGGAATCGCCGGCGTCGACCTCGCCACGGTGCTGTTCGACCTCGAACCCGTGCCCAAGCCCGCTCCGCCCGAGGCCGAGGAGGAGTGGGTGGCCGCGCGCGAGCCGTCGGCGGTGGACATGGTGGCCGCCGGGCTGCGCGGGATGGTCAAGGCCGGCTTCGAGGTGGCGGGGCGCGCGGTGTCGGCCGCCACGCATCCCGAGACGGCGCTCGGCAAGGCCCGCGAGGCGATCCAGGGCGTCGGCGAGGTGGCCTGGGCCGGGCTGAATCCCGCGCCGGACACCCCGCTCAACGTGGACATCGGACCGCACCGCCGCTTGGGGGTCGTCCGATTCGAGCTGGAGGAGTTCCGGCAGGTCAAGAACGCGCTCGGAGGGACCGTCAACGACGTCGTGCTTACGGTGGTCGCGGGTGCCCTGCGGGAGTGGCTGCACTCCCGCGGCGTGCGGACCGAGGGGCTCGAGCTGCGCGGCCTGGTGCCGGTCTCGATCCGCAGCGACCAGGACCGCGGCCTCGGCAACCGCATCGCCGCGATGCGCGGCCCGCTGCCCGTCTACATCGGTGACCCGGTGGCGCGGCTGCGGTTCGTCAGGCAGGAGATGGACGGCCTCAAGGAGTCCAAGCAGGCGCTCGGCGCCGAGGTGATCGCCAGCGTCAACAACTTCGCGCCGCCCACGATCCTTGCCCAGGCGTCGCGGATCAATTTCTCCACGCGTCTGTTCAACCTGATCGTGACCAATGTGCCCGGGCCGCAGTTCCCCCTCTACGTGCTCGGACGCGAGCTGCAGGACCTGGTCCCGGTGGCGTTCCTGCCCGAGAACCACGCGCTGGCGATCGCGATCATGTCCTACAACGGGAAGCTCAACTTCGGCCTGCTCGCCGACTACGACGGGCTGCCGGACCTCGACGTGATCGAGCAGGGGATCATGGATTCCCTCGAGGAGCTCAAGCGCGCAGCGCGCGCGCAGGGCGCGGCGGCGAAGGCCGACGAGCGCACCGCTCCCGCGCCGACGGGCGCCGGCAACGGCCGGCGCACGCCCGCCGGGGCCTAGCGCCGGATCCGCGTCGTGGCGTCGGGCCGGCGGTGGCCCGGCTCGCGGTTGCCCGCGCGGTCCGTCGCCACGGTGAAGAAGCGGTAGCGCGAGCCGCGTCGGCCGGCGAAGCGCATCCGTGTCCGGCTCGTACGCCCGATGCGGTGGTAGGCGCGCCCGTCGCGCGATGCGTAGACGTCGAAGGAGCGGATCCCGGCGGGCACCACCCCCGGCGCGGCCGTGTCGCGGCCACTCCAGCGCAGCGTGAACCGGGTGCCGCGCACGAGCTTCGGCGCGCGCAGCTTCGAGGTCGGCGGCCGGCGGTCGATGCGGCGGGCCGTTTCCACCGCGGCGCCGCCGTCGAGGATGCCCCACCCCAGCGTCCCGGTCCAGAAGTGCCCGGTGCTGCCGGGCTGGCGCGCCGTCTGCTTGAGGACTCGGACGACGTCGGCCGAGGTCAGGTCGGGGTTGACGATGCGGATCACCGCCGCCACCGCCGCCACCTGCGGTGAGGACATCGACGTGCCCTGCAGATAGGCGTATGGGCTCGAACCGACGCGGCAGTTGCATGGCGGGCGCGGATGCAGCGGGTCCGACAGGTCGAACCTCTCCATCTGCGTCGGGGCGCTGACGGGGAACGCCCCGAAGATTCCCCTCGGCCCGGCGGAGCCGCCAAAGGTGTCGAACGAGCCGTATGCCGCCATCGAGATCTCGCTGCCGACGCCGCCCCCGGACGGACCGTCGAAGAAGTCGGCCGACGTGACGGACAGGCCGCGGTTCGAGGTCAGGTCGGGTCCGCTACCGGCGGGCTGGACCAGGCTGGCCGGCTGGCCCTGGTCGCTCACCGCCTCGTCCGCCGCGGCGGTCACGACGACCACACGGTGGGCGTTGGCGTAGTCGATCGCGGATACGAACGCGTCCACGGGCGGGCGGCCACCGGAGTCGCCGAGCGAGAGGTTGACCGCCTGGACGCCGCGGTTGGTGGCGTCCACGATGCCGCTGGCGATGCTCGAGTCGGTGAGATCGGAGCGCTCGACGACGAGGCGGCAGTTGCCGCCGGCTCCGGCCAGCCCCCGACCATCGTTGCTCGCGGCGCAGGCGAGGGACGAGACGTGCGTACCGTGTCCGACGGGGTCGCTGGACGCGGGCGCGCCGTCCTGCGCCTGGTCGACGGCCGCGTTGAGCTTGGGGCCGAGCTCGGGGTGGCCGGCGTCGGCCCCGGTGTCCACCACGCCGACGACCGCGGAGTCCCCGTGATTGACGTCCCACATGTGCGAGAGCCCCTGCCGCTGGTAGGCCCACTCGATCGGAGTGCCGGGGGGCGTCCCGGAGGCGGTCTCGGGCTGGGTCAGCGCCGGGTCGTTGGGCGCGGCGCGCAGCTGGAGGCGGTATTCGGGCTGCACCGAGCGCACGGCCGGGTCGCGGCGCAGGGCGGCGGTCAGGGCTCCCAGGGAGCCGCCGGGGCCGGGGCGCACCGTGACGAGCCCGATCTGGGGCACGTCGGCGCCGCTTGGCCGCGCGCCGGCGCGGGCGAGCACGGCGCGCGCCGCCGTGGCGTGGGCCGCCGGGCCCGCGGCGGCCGGCTCGCGCAGCAACACGAGGAGACGGCCGGTGGGCGCATCCGCCCGCGCGGCGGCGGGAGCCAGCGCCGCACCGGCGATGGCGACGACGAACAGCGAGCGGCGGGCGAAACGATTCACCAGGGCCTCCAACGTCCTATGGTCGCGAACGATGCGCGCCGGTGCGCCGGATGCGGGTGTGAAGCTCTCCGAAACCGGCTAGAAGCCGAGCGCGAACTTGGCGTCCTCGCTCATCTTCTCCGGGGTCCAGGCGGGGGAGAACACCATGTGCGGGACGACCTCGTCGACCCCGTCGAGCTCTCCGACGAATTCCTGCATCTGCTCGGAGACCTGAGGGCCGATCGGGCACGCCGGCGTCGTCAATGTGAAGGTGATGTCAACGCGGCCGCCCTCGACCTCGACCTCGTAGACCAGGCCCAACTCCACGAAATCCAGGCCCAATTCGGGGTCGATCACATTCGCGAGCGCTTCGGTGACGTCTTCGACGGTTGCCATGCGCTTGAGTGTAGCCGCGGGGTTCCGCTAGGTTGCGAACCATCCTCGATTACGTCGACACGCCGCTGTGGTCGCCAAGATTTCCGGTGTTGCGTTGCACCGGCGAGGAGGATGCATCGACCAAGCCGCTGCGCCGCCGCGCGCTCTCCGGCGCCAAGCGATCGCGGAGGGATGTGGTCGTCGACATGTCCGAGCTGGGCTTCGCCGACCCGTCCCTGATGATCGACCTCGCGATGGTCGCGCGGCGGCTGCGCATGCGGGGGCGGGCCATACGGCTGCACGGCGCGCCGCCGCACATCCGCCGCGTGATCGAGATGGTCGGGCTGCACCGGCTCCCCGGCGTGCACGTCGACGAGCACGCTGCGCCGCGGGTCGGCTGAACACCTGGCGTAGCCTGTAGGGCACGATGCCACTGCTCCTGCTCGTCCTCGTCTTCATCGTGCTCCCGATCGCGGAGCTGTACGTGATCATCCAGGTCGGTGGGCTGATCGGCGCGGGCCCGACGATCGCGCTCCTGATCCTGGACTCGCTCATCGGAGCGTGGCTCTGGCGCCACCAGGGACGGGCGGCGTGGCGGCGCTTCAACGCGGCCCTGCAGGAAGGTCGAGTACCCGCGCGCGAGGTACTCGACGGCACGCTGGTCATCTTCGGCGGCGCGCTGCTGATCACGCCGGGTTTCATCAGCGACATCGTCGGCATCATCCTGCTGCTGCCCCCCACGCGTGCCATCGTCCGCGGCACGCTCGTGGCCGTGTTCGCGAGGCGCTTCAAGGTGGCCACCGTCGGCGGGGCCGCGGCGGGCGCGGCCGCCCGGGCGGCACGGGCGCGGCGGCGTCCACGACCCGGCGCGCCGGGTGCTACGGGAGCCGACGGCGACTACGACGTCGAGGGCACCGCCGTCGACGTCGATTCCCCGCCGCACCCTCGCCTCTCGCCGTGATCGAACCGCAGGACGAGCGGGTCCGTCCGGGCACGGACGAGGCCTTCGCCGATGCCGTCACATTCGCCTTCGGAGACGAGGACACGGGGCTGTTCGCGAGCGCGCGGATCGGGTTCTCTCCGGCCGCCGGCACGCTGAGCGCGCTGGCCGTCGTGTTCGCCGAGCACGAGCCGGTGACCGCACTGGCGCGCGGCGACATCGAAGCCGGCGAGGTCGATTGGCAGGCGGTCGAGGCGGACGGCCTGCGGGCGACGATCGAGGAGCCGCTCCAGCGCTGGTCGGTGAGCTTCGACGGCGACGGCGCAGCGTTCACCGCGCGGTTCGAGGCGCTGGCCGAGCCGATGGAGTTCGGCGCGGACTCGCCGGCCGCACAGCTCGGCGGGGTGGAGGGCTACGAGCAGCTGTGCGCCGTCGAGGCCGAGGTGACGGTCGGCGGCGAGACGACCCACCTGCGGTGCCTGGGCCAGCGCGAGCATTCGTGGGGAACCCCCCGCTGGGACGAGACCGCCCGCGCCGCCACCGTGTCGGCCTGGCTGGCGCCCGATCGGGCGTTCGCAGTCCGCACCGTGCGGCCGGCGGGCGCCGAGGGGCACGACGACGAGGCGGTCAGCGCCGTCCTGGTCGATGCCGACCCCGCCGACCCGGATGCCGGACCCCATGCGCGCCAGGTGACCGAGCCCCGTCTGTCCACGACCTACGACGACGAGGGCCACCAGCGCCGCGCTGGACTCGAGCTGTGGGTGGGCGAGGAGGACCAGCTTCCCCGCCGCGCCGGTGGCCGTGCGCTGTGCGGGACGACGCTCGAGCTCGGGCGCCTGCGCCTGGACAACGCATTCTTCGCATGGAGCATGGAGGGCCGCGCGGGCGTCGGGCGCTACGACGTGCTGCGGCGGGCCGACGCTTGACCGAGATCCGCGGCGTCATCAGCGACTTCGGCGGCGTGCTGACGAACCCGCTGTCCGAGGGCTTCGCCGCGATGCAGCGCAGCTCGAACATCTCGTTCGAGACGTTGGGCAGCGCGATGGCGCGGCTCGCCGAGGAGGACGGAGCGCATCCCTTGTTCGAGCTGGAGACCGGGCGCCTCACCGAGCACGACTTCCTCGAGCGCCTCGGCGCGGCGGTGTCCGAGGACCTGGACCGGCCGGTGCGGCTGCACGGCTTCGGCGAGGCGTACTTCGCCGAGCTGCGCCCGAACGAGCCGATGATCGAGCGGATGCGCGACCTGCGCGCTCGCGGCTACCGCATGGCGCTGCTGACCAACAACGTGCGCGAGTGGCAGCCGCTGTGGCGGACGATGCTGCCGGTCGACGAGATCTTCGAGGTGCTGGTGGACTCGGGCTTCGTCGGCATGCGCAAGCCCGACGCCGAGATCTACGAGCTGACGCTGGAGCGCCTCGGGCTGCCGGCGGCCGCGTGCCTGTTCGTCGACGACATCGAGGTCAACTGCGACGCCGCGCGCGAGCTGGGCATGACGACGGTGCACTTTCGCGAGACGGAGCAGGCGCTGGGCGAGATCGCCGACGCGCTGAATGGCGGCCCGGCCGCCGCTCGCGCCCGCAGCTAGCCGTCCGCCTCGCGCTCGACGGCGACGGCGGTGTCCACCTCCGCGGCGATGCGCCATCCCGCCGGCGGATCGCCGGTCCGGAAGAGCCCCTCGAACACACCACGCGGGCCGGGAAGGGCGTCGGGCCCGGCGGCGTCGTGGAAGAGCACCACGCCACCGGGCGCCACGAACCGGCTCCACAGCGCCCAGTCCAGCCGGCAGCCCGCCTCGCTGTGGTCGCCGTCGATGAAGACGAGGTCCACCGGCTCGCGCCAGCGCGCTGCCGCGTCCTCGCTGCGCTCGACATGCCAGACGACGCGCGGGCCGTCCGCGCGCCGGCGCACCGCGCGGCCGACGACGCGGCGCGTCGCTCCCTCCACGCCGGCCCAGCCGGGCAGGAGCGTCGGGCTCTCGCCGAACGGGTCGACCAGGTGGAGCGTCGCGTCGGCCGGGAGCGCACCGGCGAGCACGACGGCCGACGAGCCCTCGTACACGCCGATCTCCACGGCCGTCCGGCGACCGTGGGCGAGCTCGGCGAGCAACTTCGACTCGGCGGCGCTGTGCATGGTCCGCGGCGGGACGAGCCCACCGCCGACCGCGAGCGCACGCAGGCGGACCGAGTAGCGCAGCCGGTCGGGGGCGAGCCGGCGTACGGCCTGGGGCAGCGGCATCCGCGGATTGTCGCGGAGCGGCGCGTGGAGCAGAGCGGTTTCTCCTCACACCCAGCCGCTGGCGGTGGCGGTGGCGGTGGCGGACGACGCGGCCTAGCCGGCCGTACT
The DNA here is from genome assembly GCA_035997675.1 of Solirubrobacteraceae bacterium. GTDB lineage: Bacteria > Actinomycetota > Thermoleophilia > Solirubrobacterales > Solirubrobacteraceae > JALYZC01. The sequence goes on from DASYIJ010000182.1 coordinate 6,866, forward strand.
CCCGCCCTCCGGGCTTCCGCTGCGTGGTCGCCAGTGCTCCGGCAGGTTCGGGTGCTCGAGGAACACGATGTGGTCGTCCGTGCCCGACGCGGCCACTCCGTTCCAGACGCGCCGCAGCGCGTCCTCGAGGTCCTCAGCCTCGAGCTTGACGTCGAAGACGCCGATGTCGTCGGGCTCACCCACCTCCGCGTCGGGCAGGGCGGCGGCCAGTTGCGCCCGCGCCTCCTGGTCGCGCGGCGTTCCGTAATGCATCATCAGCATCGTCACGGTGTGGGGCTCGGCCATGGTCGCGCTGCAGTTAACCCGACCGGGGGCCATGGGGACTCCGCGGTGGCGGGCCCCGTCGCGCAGCTGATGCTGTCGGTCAGCGGAGGCAAGGTGGCCCCCTTAGCTTGCGAGCCTGGGCGCCCTGGCGGTGGCTTCCTTGGCACCAGCCCGCACCGTCCGCGGACTTGCTGCCGTGGGCGAGTGCCTTCCGGTATCCCCCAATCGGCATATGCCTCCTGTTACGGTGGTCGTACACCGAATCGGGAGCGGAGTCCTCAATCTGAGTGCCGTGACCTGACGAGAGGAGGCGTCATGCCTCATCTGCTGGTCACGGCGGACACGGACTCCACGGGCGATTCGTTGGTGCTGGCCGAGGAGTTGACCCCGGCGCTGTTTGCCGACCAACACAGCCGCGATCAACTTGTTGAGCGCGTCGGCTGGGCCGTAGACGACGCGGCGGTGGTCGAGGGCGCAAGTCCGCACCGCGAGGCGTCGAGCTTGACCGAGCGCCTGCACCGCTGGTTCGGCTAGGCGACCGATGACGCGAGTGTTCGAGGTCGACCAGACCCAGCCAACCGGGCTGGAATGCGATGAGTGCCAGCACCGCGAAGTCAATGTCGGCGGCGCGATCGGGGCGATCATGGCACCAGGCCAGTGGGCACAGTCGCTGTCCTCCCAGGAGCGCCACCTATGCGGCGGCTGCTACCGAACGCTTGAACCATTGGCCCGCGAGGGCTACTGGCGCAGGCTCCCGCTCAGCGCCAACGCCCACGCTGGGGCGCCTCCATCGTAAGAACCCCAAACCAGTCCGTGGTACAACTCGGCTGTCTGTGCCCGGGTAATCCCGGACCGCACGAGCCGCTCGCATGTTCACGGCCTGGCAACCACGGATGGTTGGAGCAACCGCAGCAGTGCGGGCCACGATGGATGCCCGCCAAGCGCTCTGGAACTGATGGCGTTCGAGGCGGATAACCCACGCGGGGTGACCAGCGTTTTTGTCTGTGATGACAGTCCTGCTGAACGGTTCCTGCTGGGCCAGCTCATCAAGGAGCGGAGAGATTTGTACCTCGGCGGAGCAGCCAGTTCGGCCGTCGCCGCTTTGCAGGCCATCGAGGCAGCGCAGCCCGATGTCGTCCTCCTCGATCACTTCAATCACGATGGCGACGTATCGGTCATCGTCCGCGCGATCCGCGAAGCGGCGCCTGGAGTCAAGGTACTCATCCGCTCGGGGCTGCCCGCGCGTCACATTGCGGGCGTCTCATCCGCCGACGGCTACGTCGCAAAGGCTCCCGAACCCGAGTCGATGTGGCAGGCGATCGACGCACTCGTTGGAGCGCGAGTGAACAACCGCAGAACGGCTTAGCTCCCGTTTTGGAGTCTCGGCCGGTGGGTAGAAGCGCAGCCGGTCGCCGGGGCAGTCGCGCGCCGGCAAGTCAGCGGAGGAGAAACATGCGTCAAAGCCGGGGTCGCCTGGTCATGCTGCTCGTCGCCGTCACGCTCGCCGGGCTCGGCATCTTGCCGTCCGTGGGCGCGGCAAAGTCCCCGCCGCCTGGACGCCTGAGCGTCGGCGTCGACGTAATGCGCTTCGCGGCCCAGGGCCGGACCGTGACCGCCCGCGGACTCGTGACGGCGCGCCTGACCGACGGTGCCGGGCACTCGACGACCGTGCGCCAACGAATCGCTCTGACTGCGGCGACCGGGGGCTCCTGCCGGGTCCTCCATCTGTTCCTGGACCAGCTCAACCTCAAGCTGCTGGGACTCACCGCCCACCTGGATCGGGTCACGCTGGACATCACGGGCAACCGCCGTGGAGGAGTCCTGGGCGCGCTGTTCTGCCGGCTGGCCCGCGGCGCGAGCAGCGGCCCGAACACCGCCCGTGCCCTGAATGCCGCCCTGCGACGCCATCCGCAGCGCGCCGTGCGCTTCAGCGCGAGCATCTCGCCTGCGCACAGCGCCGCGGCCAGCCCCACGTGTCAGGTCCTCGACCTGATCGTCGGTCCGCTCAACCTCCAGTTGCTCGGGCTGGTGGTGGACCTCCAGAAGGTGCACCTCAACGTCCTAGCGACGCGCGGCGAGGGCAAGCTCGGCGACCTCTTCTGCCAGCTCGCCGACGGGTAAAGGGGCCAACGGCACGCAGGGTGCTCTCCAGCGGCACGGCGATGCCGACCCGGAGTCCTACCGAGCACGGGCCGACTCGCCACCCAACCACCCCAAGGAGTCGGCCTCACCAGGCGGCCTCGCGGCTACTTACGACTAAGCAGCCGAGCAAGGTCTCTGGCGATCTGCTGCTCGCGCTCGCGCGAGTCGGCGAGCTGCGCTTGCACCTCTTCGAGAAGGCGCACGATCCGCTCGTTGGTGGCGGGCTGCGCAGTCTGACTCACCATGGTCACCTCCTTTCACAGAGCCGGTAACGAACTCTAGGCGGAGGCGACCGGGAGCCACGACGCGCAGGGCGTTGAGCGCGCCTGCGCAACGGCTGCCCCCGGCGCGAGCATCTCGGCTACGCAAACGGGAGCGAGCGGCGCCCCTTCCACCTAGGCAGCTAAGGACGGCTCGGCCAGTGCCATGAAAAAAACGGAAGGCCCGCGATGACGCGCGGGCCTTCCAAGTGCGAGCGTCTCGCCAGAAGGCAATACATCCAGCTCAACTCACGCGGGCGGGCACGATACGAACCGACTTTGCCAGTGTCAACGCCGAACTTTTCCGCTAGTTCTCGGAGCCGAGCCGGTCCCAGCAGTACAGCTCGACACACTCCGCGGCGAGCTCGGTTGCCCGCTCGTGCGTGAGCCAGGGCAGGACCGTCTCCATCGCCTGCTCCTCCGCGACGCCGGCCTCGAACGCCTCCTCGCCGCGGAACCCGGCGGCGATCTTCAGCGCCTCGCGGCGGTTGTCGCCCAGCGAGGAGAACGTGTTCACGAGGAAGTCCACATTGGCGATCGGGTTGCCGACCTCCAGCGACGCGTGCCAGGCCGCGAGCATCGACAGGTCGTGCTCGTCGAGGTCGGCGATGGTCTTGGCGTAGTGGGACTCCAGCTCCTGCTCGGGAATCTCGTCGACCCACGCGCGCACCACCTCGCCGAGCAGCTGACGGCGCGCCTCGCGGCCGACCGATTCGGCGATCACGCGGATTGCGTCCTTTGGTTCGATGAAGCAGAGGGTCATCGGCGCTCGCTGTAGTCGGGACCGTGGCTGAGCGCACTGTAGGGCCGGGGGTGGACGGCAAACCGCTCCCGGCCCTGGGCGTGCACGCCACGTTGCAGCCGGGCTCACGACCACGGCAGCGGATGCCCTGCACGCGCGTCGAATTGCGCCGTGTCGACGCTCGGAACGGCGATCGACGTAACCCTCGCCGATCGCTCGATCGGGGCGTTCTACACGGCCGACGACGAGACGTCCTTGGCGGCCTGCTCGGCGAGCGCCGCTGAACCCGCCACCGCCGGCGTCAGACTGTCGGCGATGTCCGTTGTGCGGGCAGGAGCGGAGACGCAGGGCGCTCGTCGCCGGTGGCGACGCATCGCCATCGCGGTCGTCGTCGTGCTCGTCGTGGCCGGCGTCCTCGCAGCGGTCGGAGCCTGGCTCGCCTCGTCGCTGCTGATCGATCCGCACCACGACCTCGTGCGGGACGACGTGACCGTCAAGGCAATCGGTCCCGCACGGGTGACGCTCGCGCGGACGAAGGCGAGCGCGCGCGACGGTGTCTACGGGCTGGATTGGCGGGGCGGGCACGCGATCGTCGGCGACGTGCTCGCGCGCGGCGACGGAACGGTGACGCGGGCTCTGCGCGGCGCCGCCGCCGGCCTCCGGCCGGGCACGAAAGTCGCGATCGATCCGGACGTGTGGAACGGCGATCCCCGTACCGCGCTGGGCATTCCCTTCGCGCCGGTGGCGGTACCCGATCCGCTCGGGGCGATGCCCGCGTGGCACGTGCCGGGTCGAGCGCAGACCTGGGTGCTGTTCGTCCACGGGATCGACGGCAGCCGCGCCGGCGGGCTGCGCCCGCTCGCCACCCTGCACCGACTGGGCCGGCCGACCCTGCTGATCAGCTACCGCAACGACGTCGGCGCCCCGCCCAGCCCGGACGGCCACATCCACCTCGGGATGACCGAGTGGAAGGACCTCGAGGCAGCAGCGCGGTGGGCCGTCGCCCACGGGGCCCAGCGCCTGGTGCTCTACGGGGAGTCGATGGGCGGCGCAATCGTCACGCGGTTCATGCACGAGTCGGCCATGGCACGGCGTGTCGTGGCGCTGGTGCTCGACGCTCCCGTGCTCGACTGGCGCTCGGTCATCGCCGGCCAGGCGAGTCGGTTCGACCTTCCCTTCATGGCCACTCCCGTCGAGTGGACCATCGGCCAGCGCATCCACGTCGACTGGAGCGCCCTCGACGAGATCCGTCAGGCCGGGTCCTTCCACGTGCCGATCCTGCTGTTCCAGGGGCTGGACGATCCACTCGTGCCGCCAGTGGACACGCGGACGTTCGCGGCGCGCGTGCCGGGCAACCGCGCGACGTTTGTCGGGGTCGCGGGGGCCGGCCACATCGAGAGCTGGAACGCCGACCCCGAGCGCTACTCGCGCGCGCTGGCGGCGTTCCTTGCGCCGATCGGTCGCTGATTCGGCGCGCGTTGCCTCCGGCCGAGACGTGGCGTAGGTTGCACCGCGAGTCCTGACCACGGGCCGAGGAGGTACCGCGATGCCGGATGCCACACCGACGAACGAGCTGCGCGCACTCAACCGCCTGGCCTTCGACGAGCTCGGTGGCGTACCCCGCGGGATCGGCCAGATCCACCACGGCATCGCCCGCCGCGCGTTCTGGGCCGTCGGCCCGCTCGGCCGACCGGTGAAGCTGGCGCACGACGCCATGTCCCGCGGCGTGTACTCGGCCCTCGGAGCGAGCAGCTCGCTGCTCGGCCGGGCATCCGACGCGGCGATGGCGCGACGAGGTATCGGCGAGAACCTGGCCCTCTCGGCAACGCGCCCCGGCAGCGCGATGCTCGGCGCGCTGAACGGCCTGATCGGCGACGCGCTCGAGCGCGAGGGCAGCGCGCTGCACCAACCGGCGGCGGTGCGGGTCGACGGCGATCCGGTCCCGCTCGATCGGGAGTCGGTGCGCGCGCGCTTTCCCGACGCGACGCCGTGGCCCGTGATCTTCCTCCACGGCCTGATGGAGACCGAGTTCTCCTGGAGCATCGGGTCCGGCCCCGCGCGGCCGACCTACGGCACCCGGCTATCGCAGGACCTGGGCTGCACGCCGGTCTACGTCCGCTACAACAGCGGGCGCCACATCTCGGAGAACGGACGCTCGGTCGCCGAGCTCCTCGACGCCCTCGTCGCCGCCTGGCCGGTCGACGTGGAGCAGGTCACGCTCGTCGGCCATTCGATGGGCGGCCTGATCGCGCGCAGCGCGTGTCACCAGGGCAGCCGCGACGCGCATGACTGGGCGACCCGCGTCGGCCACGTCGTGTCGCTCGGCACGCCGCACATGGGCGCTCCGCTGGAGCAGGCGGTCCACGTCGCGAGCGCGGCACTGCACAGGCTGCCCGAGACGCGGCCGTTGAGCGCGTTCCTCCGGCGGCGCAGCTCGGGGATACGCGACCTGCGCCAGGGGTCGCTCGTCGACGAGGACTGGCGGGATCGGGATCGCGATGCCCTGCGCGCGGCCGCGTGCCAGGAGGTCCCGCTCCTGGACGGTGCGACGCACTGCTTCGTGTCGGCCAGCGTGACGCGGAGCGACCGCCACCCGGTGGGTCGGCTCCTCGGCGACTGTCTCGTCCTCGTGCCGAGCGCGTCGGGACGCAGCCGGACGCGGCGCATTCCCTTCGACGTCGAGCACGGCGCGCACGTGGGCGGCACCCACCACCTCGCGCTGCTCAACCATCCCGAGGTCTACGAGCACGTGCGCCGCTGGGTCGCTACGCCTCCCCGGCGCCTCGCGCCCGAGGCGAGTGCGGCCGTGGTCTAGACGCGCCCAGCCGCGCCTTGACGGCCGCGGCGGCGAAGATGGCGACGGCGGTCGCGATGATGGCCGAGCTCGGCGGTAGGGCGCCGATGCTGTAGCTGAGGGTCAGGCCGACCCACAGCGACAGCACGCTCAGTGCCCCTGCCAGGGCGAGGCCGGTGTAGGGCCGGCTGGTGAGCAGTCGCGCCGCTCCGGCGGGCGCCGCGATCAGCCCCAGTAGGAGCAAGGCCCCGACGGCCTGCGTCGCCTCGGCGGCGACGACCCCCAGGATCGCGAGGAAGCCGAACCCGAGCGCGCGGACGGGCACGCCGCGGGCGGCCGCCACGGCGGGATCGACGCTGCTGAAGAGCAGCGGGCGAGCGATGAGCAGTATCGCGGCGCAGGCGCCCAGCCCGATCAGGGCGGCGACGAGCGCCTCGCCGAGCCCGAGACCGAAGATGGAGCCGAAGAGCACACGGACGCCGGCCGTCCCCGTGGTGGTGCCGCTCGCGTCGGAGGTGAAGATCGAGAGGAAGAGCGCGCCCAACCCCAGGATCCAGGCGAAGACGGACCCGATGACGACGTCGTCGGCGCGCGCGCGCTCGCCCAACCCACCCATGCCGAGGGCGACGAGGATGGTCGCCGCGAACAGCCCCAGTCGCAGGTCGATGCCGAAGGCGGCGGCCGCCAGCGCGCCGGCGAAGGCGACATGGCTGAGGGCGTCGCCCGCGAACACCTGGCCGCGCAGGACCACGAAGTAACCGACCAGGCCGCAGGCAAGCGCGATCGGTGTGCCGGCCAGGAAGGCGTTGCGCATGAACTCGTGAGCGAACATCACTGCACCACGAGCGAGTCGACGGGCTCCGGCGACGCCGGCTCCTGAGTCCGGTCACGGCGCTCGGCGACCGCGCGGACGATCCGCACCGCGACGTACACGCCGAATGACAGCGATGTGACCCAGAACCCCACGGGATAGACGGAGAAGTAGGCGATCCCGAGTCCCACCCAGGTGACCGCCAGTGCGAGGACGACGCTGAGAAACAGGCTGGGACCGGGGCGCATGGTGATCTGCTGCGCGGTCGCGGCGGGGGTGACGAGGAGCGCGAACACCAGCAGGGCTCCGGTGATCTGACTGGTCGCGGCCACGGCCAGGCCGAGCACGACCAGGAAGCCGACGGCGAGCGCGCGGACCGGGACGCCGTTGGCACGCGCGACGTCCGGATCGACCGAGGCGAACAGCAGCGGCCGGGCCGTGAGCGCCACCAGGGTCAGCACGGCGGCCGCGATCAGCAGGAGGGTCAGCACCTGGCCGGTCGTGACGCCGAGAAACGTGCCGAAGAGCAGCGAATCGAGGTTGTTCAGGACGCCGCTGTAGAGGCTGACGAAGAGAAAGCCACAGGCGAGGGCGAAGGCCTGGACCGAGCCGATCGCCGCCGATTCGGCGCTGCGATTGCGCGCTCCGCTGCCCGAGACCGCGGAGAGGACGAGCGCGGCCAGCGCGCATGCACCGAAGTAACCGACGGCGAGGGGCAGGGCGGCCAGGCTGGCGGCAGCGGCGCCCGGAAACGCGACGAGCGACAGCGTGTGGCCGGCGAACGTCTGCTGGCGCACGACCATGAACCAGCCCACCACGGCGGCCATCACGGCGACGATGGTCCCCGCCTCGAGCGCGTTGACCATGAACGGGAACGACGTCAGCTCCCGCACGTCGGTGACGAGGTTCCAGGACAGCCCGGCCGCGGCCGGGTCAGTGAGCATGGCGCTCGGAGTGCATCGCCGGCGGCTCGGGTTGCCCGACGACGACGAGGCGACCGTCGGAGCTCCGGAGGACCTCGACGGCGGCGCCGTAGAGGCGACTCAGCGTCTCCGTCGTGATCACCTCCTGCGGCGGGCCCTGGAGGGCCGTGCCGCCCGCGAAGTAGATGACACGGTCGAGGTAGCTGAGGATCGGGTTGACGTCGTGGCCGACGAGGAGCACGGTGACGCCCTCCTCGCGGCAGATCCTCTGAACGAGCGCCGCCACGCTGCTCTGGTTGCTGAGGTCGAGGCTGTCGAGCGGCTCGTCGAGCATGAGCATCTCCGGCCGACGAGCGAGCGCCTGGGCGATCAGCAGCCGCTGCTGCTCGCCGCCGGAGAGTCGCCCGATGGGCCGATCGGCGTACTCCTCGGCGCCCACGAGTTGGATCACCTCGCGCACGCGAGCCGCGGTTTGGCGCCGTTCCGGGGTCTGCGCGAACTTCGGCACCGGGAGAGGTACGCCCCAGCGCGCGCCGTCGAGGCCGAGGCGGACGATGTCGCTGCCACGCAGGCGCGTGCTCGCGTCGAACGTGCGTCGCTGCGGCAGGTAGCCGATGCGCGCGTTCGCGGCGCCGGCGGGTCCACCGAGCACCGACACCGAGCCGCTCCTCAAGGGCAGCAGGCCGAGGATGACCTTGAGCAGCGTGGACTTGCCGGCGCCGTTCGGTCCCAGGACGGCGACAAATTCACCTGGCTCGACCTCCACGTCCACATCGCTCCACACGACCCGACCGCCGAGCGCAGCCGTCGCGTCACGGACCTCGATCGCCGGCACGGCCGCGGTCAACGTCCGGTCGCCCTGGCCAGCGCCGCCTGGAGCTGGACGAGCTGGCGCGACTGCCAGGCCTGAAAGCTCGCCGTCGCCGGCGTGAGCGTTTCGGTGAGCGTGGCGATCGGGATGCCTCGGCTTGCGGCCTCGTCGTTGAGGCGCTTGATGTCGGGCGTCGAGTTCTGGCTGTTGAAGACCCAGACCCTGATCTGCTTCGTGGCGATCTGCCGGTCGGTCGTCGTCTTGTCCTGCGCGGTCGGGTCGGTGCCCTCGCTCGTCGCCTTGAGGTAGCCGGGCGGAGTGATCAGCTTGAGACGGAGGTCGTGCGCGAGCGGCGCGAAGATGCTCTCGGATGCTCCGACCGGGACACCGGCGTACCGGCTGCGGATCGCGGCGACGAGGGCGTTGTACTGGGCGAGCCCCCGGCTCTGGAGCATCGCGCGCTGCTGGTCGAAGTACCCCGCCGACCCTGGATCGAGCTTCTTGTAGTCGGCGACGATCCGGTCGATGACCTGCTGCACGTTGCTCGGGGAGTACCAGCGATGGGGATTGCCGCCCGGCGAAACTCCGACCACATCCCCGACCGTGAGCACGAGTCGGCTGCTGTCGGGGTTGGCGTTGAGCAGTTTCGGCGCCCACGGGTCATAGCCGACGCCGTTGACGATCGCCAGCTTGGCGACGGCCATCGTGCGGCCGTCCTGTGGCGTCGGCTCGTAGCTGTGGGGGTCGCTCGCCGGGTTGTGGATGATGCTGGTGACGTGCACGCGGTCCCCGCCGAGCTGCGAGGCCAGGCTCCCCCAGAAGTTCTCGGCCGCGACCACCGCCAGGCGACCGCCGGCGCCTGGTGGGCCGCTCGAACCTGCGCTGCCACAGCCGGCGGCGAGGGCCGCCAGCACGAGTGGGAGGGCCAGGAGACAGAGCAGCCTGCGAGTCATCGAGCGTCGTTCACGGAGGAGAGCCAGACCGAGCGGCCATCCTACTAAGATTGAGAACCATTGTCATTACTGACTGGGCCCGCGCGACACTGGGCCCCGGCGGGCGATGAGCCCCGCCTCCGACAGGTCAGCCGCGGACCAGCACGGTCACCACCGGCGTGACGCCGGTCTCGTAGGGGTAGGAGGCCTCGCGCTCGATGCGCGCGCGGAAGTGGTAGGCGACCCGGCCGACGGTGGCCTGGAAGCGGTAGGCCTGGCGAAAGCGCCCGCGGGCGTCCGTGCGCGCGACGGCGAACGTCCGCCAGGCGCGCCGGTAGAAGGCCTGCAGGGTCACGAGCTTGCCGGCCTCGGGCGGTGGCGCGATCAGCCGGCCCGAGAAGGTCACGCTGGCCCCGTTGCGGACGGTGCGCCGGCTTGAGATCAGGGTGGCCCCGGCCGGTACGCGCAGCGTGATGTGCGCGGCCGTCGGCGCGAGCACCTCGTCGCCGGGGAAGGCGAAGTGCAGCATTCGTGAGGGCCCGGCGGGCACGCGGTAGGCGAAGGTACCGTCGCCCGCCGTACGCAGCGTGGCCGCCCGGCGCGCCCTCCCGCCGGTCCGCGGCTCCGCGTCCACCAGGACGGCCGCGCCCGCCACGGGGCGCCCGGAGTAGGTCTGGAGCGCCCCGCGAACGGTGGCGGCGCGCCCGAAGGGCACCGCCAGGGTCCCGCCCAGCGCCGCCCGGGCCGTGGTCGTACGACAGACGCGATGGCGAACGCGGACCCGCCTGCCACCGCGCCGCACCGTTCGCGTCACGATGCTGCAGGTCCGGCGCGGCGCTGCGCTCGCCGCGCCGAGGAGCCTCGTGGCGCTGCGCAGCGGCAGCACGATCACGGCGCGCGACCCGTCGGCGTAGCGGTCCGCGACGTGCTCGTTGCCGGCGATGTCGTGGGCGAGCGCACGCAGTTCGTAGGGCCCGTCCGCGAGCTCGGTGTCCGGCACGAGCGCGGTCAGCCGCGTCCCGGCCAGGGCCGTCGGCAGCGCGCGCCACGCCGTCCGGCCCCGGCGGCGCAGCTCGATCGTGCCCGGCGCCACGCCGGAGAGATGATCGGTGACGGCAACGACGAGCCGGCGCGGGTCACCGCGGTCCGGCGCCTCGAAGGCGGCCCCGTCCACCTGAGGATCGAACCGGAGACGGACGGGGTCCGAGGCCCGCGTCGCGTCGACGTTCCCGGCCGCGTCCACCAGCCACACCTGCAGCGTCCAGTCCCCCGAGGTGGGGACTGCGAGCGCTTGGACGGCGGAGATACCGGTCCCTGCCCGGCTGCCCTCGCGACACTCGGAGGGCACAGCGACGCGGCAGAGGCGATAGCGCGCCTCCCCTATCGGCGAGGCGTCGCCCTGATCCGGGTTGCTCCAGGCCACGTCGAACCGGTTCGCGCGACGCCAGCCCTCGCCGCCGGCGACGGAGATCGCGAACGGGCCGCCGGGCGCGTGGTTGTCGACGAGCAGCGTCCGATCGACCGACGACCAGTTGCCCGCCGAGTCGGCACCGCTCAGGCGCAGCAGATGCCGACCGTCGGCGACGCCGCGGGTATCGAAGGCATGGCCGTCCGCGGACAGGTCGTGGCACGGCACCGCGTGCCCGTTGTCGCATTGCAGGCCGTACGGCGCCCACGCCGAGTTGTCGTAGTCCTGGGTCGAGTACGTCACGCCGTCCACGGCAAGAGCGGTCCGGCGGATGCCGGTGTTGTCGGCGTACGCGGCCCACGCGTCCCCGACGCCGCGCTGCCAGCGTGGCTCGAGCAGCGCGCCGTGGGTCGGGGTGACGGAGGGCGGGAGGTCGTCCTGGACCACGACGGTGACGTCGCGGAGGTTGGCCCAGACACCGTGCCCGCCGTTCCAGTCCGCCTGGCAACCCGCGGGGCTGGCGCACCGGATGCCGACGCGCGCGTGGGTGTTGCCGCCGAGCGCCACGACCTGATTCGCCATCCAGCCGCCCGAGGTGATGTGGCACGGCTGGAGGCCCCAGAACAGCGGCGCGGCGTAGAAGTCGGAGGTCCAGCCCGAGATGCCGGCCTCCCAGCAGCCACCCTCGACCTGACCACCGAGCGCGCCATGGAACCAGATCGAGTGCAGCGACGTGCCCGGCGGCGCGTCGAACTGCGCCCAGGACCCGCCGTTGAGGCCGACGCGCGAGGACGCGCCGCCGGTCGTGCGGGCTCCGAGCCCGGTGTCGTAGGGGTGGTAATCGCCGGCCGGACAGGCGGCGTAGGCCGCCGTCCCGGGCGAACCGCCGATGCCATACCAGCTGGCGTTGCGGACGTCGCCCCAGCTCCGGCAGGCGTAGACGTTGTACACGCCCGCGTGCGCGCGCGGGCTGAAGAACGACAGCACCGCGAGCGCGGCCAGCAGCCCGATGCCCGCGACTCGCAGCCGGCGGATCAAGGCCCGAACTCCCCGCCGCTCGGCGTCGTCGCATCGGCGGCCTCGACCGCCTCCCCTCCCCCTGCCCCGCCGAACTCGCCGCCGGCGGGCGCCGTCGCCGCCTCCGCGGTCGGCCCGGACGAGTCCGGACCCTCGAAGCCGAACTCGGACCCTCCCGGGCCGCGCCCGGCCCGCGACGCCGGAGAGGGGGGCGGCGTGGCGGACCGGGCGCGAGATGACGAAGCGGAGGCGCCGTCGGCCGCGGCGGGTGCTCCGCGGGAGACGGCGGTTGCGGCCACGGTGGTGCGGGCGCGCGCGACGCTCACGTGCGTCGCGGGGCGCGAACGCTGGGCAGGTCGGTGCCGGGCATCCGCGGGCGGACCGTCCACCGTGGCCACGCCGCCGCCCAGGGCCGTCGCGGACATCGCGACGGCCGCGAGCTTGCCGCTCGACGCGGCTTCGAGACCGGCGTGGAGGCGCTGCACCGACGCGACGGCGCGGTCGGGCAGACCGGCCACCACGGCGTCGTAGGCCCGGCTGAGGACCCGCGGCGCATGGTGGGCGGGAGCCGGAATGTCGCCCAGGGCGAGAGCGGCCACGGGCACGACGGCTCCCAGAGCACGCGGGACGCGCCGGAAGTCGCGAATCCGCGCCCGGCAGGCCGGGCAGTTGCGCAGGTGCGGACGTACCGCGAGGAGGTCGGCGGGCGACGCCTCGCCGTCGGCGATGGCCGACAGCACGTCGGCCCAGCGGTCGCATTCCGCGCCCGACTCGATCACCGCGTAGCGCTCGAGGAAGTGCCGCCGGCCCTCGGTCAGGCAGCGGTTGACCTTCGTGTACGACCAGCCGGTGAGCCCGCAGATCTCGCGATACGAGTGGCCCTGCGCCTTGAGCACCAGCGCGCGAACCTCCTGCGGCTTGAGGCGCTGCAGCGCCTCGGCCGAACGCGTGAGGGCGTCGGCGTCGGATGCACGCTCCTCTGGGGTGGCCGCTTCGCGATTCTCGTGAGCGTCAAGGTCGACTTCGCCGCCACCGAGGAGGCGCTGGCGCGCGGCGCGGACGGCCAGCGCCTCGTGCTTGACGACGGTGCGCAGCCAGGGCAGTGCACCGTCGCGGTCCAGTCGGTGAGCACGCTTGAGGAAGATCTCGACCCCGCGCTGGTAGGCGTCGTTCGCGTCGTCGGCGCACATGGAGTAGCGCCGCGCGGTCCCGAGCAGCGACGCTGCGTGCTCGTGCAGGGTGTCGAGCACCAGATCGGGCGCGGGCCGGCGCCGAGGCGCTGTCGCGGTCATCGCCATGTGCTGCGATGGAGGGACGAGGAGCCCCCGGCTCGCCCCGGCCCGTCAGGCGATTTCCGCGCACATTGCGAGGAAAAGGCTGCTCTGGTGAGCGATTGGGGCATCGGGGCCCATGCTCCGGGCGCCCCTCGGCGCGGGATATCGCCCGGCCGGCCGAGGGATCAGGCCGGCGCCCGGCTCGTGCGGTCGGACGGTGCGGGAATCACCCCGTCGACGGAGTTCATGAAGCGTTGATCGTCGGTTCATCAACGCCGTCCAAGCTGCCGCTCCTTCCAACCCAAGGAGTGACACACCACCCATGAGCAAGAGAGTCAAGAAGATCCTGGCGGGCATCGGCCTGCTGGCGGCGTTCGGTCTCGGCGGCGCCGCGATCGCGGCGGCGCAGGGCGAGTCCGGCAACGATCACGGCGCGGAGAAGGGCCGCGGGGCCGACACCGAGCAGAAGGCGACCGGCCCCGATGCCACCCGCGCCGGCCAGGCCGCGCTTCAGTCGGTCGGCGGCGGCAAGGTGCTGTCCGTCGAGAAGAAGACGCCGGAGCAGGGCTCGGAGAAGCACGGGTCCGGTCATGAGTCGGCCAAGGAGCGCGCGATCGACCAGAAGACCGTCTACTCGGTCCAGGTGCAGAAGAGCGACGGCACGAACGTCGACGTCGCGCTCGACGCCGCGTTCAACGTGCTCGAGACCCAGAAGGACTAGGACAGCGCCGGCCAGGGCGGCGGCCGGTGGTGACGCATGGTGGGCGGCGGGCGGGCTGGTCGCGCCGCCCGCCGCCACCACCGTTCAGGAAGTCGCGGCTTCCTTCACCGGATCCGGCCGGATGACGACCAGATCGGCGACGTCCAGGATCTCGTCTGCCGGCATGCCGACCCGCGCCGCATGTCGGCGAATCGTGTCGGGATCCGTGGCCTGGTAGATGCAGATGCTTCCGAGCGAGCCGCCGTCCTCGGCGATCACGTAGCTGCGGATCCAGCGGACGTCATCGGCGAACTCGGCCTCGGCGACGTCCTTCGACCGCTTGGCCACCTGCTCGAGCTCTTCGGGCGACTGCCAAGCTCGCTGGCGGCGAATGGCATAGGTCTGCATGTCAGTCCTTTCGTGGGGTGTAGGACCAAGGACGCCGACAGCGCGCGATCCTTCCCGTGTGGCAGCAAGGTGGGAGATCCGTCCGACGTAGTCAGCCGGCCGACGGGACCGCCGCCGTGCCTGGCGGATCCGGGGCGAGGCCGGCTGTCTGAACACGGTCGAACACCAGGCGCACGGCCATCGAGCCTTCGCCGATCGCCGCCGCCACGCGCTTGATCGAGCGGCTGCGCACGTCCCCGACGCAGAAGACTCCGGGCCGGCTCGTCTCCAGCACCAGCGGATCGATCCCATGCCGCTGGGAGGTGGGTATGTCCGCACCGGTGAGCAGGAAGCCGCGGTTGTCCTGCGCGAGCTGGCCCTCCAGCCACTCGGTGCTCGGCTTGGCACCGATGAACACGAAGAGTCCGCAGATCTCCTCCGTCGACGTCGCCCCCTCGGTGGAGTCGCGCAGCTCCACGCCCTCGAGCTGATCGGCGCCGAGAAGGGCGTCCACCTCGGTGTGAGACGAGACGCGAATCTGCGGATTGCGCTCGATCTGATCGATCAGATACCGCGACATCGATGCTGCGAGCGTCTCCCCGCGAATGACGATGTGCACATATGTGCAGGTGCGCGCGAGGAACAGGGCGGCCTGCCCCGCCGAGTTGCCGCCGCCGACGATGACGACCGGTCGCCCGGCACACGCTTGGGCTTCCACCTGGGTGGCGGCGTAATAGACGCCGACGCCCTCGAACTCGCTCAGGCGCGGTAGGGGCAGGCGGTTGTAGCGCGCACCGGTGGCGATGATCACGGACTTTGCGCTCATCGCGTCCCCGTCCTCGAACTGGACCCGATGCGAGTCGATGCCCGAGGTGAGCGCCATCGCCCGCTTGCCCAACGCGACGCGTACGCCGAATTTCTCCGACTGCAACGTCGCGCGCGCGGTCAGCTCGTCACCCGAGAGCCCGGCCGGAAAGCCCAGATAGTTCTCGATCCGGGACGACGTACCCGCCTGCCCCCCGAGCGCCGTGTCCTCGGCCAGCGTCGTGGTCAACCCTTCGGATGCGCCGTACACGGCTGCCGCGAGGCCCGCCGGACCGGCGCCGACCACGAGCAGGTCGCACTCCGCGGCGTCGTCCTCGAATGCGGAGGCCAGGCCGAGCTCGCCAAGCAACGCGCGAGTGCTGGGATTCTTGAGCAGCTCACCTCCGGGCACGACGACGATCGGAAGCTCCGCCGGCTGCACGTCGAGCTCGCGCAGCAGCGCTTCCGCCTCCGGCGAATCCTCCAGCTCCAGCCATCGCGAGGACAGCCGGTTGCGAGCGAGGACCTCCAGCAGCCTTCGAGTGTCCGGGTCAAAGCGCGAGCCGACGAGCGTCAGTCCCGCGCCGCGATGGGTCAACCGCGAGTGGCGGAGCAGGAACGCGCGCAGGATCAGCTCGCTGAGGTGCGCCTCCTGGGTCATGATCAGAGGGACCTGGTCGGTGGGGATCCTCAGGACGCGCCCGGGGCTTCTCGCCACCGCCGTCAGATAGGCGCGCTGGCGGGTCAGCAGACCGATCTCACCGAGGAACTCGAGCGGCCCGTAGTGGACGATCGCAACCTCGCTCGGCTGGCCGTAGCCCTCGACGATGTCGACCTTCCCGTCGAGCACCACGATCAGATCGTAGGTCTCGTCTCCATCCGCGAACAGAACGTCGCCGACCTCGACAGCCTGCTCGGAGCCGTAACGCCGCAGCACG
>DASYIJ010000199.1:0-1772 GCA_035997675.1 Solirubrobacteraceae bacterium
CTCGGCCTCCAGCGCTTCCAGCCGTGCCCGCCCCGCGGCGACCCGGTCGGCCAGAGTCGCCGCCGTCGCCCGTGCCTGCTCGAGGCGCAGGCCGACGCGTTCGTGGGCCGCGCGCACGGCGAAGCTGCGCGCGCTGAGCGCTTCGCGGCGCTCCCCGCGGGTGGCCAGCGCCTCCTCGGCGGCCTCGCGGCGACCGGCGACGCCGGCGAGCTCGGCGTCCACCTGGTCGCGCTGGGCGCGCGCCGCGGCGGCCTCGGCCTCGGCCTCGGTCAGCGCGGCGCGGCGTTGGCGCACATCGTCGCGCGCCAGCTCCCAGCGCGCTTCCAGCGACTGGCGCTCGAGCCGGGCGTGGAGCTCGGCGGCCTCGGCCTGACGTTTGAGTGGACGCAGCCGCGAGCGCGCCTCGCGCTCGACGTCGAGGGCGCGGTCGAGGTTCTCCTGGGTGCGCTCGAGCTTGAGCTGGGCGCGGCGACGCCGCTTGCGGTGCTTGCCCAGGCCCGCCGCCTCCTCCACGAGCAGACGCCGGTCGCGCGGCCGCGAGGAGACGACGGCCTCGACGCGGCCCTGCGACACGACGGAGTGCATCTCCTTGCCCAGGCCGGTGTCCGACAACGCCTCGACGACGTCGATGAGCCGGCAGCGCGCGCCGTTGATGCGATATTCGCCGTCGCCGGTGCGGTCGAGGCGGCGCAGGATCGAGATCTCCGACCAATCGACTTCGAGGGCGCCGTCGGCGTTGTCGAGCACCAGCTCGACCTCGGCGTGCTGGCGGGCCTGCTGGCCGCGCGCGCCGCCGAAGATGACGTCCTGCATCGACTGGCCCCGCACCGCCAGGGGCGACTGCTCGCCGAGCGCCCACAGCACCGCGTCGGTGATGTTCGACTTCCCGGACCCGTTGGGCCCCACGACGACGCTGACGCCGGGCCCGAACTCCAGGCGTGTCCGGTCCGGGAAGGACTTGAAGCCCTTGAGGGTCAGGGACCTCAGGTGCATGGCGCGGTCACATCCCCCCCAGAGCCTCGAGCGCGAGCGTGGCGGCGGCCTGCTCCGCGTCCTTCTTGCTGCGACCCGAGCCGCGGCCGATCTCGCCCCCGTCGACCATCGCCACCACTTCGAAGGTGCGGTCGTGCGGCGGCCCGACCTCGCTCACCACGTCGTAGTCCACCAGCGCGCCCCGCCGAGCGAGCAGCTCCTGGAGCGCCGACTTGGAGTCCCCGGGATGGTCGAGCGCCTCCTGGACCTGAGGCTGGAACGCGTCGACGACCGCGGCGGCGGTGCGCTCGAACCCGTACGTCAGATAGCAGGCGCCGATCACGGCCTCCATCACGGAGGCGAGCACGCGCTCCGTCCTCACCAGCGCCCGGGCGGTCGGCGAGGTGCTCTGCGGCGCCGCCGCCAGCAGCCGCTCCGGCAGGCCCAGGCGGTCGGCCACCGCCTTGCACGAGCGTCCGGACACCGTCTGCGCGCGCAGCTTCGTCAGCCGCCCGGCGCCGAAGCGCTCGGCCTCGAAGCGTGGGTAGAGGTAGTCGGTCACCGCCAGGCCCAGGACGCTGTCGCCCAGGAACGCCAGGCGCTCGTAGGACTCCGAGCGCCGCTCCGTCCACGAGGCGTGCGTGAACACCTGCCGGGCGAGGTCCTCCGGCAGATCGTCGAGAAGCTCTGCGAGGCGCTGCAGGAGTCAGGGCCTCGGCTCGGGCTGGTGGGCGAGGATGAAGTCGACCGCCTGGCCCACGGTGAGGATCCGCGCCGCCTCGTCGTCGGGGATCCTCACG
>DASYIJ010000204.1:0-2818 GCA_035997675.1 Solirubrobacteraceae bacterium
GACTGGCGCGGCTGGTGGGGTCCCGAGCCGCCTTACCACGCCCCGGTGTTTGTGCTCACCCATCACGCTCACGAGCCGATCGAGATGGAAGGCGGGACGGCCTTCCACTTCGTCACCGACGGCTTCGACGCCGCTTACGCACAAGCGTGTGAGACGGCCGGCGAGGGCGGCGTAGACATCGCGGGTGGCGCCTCGACTGTGCGCCAGGCCCTCATTGCCGGGGTCGTCGACGAGCTCACGCTCGACATCGCGCCGGTTCTGCTCGGCTCCGGCGAGCGGATCTTCGACGGCGTCAAGTCGTTCGGGGTTGAGCCCGTCGAGGTCTTGCATTCGCCGCTAGCCACACACATCCGCTACCGCCGGGCGGGATGAGCCGATGAGTGGATAGAGCCCGCGATGACGAGGGTCGCTGGTGCCTAGTCGGCCGCAGGTTGGTATTCAACACCCGCTTCTCCGGGTGCACTAGTCGCGTCTGCTTTGGACGAAAAGCGGTAGGGCACTCTGACTGCGCACGCTCCGCGAGCTCGTGGCGCAGCATCCGTGAAACTACGTACCCCAATCGGGGCACACCTGGCCGGCGCGCTAGCCTCGTACGGCGTTGGAAGCCGGGCGAGACTGTCCGGCGGCACTTCGGTATGGGTCCCGTGTGGGACCGCGCGGCTCCCTTCGCGACGGTCGTACAGGACCTCGCGCGCCTCCACCCGTAGTTGGTGATCCTCGGCGGGCGATGCCGCCTGGCCAGCGGCCCGGATGCCAACGACGGACGGGAGAACGCAATGCTGCACGGACTTCGCTCGCGACTGACCTACGCCAACGTGATGGCGACGGTCGCCGTATTCCTCGCACTCGGCGGCGGCGCCTACGCCCTCTCGGGTATCCCTGACCGCGGCGGCATCTACCACGGCTGCGTCGCAACGTCCGGCGCCTTGCGCGTCGTCACCAACGCGTCGTCGTGCCTGAAGGCCAAGACCGTCAAACGCGGCACGCGACGCGTTCGCATCCCCGGCGAGTCCGCGATCACCTGGAACCAGCAGGGCCGGCCGGGCCTCCAAGGCGGCCCCGGCGTCCAGGGGGTTCAGGGGGTTCAGGGTCTCGTTGGTCCGACTGCCGGTTTCGCATCCACCGCGAATGGGACTCCCCCCAACAGTCCCGCCAACGGCAATTGGGACACGGTCAACTTCACCACCCCGACGAGTGGGAAGCTGTTCATAGCCGCCCAAGCCCACGCGACGACGACCTGCTTCACGGCCATTGGGTGCGGAGAAAGCTGGGGGGTCTATATCGATGGCGCACCGATTCCAGGAACGTTGCGTTTCATTCAAGCTGCTCCGAGCAACAGCGCCAGCGACTACTTGACGATCTATGGCGTGACCGACACCGTCTCGGCGGGCCCTCACACGCTCCGGTTGCAGAACAAGAGCAACTCCGGCAGCCCCGCCGCTTCGATAACTGGGACAGCGCAGATCGGTGCGGTGCTGCTCGGCGGCTAGAGATTCATTGGTGGCGACGGCCGGCTTCTCGGGCGGATTCGCGTGACCGGACAAAGCCTCGAAGCCGTGCGACCTCCCCTTCTAACCCCCATCGCACGCTAGCCGCCCAACGAGTTCGTCAGCCCCTGGGCGGCTAGTCAATTTCGGGCGCGCCATGAGCGCGCTCTCGCGCACAGGCGGCCAGATACCCCGCCTCACGACCTCATTTTGAGCGGGCCGGGCCTGGCTGCCGCCGCGATTTCGCTTTTGCGGCCTGCTTTCCGAAACCCAAGCCCTACCTCTTGCCAGCGGAGGGGGTGGGATTCGAACCCACGGTGGACCAAACGGCCCACAACGGTTTTCGAGACCGCCCCGTTCAACCACTCCGGCACCCCTCCAGGGGACGCGAAGGCTAGCGTGCCGCGTCGCCGTTACGGGGTCGTCACGCCCGGTTGGGATCGAGCACGATCACCGGGATGCGCCGCCCCCCGGCGCGCTGCTGGTAGTCCTCGTAGCCGGCGTAGAGATCGTTCGCCAGCGCCCACAGTGCGTCCCGCTCCGCGCCCTGCGCCTCCCGCGCCCGAAAGCGCCCGTGCCGCCCGTCGTGGCCGGTGAAGGCCACGTCCGGATGGGCGACCAGGTTGTGATACCAGGAGGGGTGGCGCTCCGCGCCCGCCTTGGAGGCGATCAGAACGATGCGGCCGTCGTCCTCCACGTAGAGCAGCGGCGTCGTCCGCCGCTGGCCGCTGCGGGCTCCCACCGTCTCCAGCAACCCCACCGGCTGACCCACGAACAGTCCCAGGCGCCCGCGAGTCCAGCGCAGCAGACGGCGATCGATCGGGTTCGCGACGTTGATGGCGAACCAACCGCCGGGCCGGGTCCGGGCGAAGGCCTCGGCCCGCCGCTCCCACCAGCTCAGCTCGCGCCTGGGCACGGGCCCAGCCTATCTCCGGTCCCCGAAGAAGTCCTGGAGCAGCGCCGCGGCGTCGTCGGCCAGCAGCCCGCCCGCGACGTCCGGGCGATGATTGAGGCGCGGCTCGCCGAGCACGTCCAGCACGCTCCCGGCCGCGCCCGCCTTTGGATCGGTCGCGCCGAACACCACGCGCGAGACCCGGGCGAGCACGATCGCGCCCGCGCACATCGCGCACGGTTCGAGCGTGACGTAGAGGACGGCGTCCACCAGGCGCCACGACGACAGCGCCCGCGAGGCCTCGCGCAGGGCGATCATCTCGGCGTGCGCCGTCGGATCCTGCCGCAGCTCGCGCTCGTTGCGCCCGGCCCCGATAACCTCTCCCTCGTGGACGACAACGGCGCCGATCGGCACGTCGTCGTGCTCGAGAGCGCGCTCC
>DASYIJ010000274.1:0-7011 GCA_035997675.1 Solirubrobacteraceae bacterium
CGTCCACGGTCTCCACCGCCCGGACGGCCGCGGGGATCACGCCGGTGTGGCCCACCATGTCGGGGTTGGCGAAGTTGACGACGCCGAACCGGGGCGAGTCCTCACGCCAGTGCCGGGCGAACGCCTCGGCCACGCCGGCAGCGCTCATCTCCGGCTTGTCGTCGTAGGTCGGCACGTCGCGGGGCGAGGGCACGAGCTCGCGGGTCTCGCCCGCGTACGGGTCCTCCTCGCCGCCGTTGAAGAAGTAGGTGACGTGGGCGTACTTCTCCGTCTCGGCGACGTGCAGCTGCGCGAGGTTCCGTTCGGCGAGCACGCCGGCGAGCGTGACCCGAGGGCGCTCCGGCGGGAAGGCGACGGGATAGGGCCAGTCCTCCTCGTACTCAGTCATCGTGGCGTAGCGCGCCACCGGCTCGGCGCCGTCGCGATCGATCTCCGTGAATTCGGGCTCGGCCAGCGCGCGGGTGATCTGGCGCATCCGGTCGGGGCGGAAGTTGAAGGCGAACACGCTGTCGCGGTCCGGCCGGATCTTCGCCTCCTCCCCCACCAGCGTCGGCTCGATGAACTCGTCTGTCTCGCCTCGCTCGTACGACGTGCGCGCGGCCTCGGGCGCGTTCGCCGCTCGATGCGGCGCGCCGCCGTGCACGAGCATGTCGTACGCCCGCTGGATGCGGTCCCAGCGGTGGTCGCGGTCCATTGCGAAGTAGCGCCCGACCACCGAGCCGATGCGGGCGTTCCCGGCACGCTCGCACCAGCCCTCCACGGTCTCCAGGTACCCGGCGCCCGACTCGGGCAGCGTGTCGCGTCCGTCGGTGAAGGCGTGGACGACCAGATCCTTCACGCCGAGCGACGCTCCCAGCTCGATCAGCGCCTGGAGGTGCCCGAGGCCGGAGTGCACGCCGCCGTCGGACGCCAGGCCGATCAGGTGCACCCGCTCGGCCCCGCCGAACGCCTCGCGGATCACCGCGTTCTCGGCCAGCGAGCCGTCGGCCACCGCGTCGTCGATCCGCGTCAGGTCCTGGCGCACCACGGCGCCGGCTCCGAGGTTGAGGTGCCCGACCTCGGAGTTGCCCATCTGGCCTTCGGGCAGCCCGACGGCGCGCCCGCCGGCGGCGAGCTCGGTGTTCGGGTACGCGCCCCACAGCTCGTCGAACACGGGCGTGTCCGCCAGGGACACCGCATTGCCGGGACCCGCGGGCGCCAGGCCCCAGCCGTCGAGCACGATCAGGCAGGCCCGCTCGACGGGCAGGTGCGACGGCCCGGCCGGGAGCGCCATCAGCGCGGGACGGCGTCGACGATGGCCGCGAGCGAATCGGGCTCGAGGCTCGCGCCGCCGACCAGCGCGCCGTCCACGTCGGGGAGCGACAGCAGCTCGGCGGCGTTGTCCGGCTTGACGCTGCCGCCGTACAGGATCCGCGACCGCTCGGCCTGCTCGCGGGAGCGGTCGCCGATCAGCGCGCGGACGAAGGCGATCGCCTCCTGGGCCTGCGCCGGGGTCGCCACCTGGCCGGTGCCGATCGCCCAGATCGGCTCGTAGGCCACCACGACCTCGGCCAGGCGTTCCTCCGCGACCTTGGCGAGGCCCTCCTGCACCTGCTGGCGCAGCTTGCGCTGGGTCTCGTGCTGCTCGCGCTCGTCCTCGGTCTCACCCACGCACAGGATCGGGACGAGCCCGGCGTCGAGCGCGGCGGGAACCTTGAGCTGGAGCGCGCGGTCGGTCTCGCCGAAGTGCTCGCGGCGCTCCGAATGCCCGAGCACCACACCGTGAACGTCGAGCTCGGTGAGCATCGGCGCCGAAACCTCGCCGGTGAATGGGCCGAAGGGGTCCTGGTGCATGTTCTGCGCGAACACCTGCACGCGCGAGCCCCGCGTCGAATCGACCAGCGCACCCAGCGCGGTGAAGGGCGCGCACACGGCGACGTCGACGCCGTCGGTCGTCGACACCCGGGGCAGGAAGCCGGCGATGAAGGCCTCCGCCTCGGCCACGGTCTTGTGCATCTTCCAGTTGCCGGCGATGAAGGGCGTACGTCCAGGGTCGGGACTCATGCGAGTGCCTCCACCCCGGGGAGGAGCTTGCCCTCGAGGAGCTCGAGCGAGGCGCCCCCGCCGGTCGAGATGTGCGTGACGCGGTCGGTCAGGCCGAACTGGTGCAGGGCCGCGACCGAGTCTCCGCCACCGACCACGGTGACGCCCGGAGCAGCCGCGACGGCCTCCGCGAGCGCGCGCGTGCCGGCGGCGAACGGCTCGAGCTCGAACGCGCCCATCGGCCCGTTCCAGAACACGGTGCCGGCGGCGGCGATCTCGCGCGAGTACTCCTCGGCGGTGCGCGGCCCGATGTCCAGGCCCATCCATCCGTCGGGAACGTCGACGCCGTCGAGCTCGCGCCGTTGCGCGGCGGCGTCGAAGCGGTCGCCGAGGACGAGGTCCCGCGGCAGCTCGAGCCGGCAGGAGCCGCGCTCGGCGTCCGACAGCGCGCGGCGCGCAAGCTCGACGTCCGCGTCCTCGCAGAGCGAGTCGCCGACGGAGTGGCCCTGCGCAGCCAGGAACGGAAACGCCATCGCGCCGCCGACCAGGATCGCGTCGGCCACGTCGAGGAAGCGCTCGATCACGCCGATCTTGTCCGAGACCTTGGCGCCGCCGAGGATGGCCACGAGCGGCCGGGCCGGATCCTCGATCAGCCCGCTGAGCGTCTCGACCTCCTTCTGGAGCAGCTCACCGGCGCCGGAAACCGCGACGTCATGTGCGACTCCCTCGGTACTCGCGTGCGCCCGGTGGGCCGTCCCGAAGGCGTCGTTGACGTAGACGTCGGCGAGCGCCGCCAGCGCGCGCGCCAGCTCGGGTTCGTTCCTGGTCTCCCCCGGCTCGTAGCGCACGTTCTCGAGCATCAGCACGTCACCGGGGTTCAGGTTGGCGGCGAGCGCCTCCACCTCCTCCCCCACGACCGCGGGCGCCAGCGTGACGTCGGCGCCGGTCAGCTGGGCCAGCCGGTCGCCGACGGGGCGCATCGAGAGCTCCGGCTCCCGGTCCTCCGGGCGCCCGAGATGCGAGGCCAGGATCAGCTTTGCCCGCCGCTCCCGCAGCACCTCGATCGTGGGCAGTGCGGCGCGGATCCGCGAGTCGTCCGTGATCTCCCCGTCCTGCAGCGGCACGTTGAAGTCGACTCGCACGAGGACGCGCTTGTTCTCGACGTCGAGATCGTCCAGCGTCCTCACAGGAGCTGCTGCACCAGGTCGACCAACCGGTTGGAGTAGCCCCACTCGTTGTCGTACCAGGCCACGACCTTCACCAGCGTGTCGTCGATCACCGCGGTCAGCTCGGAGTCGAACACCGCCGAGTACGGGCTCTTGATGATGTCCGATGAGACGATCGGCTCGTCCGTGTAGGCGAGGATGCCCGCGAGCGGCCCGGTGTCGGCGCGCTCCCGGAAGGCGGCGTTGACCTCCTCCACGCTGGTGGGGCGCTCGGTCTCGACGGTCAGGTCGACGACGGAGCCGGTCGGCAGGGGCGCACGAACCGAGAAGCCGTGGAGCTTGCCGTCCAGCTCGGGGATCACGAGCCCGATCGCCTTGGCCGCACCGGTCGAGGTCGGGATGAGGTTGATCGCGGCCGCGCGGGCGCGCCGCAGATCCTTGTGCGGAAGGTCCTGCAGGCGCTGGTCGGCGGTGTACGCGTGGATCGTGGTCATCAGGCCGTGCTTGATCCCGATGGCGTCGTGGAGCACCTTCGCCACCGGCGCGAGGCAGTTGGTGGTGCAGGACGCGTTGGAGATGACCTCGTCGGCATCGCGGTCGTACGCCTCGGGGAAGTTGACGCCGAGGGCCACGGTGGCGTCGGGACCGGTCGCGGGAGCCGAGATCACGACCTTCTTCGCCCCCCCGGCCAGATGCTTCGCGGCGTTCTCGCGATCGGTGAACAGGCCGGTCGACTCGATGACGACGTCGGCGCCCAGCTCGCCCCACGGCAGCGCGGCCGGGTCGCGCTCCGCGAGCACGCGCAGCTCGGCGCCGTCGACCGTCAGGCCGTTTCCGGCGACGTCGACCGTTCCCGGGTAGCGGCCCAGGACGGAGTCGTATTTCAGGAGGTGCCCGAGCGTCTTCGCATCGGTGAGGTCGTTCACCGCCACCCATTCGATGTCGGCCTGCTGCTCCTGCGCGGCGCGGAACACGTTGCGGCCGATGCGACCGAACCCGTTGATCCCGACCCGTACGGACATGCGCTCGTTTCCTTTGCTCTGTGCGACGTCAGCGAGAATGGCCCGCGCCCGGCCGTGGCCGGCCCGGGCCCTGGGGCGCAGCAGGCTATCAGCGCACCTGGGTCGTTCTGATGCCTACGGGCCGCTGCCCGCGACCACCTCGACCCGCAGGCCGTCGGGATCTCGCAGGTAGGCCGCGTAGTAGCGCGGGCCATAGCTGGGACGCGGGCCGGGCTCGCCGTCGCAGCGCCCGCCGGCGCGGAGCGCCGCGGCATGGGCGGCGTCCACCGCCACCTTGCCCACCGCGCGCAGCGCGATGTGGCCGTACTGCCGCGAGGGCACCGCGCGCGCCGTGAGCCAGAACGTCGGCTCGGTCACGCCGTAGGCGATCGCATGCTCGGAGCTGTGCATGCGCCGCACGCCGAGCGTGGAGAAGACCGCGTCGTAGAAACGGCCGGACCGGTCCAGATCGGCGACCTCGAACCCTACGTGGTCGATCATCGCGGGGGGAATCGTGGCGCCTGCGGCGGACGCCACCGTTTGCGCCAGGTCGGCGCGACGCTAGCCGCGCGGCGGCTTGTCGATGTCGCGGTGGCTTACGCCGACCGTGTAGGAGCCGTGCTCGCGGTAGTGCCGGGCCAGGTGCTCGGCGATCGCGACCGAGCGGTGGCGGCCGCCGGTACAGCCGATCCCGACCATCAGGTGCGCCTTGCCCTCGTGCAGGTACTGCGGCAGCAGATAGTCCAGCAGCGGGATGAGGCGCTCGTAGAACTCGTCCAGGGCGCCGTCACGGGCGATGTATCCGACGACGCGGTCGTCCAGCCCGGTCAACGGCCGCAGCTTGGTCTCGTAGTGGGGATTGGGAAGGAAGCGCACGTCGAAGGCGAGGTCGGCGTCGCGCACGGGCCCGTGCTTGTGGCCGTAGGAGGCGAAGGTCACGGCGAGCTTGGCCGGCGCGTCGGGGACGACGACCTCGTCGGCGAGCTTGCGCCGCAGCATGACGGGAGTCAGCCCGCTCGTGTCGACGACCGTGTCGGCGCGTTCGCGGAGCGGCGTCAGCAGCGCCCGCTCGGAGGCGATGCCCTCGGCCACGCTGCCCGCCGGCGCCAGCGGATGACGGCGCCGGGTCTCCTTGTAGCGGTCGAGCAGGGTCTGCTCGTCGGCGTCGAGGAAGATCACGCGGCGGCGCACCCCGGCGCGGTCCAGCTCCTCGAGCACGGCCGCCAGGTCGTCGAAGTAGTCGCCGCCCCGCACGTCGGACACGATCGCGGCGCATTCGACCTTGGATCCCTCGTGCATGAACAGCTCCGTCAGCGAGCGGATCATCTCGGGCGGGAGGTTGTCGACGCAGAAGTAGCCCGCGTCCTCGAAGACCGCCATCGCGGTCGACTTCCCGGCGCCGGAGAAGCCGGTGATGATCACGAGGTCGCTGAGATTCGAGCCCGCGGGGCGAACCGCCGCGCGCCCCCGGCGGCCCCGGCGAAGTCGATCGCTGAGGCGAACGGGCTTTGAAGCGCCCATGTCCGTGGATTCTCCCTTCGCACCCGGACGAGGTTTGTCCGAGGCGTTAACGGCTTTCACGGGGCGATCGATGCGCTTCGGGGTCATCTGGCCGTCCGGTTGAGCATCGCGTAGAGCTCCCGGCCCACCTTGCCGGGGAGGCCGGGCACGGCCTCGAGCTCCTCGCGCGAGGCGGCCAGCACGGCCTCGGGCGAGCCGAAGTGGGCGAGCAGCGCGCGCTTGCGCGCCGGGCCGATGCCCGGCAGGTCGTCGAAGATCGAGCCCTTCATCGCCCGGTCCCGGCGCGTGCGGTGGTGATCGATCGCGAAGCGGTGCGCCTCGTCGCGCACGCGCTGAAGCAGCTGGAGCTCGGCGGTCTCGTGGTCGAGGACGAGCGGAGCGGCGGCGCCGGGCAGGAACACCTCCTCGATCCGCTTGGCCAGCGCGATGACGACCACGCCGCGCTCGCGGAACCCACGCAGCGCCCGCAGGCCGCTGGAGAGCTGGCCCTTGCCCCCGTCGATCACGACGACGTCGGGCATCGCCGCGAAGCCGGTGTCGTACTCGCGGTCGTGCGGGGAGATGTCGGCCTGCCGCTCCCATTGGGCAAGGCGGCGCGAGAGCACCTCCTCCATCGCGGCGAAGTCGTCAGAGCCGTCGACGGTCCGGATCGTGAACCGCCGGTAGTCGGACTTCTTCGGCGCGCCGCCCTCGAACACCACCATCGAGGCCACCGTGTGCGTGCCGCCGATGTTGGAGATGTCAAAGCCCTCGATCCGCATCGGCGGGACGTCGAGCCCCAGCGCCTGCTGAAGCCCGTCGAGCGCCTCCACGCGCCGCTGGCGGCGGCGCTCGTCCTTGAGGCGCTCCTGGTCGAGGGCGAGCCGCGCATTGCGCTCGGCCAACTCGACGATCCGGCGCTTGTCACCGCGCTCGGCGGGACGCACCTCGACCGGGCCGTCGCGGCGCTGCGCCAGCGCCTCGGCGAGCGCCGGATCCGCGCGATGGCCGCGCGGGACGACGACCTGCGGCGGGATCGCCATCGCCGTGCCGTAGTACTGCAGGACGAACTCGTCGAGCACCTCGTCCTCGCCGCGCTCGCCCTCGTTGGCGAGGTAGAACGACTGGCGGTCCGACAGCACGCCGTCGCGGATCTGGAACACCTGCGCGTTGGCGTCCACCCCATCGACCGCGACGGCGATCGCGTCGACCGTTCCGACCGACTCGTTGGCCACCCGCTGGCGCTCGAGCAGGGAGCGGACCGCGCGGAGGCGGTTGCGGTGCAGCGCGGCCTGCTCGAACTCCTGCGCGTCGGCGGCCGC
>DASYIJ010000293.1:0-6676 GCA_035997675.1 Solirubrobacteraceae bacterium
GGCGCCGGCCGCGCTGGACGGACACCGGGATCACCGGCTCGTGCGCGCGGCGGCGCTGGCGCTGCGCGGCGCCGGCCGCACCGTCGTCCTGTACGCGGACGTGCCCCACGCGACGCAACACGGGTGGCCCGCATGGGTCACGGGCGCGCCGGCCGACCCCCACCTCGACCCGGAAGCGCTCTGGTCGTTCCATCTGCAGGGCACCGGAGTCGACCTCGCCGCCCTCTCGCCGAGAGTGCACGACCTCGATCTGCCTGAGCTCGAGCGCAAGCGCGCCGCGGTGGAGGAGTACCGGACGCAGGTGCCGGCGCTGGAGTGGGAGTCCGGGATGCTCTCGCGCCCCGAGGTGCTGCGCTACGAGGTGCTCTGGCCGCTGTCCTGAACCTCCGCCTGCGCGCGCGCCTCGTCGAGATCGCGCAGGATCTCCATCGCCTCGGCGCGCAGCGTCGCATCCATCGCGCGGTGGTCCTCGCGCGAGAGCTTGCCGGTCCGCAGGTCCATCTCGGCGTCGCGGATCTCGCGGTACTTGGCGTCGCGCGCCGCCTCGAGCTGCTGCACGTCGGCGGCTGGAGCCGGGTCCGTCGGAGCCGCGCCCTCCGGCTCACGGCGCAGGGGCGCGGAGATGATCCACACGGCGGCGCCGAGCAGCGCGACGACGACGAGGAACGCCACGAGGTCCACGGGCGGAGAACGCTACGCGCGCGCGGGCTCGCGCGCGGCGCCGGCACGCGCGGCCGCGGTCGCGCGGCGCCGCGCCACCGCGGGCGCGGGCCACAGCGCGAGCAGCCCGCCGCCGAAGGCGATGAACGACCCGATCCAGATCCAGGTCACGAGCGGCGAGTCGATGATGCGGAACGTCGCCGGCGGCGGGTGCTGCACGTAGCGCTGGGCGAGCGCGGCGACCACCACGCCCTGCACGTCGGGGCCGGCGTTGCCGAAGCGGCGGTCGGCCTCCGAGATGAAGCGCTGCAGCGGGCCGATGTCGGGCTCGATCGCCGTCCACAGATCGCGCCGGAGCCCGGCGCGCAGGCCCACCTCGCTCGTGGCCTGGCCATCGAAGATGCCGGCCACGGGCCCCTTGTCGGGCGCGAGCGTCGGGTAGTAGCCGCGCGTCGGGCGGAGCGTCCCGACGTCGTGCCCACCCTGGCGCACGCGCAGGACCGCGCCGAGCGACACCTTCTCGGAGGCGAGCTTGGCCGTGGGCTTCACGTAGGTGATCGCGTAGCCGCCGATCCGCGCCGTCTGCCCGGGCGACAGCCGGAAGTCGCGCGCGTGCTGGAAGGCCGAGGACGCCGCCACGCCGACGAAGAGGACCGCGATGCCGGCGTGCACGAGGTAGCCGCCGTACCGGCGCCGGTTGCGGCGTACCAGCGAGACGACCGCGGACGGCGGGCTCTCGCGCGTCATCGCCCGCCGGGCCCGCGCGCCGCGGACCAGCTCCTGGCCCACCGCGGCGAGGACGAACGCCGCGAAGCAGAACATCGCCAGCGCCAGTGGCTTGCGCGCCGCGTCGGTCAGGAGCAGCAGGGCGACGAGCGCGACCAGGCCGGCGCCGACCGGGACCGCGAAGTTGCGGCGCAGATTCGCGGTCGTGGCGCGGCGCCATGCGATCACCGGCCCGATGCCGGCGAGCAGGACGAGCACGATGGCCAACGGCACGGTGTAGCGCGAGAACCACGGCGGCCCGACAGAGGCCTTGGTGCCGGTGATCGCCTCCGAGATCAGGGGGAAGAACGTGCCCCAGAAGACGACGAAGCAGAGCGCAACGAGCACGAGGTTGTTGAGCAGGAACACGGCCTCGCGCGACCACAGCGAGTCGAGCCGGTGTTCCGAGCGCAGCGATCCCCGCCGGCTGTACACGAGCGCGATCGAGCCGGCGACCATGACGGCGATCAGCCCGGTGAACATCCAGGCGATCCCGTTGCCCTCCCCCACGAATGCGTGGATCGAGTCGAGCACGCCGGAGCGCACCAGGAACGTGCCAAGCACCGCAAGCGTGCCGGTCGCCAGCACGAGCGACACGTTCCAGACCTTCAGCATGCCGCGCTTCTCCTGGATCATGATCGAGTGCAGGAACGCGGTGCCGGTGAGCCATGGCATCAGCGAGGCGTTCTCGACCGGGTCCCATCCCCAGTAGCCGCCCCAGCCCAGCTCGACGTAGGACCAGCGCGCGCCGAGCAGGATCCCCACGCCCAGGCACAGCCAGGCGGCCAGAGAGAAGCGGCGGATGGCGGCGATCCAGTCGGCGCCCAGCCGCCGCGCCGCGAGCGCCCCGATCGCGAAGGCGAAGGGCACCGCCGCCAGCGTGTAGCCCGAGTACAGCATCACGGGGTGGATCGCCATCATGGGGTGGCGCAGCAGCGGGTTCAGGCCGGTCCCCTCGGCCGGGACCGGCGATCGCGGCTGGAACGGGTTGGCGAAGCCCAGCAGCAGCACGGCGAAGAAGGCGGCGAAGCCGAGCAACACGGCCTGCGCGTAGGGCGTGACCTCGCGCAGCCGGTTGTGCGAGAGCCGCAGCGCCAGGCTGGAGAAGCCGGCGAGGAGCAGGATCCACAGCAGCAGCGATCCCTCCTGTGAGGACCAGATCGCGGTCACCTTGTAGAAGTCCGGCGTGGTCGTGCTGGAGTGGGAGGCGACGACGTCGAAGGAGAAGTCCGACCGCAGGAAGGCCGACTCGAGCAGCGCGAAGGCCACCGCCACGATGCCGAACACGGCGTACATGGCGCGGCGCCCCGAGTCGATCCAGGCCTGCCGGCGGGCGCGGGCGCCGTACAGGGAGGCGCCGATCCCGTACAGCGCCGCCGCCAGGGCGATGATCAGGCACGCGCGGCCGACGACGATCACGCCGCGCTCAGGCCTTCCGGCTCGGCTTGTCCGTGAACTTGGACGGGCACTTGGTCACGAGCGAGTCCTTCTCGCCCACGAACACGCCGCCCTGCTTGCGTACGTTCACGATCACCTCGCGCCCCTCACGGAAGGGGTCCGGCACGACTCCGGTGTAGCGGATCGGCACGGACGCCGCGCCCGATCGGTCGCGGACCCGGAAGAGCAGCGTCGGCCCCTCGTGCCGGATCGAGCCCGCCACCACCTTGCCGGTGAGCTGGTAGGACTGCCCGGGCGTCGCGCTGCGCGCGAGCTGAGAGGGGCTGCGCGCCTCGCTCGAGGCGCTGAAGGACGTGTAGGCGAGGGCGCCGGCGAGCAGCAGGGCGGCGCTCAGCGCCACGACGAGCCGAATGCGGCGCTTGCGGGCGGGATCCATCGGCTCAGCAGTATCCCAAACCCCCTCCCCCGCCCCGCCGCCCGCCGCGGCGCTTCGCAATCCGGGTCGCGGGCGCAGGAATCCGCCCCGCAAGACTGAAACTCTGAGGGCCAAACCGCGTTCCTAGCAGTGAACATGCGCGTTTCTCTCCGCCGACCCGACCGCACCGCCCAGCCGGCCCGCCGCCACACGGGCCGTGCCGAGGTGCGCGCCCGGGCGCAGGCCTCCCAGCCCGTCGCGTCCGGACCCGACGAGCTGAGGGCGCGCGCGGCCGGCGGGCCCGAGGACAAGGCGCTGTACTCGTGCGAGTGCGGCTGTGCGTTCCAGGCGCCGGTGTCGGCGTCCGTACGCTGCCCGCGCTGTGGCGGCGACCAGGCCTGGTAGTCCGGTCCGAGCCTACTGGCGCTCGGGCAGGCGGGCCGTGAACCGCTTGAGCACCAGCCCACCGCCGAGCAGCACGACGCCGCCCACGAGCACGAGCCCGAGGTCGAGGCCGGTGAACGGGAGGGTGGAGCCGGACGTCGTACGCGGGGTGGTACCGCTCGGGTCCGTGATCTGGGTCTGTGAGACGCCCGCGGGCGTCGCGTAACCGTCCGTGGTGGATGCGACAGCCGGCGCGGCCGAAACGGCGAGCGCGGCAATGGCGAGCGACAGCAGAGTGAGGCGGCGCAGCATGGGGAGAGTCCTTTCTCAGGCAGCCGAATTAGGAGGGGCCACGAGCGAGGATAGCCGGACCGAACGCCGGATTTCGCCCTCCGAGGCCGGAAAACCTACTCAATGCCGTGCAAAAGCCCCCACGGATTGCCGGCCCGGCGATCGTCCGCGCGCAAACCCGGGCGTGGAATAGATTGGGCACGTGGCGCGCATCGGCATCCTGACGGGCGGAGGCGACTGTCCGGGCCTCAACGCGGTGATCCGCGCAGTCGTGCGCCGGGGCATCAACGCCCACGGCTTCGAGATCGCCGGCTTTCGCAACGGCTGGGCCGGTGTCCTGAACGGGGACCACTTCGAGCTGACCCACGACAACACGTCCGGGATCCTGCATCGCGGGGGCACGATCCTGGGGACGTCGCGCACCAATCCCTATGCCCAGGACGGAGGCGGCGAGCACGCGCGCGCGGCCCTGAGCAAGGCGGGGATCGACGCCGTCGTGGCGGTCGGCGGCGAGGACACCCTCGGCGTGGCTCACCGCCTGAGCGCCGACGGCGTCGACGTCGTCGGCGTCCCGAAGACCATCGACAACGATCTGGGCCGCACCGACTTCACGTTCGGCTTCAACACGGCCGTGCAGATCGCCAGCGACGCGATCGACCGGCTGCACACCACCGCCGAGTCGCACAACCGGGTGATCGTGGTCGAGGTCATGGGCCGCAGCGCCGGCTGGATCGCCACCTACAGCGGCATGGCGGGGGGCGCGGACGCGATATTGGTGCCCGAGCGGCCGTTCGACCTCGACGAGGTGTGCGTGCGGATCCGCCGGCGGCACGCCACCGGCCGCCTGTTCTCGATCATCGTCGTCGCCGAGGGAGCCCAGGCGGTCGGCGGCACCGACGACGGCCCGGAGGAGACGGACGCGTTCGGGCACCCGCGCCTCGGCGGCATCGCGGTCACCCTGGAGAAGGAGATCGAGGCCCGTACCGGCTACGAGACGCGCATGACCATCCTCGGCCACGTCCAGCGCGGCGGCACGCCGACCGCGTACGACCGCGTGCTCGCCACCCGCTTCGGGGTCGCCGCGATCGACGCGGTGGCCGCCGGGCACTTCGGCAACATGGTCGCGCTGCACGCCGCGGACATCGTCGAGGTGCCGCTCGAGGAGGCGCTGGCCGAGCCCAAGCTCCTCGATCCCAAGCTCTATGAGACGGCGGAGGTCTTCTTCGGGTGAGCGGGCGCGAGGATGCCGCGGTCCGCGTGGTGGTGGCCGACGACCATCCCCTCTTCCGTCGTGGCGTCGTGCAGGCCATCGAGCAGCGCTCCGACCTGACGCTCGTGAGCGAGCACGCCGAGGGCGAGGCCGCGTTGGAGGCGATCCGCGAGCTCCGGCCCGACGTGGCCCTGCTGGACGTCCGCATGCCCAAGCTCACCGGCATCGAGGTGCTGGAGGCAGCGGGGCAGGAGGAGCTGCCGACGCGCGTCGTGCTGCTGAGCGGCTATCCGGATCCGGACGCGATCTACCGCGCCGTCGCCGCCGGCGCGGCGGGCTTCCTCGTCAAGTCCGAGTCCGGGAGCGAGATCTGCGAGCGCCTCGTGGCGGTCTCGCGCGGAGAGACCGTGCTCTCGCCGGAGGTCCAGCGACAGCTCGCCGGGCAGCTGCACACCAAGGCGCACCCGGGCGCGCCCGTGCTCTCGCCGCGCGAACGCGAGATCCTCGCGCTGATCGCCGACGGCGAGCTGGCGCCGGACATCGCCAGGCGCCTCGGTCTCAGCCCGGCGACCGTGCGGACGCACCTCCAGCATCTGTACGAGAAGCTGGGCGTGTCCGACCGAGCGGCCGCCGTCGCCGCCGCGATGCGCCGGGGCATGCTCGACTAGAGTGCGCGCGGGACGGAAGGCACTTGGACCTCGAAAGGAGCAGGGATGGTGCGTCACAGTCGCGTCGTTTTGCCGTTGACCGTCGGTGCGGGCGCGCTGGCCCTCGCGGGCTGCGGCAGCAAGGTGATCGACCAGGGCAAGGCCGAGGGATTCACGAAGCAGGTCGTCGCCGCCAACGGCGGCGCCGCGAAGTCGGTCAAGTGCCCGTCCAACGTGGGCGTCAAGAAGGGCAAGTCGTTCACGTGCACGGCGGTGCTGGCCAACGGCCAGAAGTTCAAGATCACCTTCCAGATGACGGACAACAACGGCACCGTGAAGTTCGTCAACGCCACCAAGGCGTAGGCCCGTCCACCTGGCCGGGCTTGGGGTAAACGCCGCAGAGTCGACGGTCGATACGGGCCGGGACGCATGCCGACCCACGACGAGAAACCCTGGTGGGAGCTCGAGGACAGGCCGCCACCCTGGGATGCCCACTTCGACGAGGAGGCCGAGCGCCTGCGCCAGCTCCGCGCGCGGGATTACGCCGACCGCCTGAGACGCCGCGAGCGCAAGCGCTCGCCGGACAGCGTGCCTCCGCCTCCCCGACCCCCGTCCGAGCGCGCTCGGCCGGGGGGTCGGTCGTAGCGGCTGTCGCGAAGCGGACGACGGGTCTCGAACCCGCGACCTCGAGCTTGGGAAGCTCGCGCTCTACCAGCTGAGCTACGTCCGCGCGGACGGCGATTCTATCCGGGCCCCCTCGCCGGGACACGGCCGCGGGAGGTACCGGATCAAGCCCGAAAGAGATGTGTCACGCTGCGAGCGTGGGGCGCTTGAAGAAGTCGGCAGGGGGCGCTGCGTTGTGCGCGCTCATCGCATTGGCGGCACTGCCCGCGGGCACGTCCGCGC
>DASYIJ010000297.1:0-8720 GCA_035997675.1 Solirubrobacteraceae bacterium
ATCAGCGAAGCCGCCGCTCACTAGAGCGACGGCCTCACGCATCTATTCGACGAGGAGTGCCAGAGGGAGGGCGCGGATGCGCCTATCCGCGCTGGCGCTGTTCGAGCGAGCGAACGAAATTCTCGATCTGGTCCGCGCTGAAGCGACGCTGGCCACCGGGCGTGCGGTACGCACGCAGGTAACCCATGTCAGCCCAACGACGGACGGTGCCCAGCGAAACACCGAGCTCTCGCGCCGCCTGAGACGTGGAGAGACCGAGACGATTGCCGGTTGTGACCTGAGTAGACATGTGATCAGTTGACGGCATATCACGGCGAGACGTGAGGGTTTGGGGGGTTTTGCACAATCTTTGTCTACGAACGGGGCGCGTTCGCGGGGTTATTAACCCCATCGGCCGATGTCCCATTTGAGGTAGCGCCGCACGCGGAGCGCCTGCAACGACGGTGGAAACGCAGCCCCAGGCTCTGAGAGGATCACCGCAATGGGACGACTCGATGAGCTGGACCTGAGCCTCAAGCTCAGCCGTGCGGAGGAGGCCCAGCGCCTGACGATCGCGTCGGCCCGGCTGCTGCAGCTGCGCCTGGTGCTCGGCGGCCTCACGGGTTCGGGCGAGATCGGCCCGCCTGTGCTCGTGCTCTTCGAGGGCTGGGATGCCTCGGGAAAGGGCGGTGCGATCAAGCGCCTGGTGGGCAGCCTCGACCCGCGCCACGTGCGCGTCGCGCAGTTCGCCGCCCCGTCCTATGACGAGAAGCGTCACCACTTCCTCTGGCGCTTCAGCTCGGCGCTGCCGGGCTGGGGAGGGATGGCCGTGCTCGACCGCTCCTGGTACGGCCGCGTGCTCGTCGAGCGGGTGGAGCGCTTTGCGACGAAGGAGCAGTGGATGCGCGCCTACGACGAGATCGCCGGCTTCGAGCGCACCCTGGCGGCCGAGGGGATGATCGTCGTCAAGTACTGGCTGCACATCTCGAGCGCGGAGCAGCTCAAGCGCTTCAAGCGGCGGGCCAAGGATCCGCTGAAGAGCTGGAAGCTCACCGATGAGGATTGGCGCAACCGCAAGCGGCGCCGCGCCTACACGCGCGCGGTCGAGGACATGGTCGAGCGCACCGACGCGCCCCACGCGCCCTGGCACCTGATCGAGGGCGATTCCAAGCGCTGGGCGCGGGTCAAGGTGCTCGAGACCACCATCGGGGCGATCGAGGACGGCATGCGCGCGCGAGGCATCGAGGTCCCGAAGCCGGTGGAGCCCGACGGCGCGCCGACCGAGAAGACGGAGCGCAAGGCGCGGAAGAAGGCAAAGGCGGCGGCCTGATTACGCGGCGGCCGTGGACGCAGCTTCGGAGCCCGCGCCGGTGCGTGCCCAGCGGCGACCCAGGAACCTTGTCCCGCAGGTTGCCAACCGGACGGCCATCAGGGCGTTGAACCCGGCCCACACGCCGACGATTCCCCAGTCGAGCCCCAGCGAGGCAAGCGCGATGGCCACGAACACCGCTCCGGCCGCGATCATCGAGAGCGCGAGGAAGCGTGCGTCGCCCGCGCCGAGCAGGATGCCGTCGAGCGCGAAGACGACCGCGGCGCTCGGCTGCATCAGGGCAAAGAGCGGCCACAGCTGCTCGGCCTGGTCGATGACCGCCTGGTCGTTGGTGAAGACCGCGGGGAGCACATCGGTGAGCGCGAGCAGGACGACACCGAACGCCAGGCCGGCAACCAGGGACCACAGGATCATCCGCCAGCCGGCCGCGATGGCGCCCTCGGCGTCGCCGGCGCCCAGCGAGCGCCCCACGATCACCTGACCCGCGATGGCGATCGCGTCGAGCGCCAGCGCGATGAAGAGGAAGAGCTGGAAGGCGATCTGGTTGGCCGCCAGCTGGGCATCGCCGATCCGGGCGAGCACGGCGCTCGCAACGACGAAGGACGCGATCAGTGCGGCCGTGCGCACCATGATCGGGCCGCCGATGGTCGCGAGCGGACGCATCTGTGACCAGCGCGGCCGGCGATCGTCGGCCGGCGCGCGCCAGAGGCAGCGGATGAATGCGGCACCCATGCCCGCCTGGGCGATGACGGTGCCCCACGCCGACCCTCGCAGGCCCCAGTCGAACCCGTAGACGAAGATCACCTCCAGCACGACGTTGGCGGCGTTGGCGGCAACCACGATCACCAGCGGAGTCCGCAGGTCCGCGGTGCCGCGAAGGTAACCCTGGGCGGCCAGCGCGATCAGTGCGAACGGGAGGCCGAGCGCGGAGATGCGCAGGTACGTCGCTGCCTGCGACGCGACCCTTCCCTTGGCGCCCATCAGCGCCACCGCGGGGTCGGCGAGGGTCAACGCGGCGGCCCCGAGCAGCGCACCGACCGCCACCGCCATCCACAGCGCCTGCGCCCCGAGCCGGCCGGCTGCGGCCTCGTCGCCTGCGCCATGCAGCCGCGCGACCCGGGCCGTGGTGCCGTAGGCGAGGAAGTTGCACAGCTGGACGGACGCGGACAGCAACGATGCGGCGATCGCCAGCGCGGCCAGCGGCGTCGTGCCGAGGTGACCGACGATCGCCGTGTCGACGAGGAGGTAGAGGGGCTCGGCCGCCAGGGCGCCCAGGGCCGGGAGCGCGAGCCGCAGGATCTCACGGTCGTGGGGCGAGCGGCGCAGGCGCAAGGCCCGCTCCACTCTACGATCCCCGCGATGTCTCGGGTTCTGCCTGTTGCGCTCGTCACCGTCACGCTGTGGGTCGCCGGTTGTCGCACCGAGGAACCCAAGCTGCCGGCGAGCTGCCGCGACCAGCCCGAGCGCGTTGCCACGGCGTTACAGGCCGCGCCGGCCCCGGTTCGGTTGGCGGACGGCACCCGCCTCTCGACCTGCGTGAGGCGCGCCCGATCGGACGCGGAACTGCAGGACGTCGGGGTCACGTTCACCCGCGTCGCCGACGTGCTGGCCACGCGGGTCGCGCGCAGCGACGCCGCCGCCCTTCAGCTGGGCTATCTGATCGCGGCCGCCCGGCGCGGCGCTCAGCGGACGAACGGGGTCGGCGTCGAGCTGCAGCGCCGGCTCGAGCAGACCATCGGGCTCGACGGACCGCCGGCCGCGCGCCGGGCGGCCTTCGCGGACGGGGAAGCCGCCGGCCGGCGCAGCGGATGAAGCTGCGCCTCTACCACCACCCCGACGGCGCGCGCGTCGCCTACCGCGAGGCCGGGGCCGGACCGCCGGTGGCGCTCCTGCACTCGGCCGGGCTCAGCTACCGCGAGCTGGAGCCCGTGGTGGAACAGCTGACCGATCGCTTCCGGGTGGTGCTCCCCGACCTTCCTCTGCACGGCGACTCCGAGGACCGCCCGCGCCATTCCTACTCGCCCGACTGGATGGCCGACGTCATCGCCGGCTTCTGCCGCGACACGTTGGGGCCGCGACCGCTCGTGGGCGGCCACGGCATGGGTGCGGAGTTGCTGCTCCGCGCGGTGACGTCCGGTCGGCTGCGCCCGCGCCGGCTCGTGCTCATGTCCAACCGCCTGCACGGTCCCGTGATCCGGCCCGCGCTGGTGCGTTCCTGGCGGGTGGCATCGCAGGTGGGCGCGGTCCCGGGACTGGACCGGGCCATGGCTCACGGGGCCCGGTTGCTGTTCCGGCCCCGGATCGGCTCGTCGCTCTCGGCGCGCGACAACCCGGCCGCGCGCGACCTCGTGCGCCACGCCTTCGCAGACGTGGGCGGCAACGGCAACCTCGCGCGGTCATGGGCCCGCGCCGCGCGCGGCTGGCCGCTCGACGCCCAGATCGAGCTGCTCGACGCCTACCCGACGATCGAAGTGCCCACGCTGCTGCTGTGGGCCGACGAGGACCGCTTCC
Source organism: Solirubrobacteraceae bacterium (assembly GCA_035997675.1). Taxonomy (GTDB): domain Bacteria; phylum Actinomycetota; class Thermoleophilia; order Solirubrobacterales; family Solirubrobacteraceae; genus JALYZC01. The sequence goes on from DASYIJ010000297.1 coordinate 3,821, forward strand.
ACCCGCTCGCAGTCGCCGAGGAGGCGCTGGCGCGGCTCCCCGATGCCCAGCTGCGCGTGCTGCCGGGCACCGGCTTTCTCATGGCGTACGACGACCCGGTCGGACTGGGACGGGAGCTGGCGGCGTTCCTCGGCTAGCGTGTAGTGCGCAACCCGATACCGGAGACGACATTTGGCATGGCCGTGCAGGAGGGCAAGCAGCAGTTGTGGGGCGCCGAGACCACCAAGGCGGTCGAGAACTTCCAGGTCTCGGGCGACCCGGTCCACGATGAGGTCGTCCACTGGCTCGGGCGCATCAAGGCCGCGGCGGCGCGGGTGAACGGGGAGCTGGGCCTGCTCGACCCGGACATCGCCGAACGGATTGCCCGAGCGGGCGACGAGGTGGCGGAAGGCAATCACGATGACCAGTTCCCCGTCGATGCCTTCCAGACGGGGTCGGGCACGTCCTCGAACATGAACGCCAACGAGGTGCTCGCTGCGCTGGCCGGCGATGGGGTGCACCCGAACGACCACGTGAACATGGGGCAGTCGTCCAACGACGTGTTCCCCTCGGCCGTCCACCTGGCCGCCCTCGAGATGGCGACGAAGGAGCTGCTGCCGGCGCTCGAGCGCCTCGAGAAGGCGTTCGCCGACAAGGGCGAGGAGTTCAAGGACATCGTCAAGGCGGGCCGCACCCATCTGATGGACGCCGTGCCGGTGACGCTCGGCCAGGAGTTCGGCGGCTACGCCGCGCAGATCCGTCTCGGCGCGCGGCGGGTGCGCAACGCGCTGCCGCAGGTCGCACAGATCCCGCTCGGCGGTACGGCGACCGGCACGGGCCTGAACACCCATCCGGAGTTCGCCGAGCGCATGCGTGCGCTGCTGTCCGAGCAGAGCGGGCTGGAGATTCTCCCGCCCGAGGACCCGTTCGAGGCCCAGGGCAATCGCGATGCGCTGGTCGAGCTCTCGGGCGCGCTGAAGGTCGTCGCCGTCTCGGTGACCAAGATCGCCAACGACCTGGCGATGATGGGCTCGGGCCCGCGAGCCGGCCTCGGCGAGCTGCTGCTCCCCGAGTTACAGAAGGGCTCCTCCATCATGCCCGGGAAGGTCAACCCGGTGATCCCCGAGGTCGTGATGCAGGTCGCCGCCCAGGTGATCGGCAACGACACCGCGATCACGATCGGCGGCCTGCAGGGCAACTTCGAGCTCAACGTCCGCGTACCGTTGATCGCGCGCAACCTGCTCGAGTCGATCGAGTTGCTGACCGCCAAGAGCGACCTGTTCGCCGAGAAGTGCGTGAAGGGCATCCGCGCCAACGAGGAGGGCACGGCTCGCTCGGCCGAGCTGACCCTCGCCGTTGCCACCGCGTTGAACCCGGTGATCGGCTACGACAAGGCGACCGAGATCGTCAAGGCCGCCGCCGACTCCGGGCGACCGCTGCGGGAAGTCGCCATCGAGCACGGCGTGGACGAGAAGACCTTCGACGAGACGATCGACCTGCGCCGGATCGCCGCGGGGAACCAGCCGTCATGAGCGACCGGCTCCCCCGGCGCCGGCGCGAGCAGCGCGCCTATCGCCTTACGCTCGCCACGGGCGTGTCGTCGGTCGCGACCGTCGTCGTGTTCGTCCTCTGGGTGATCGGGGCGACGTCGTTCGGAGTCTTCCTGCTGCTGGTGCTGATCACCGCCGCGCTGGTCTACGGCCTCAGGCGCACGCTCGGTCGCTGACGGCTGAGCCGCATTCCGAACGCGCGACGACGCGCGCGACGGGCGTTACGGGTTCATCGCGCCGGGTCCCCGAACCACAGCCGCTCGGCATTGCCGTGCGCGACCTTCTTCCGCGTGTCGGCGCTCAGGCCGTCGAGGATGCGGGCGGTGCGTCCGAATATCTCGTCGTAGACCTCGAAGTGCCCGAGGACGTCGCTGCCGAGCATCACGCGGTCGGGGAACCGTTCGATCAGCTCCAGCCATTGCGGGAACGGCTCGTCGGAGGCGTCGAGGACGTCGTCCACCGCCGCCCATGAGAGGTCGACGTGCAGGGCCTCGTTCTCGGCCAACAGCCGCGTGACCGTCGGAACGTGGTCGTGCTCGCTGTGGATCTCCGAGATCCCGGCGTGACACCACACCAGCGTCTCCCCCTCATAGAGCTGGAGCAGCGCTTCGAGCTCGGCAACGTAGGCCTCGGGCGCGTGGCCCTGGCCGCTCGCGTTGCTGTGCACGACGAGGGGGACCTGCCGCTCGGCACAGAAATCCGCGATGCGGCGCATTCCGGCGTGGTTCGCCCGCGGCAGCTCGCCCACGAGACGGGCTGAGAGGTCCCCGTGGCGCAGCAACACCTCGCCGACGCCGCGCCAGGTGCCCGGAGGATGGTGGTCGAAGAGGCGCTCGAGCTGCGTCACCGCCGAGAGATCGGTTGGATCGAAGCCGCAGGCCATGGGCGCGATGCGCGCTCGGTCGCGCTCGGGAAGGCGGTCGAGCTGCTCGAGCACCAACAGGTCCGTGAGCGAGAAGTAGTAGCAACGCGCCACGTCGTCCATGTAGTAGCCGGGCCGATCGGGCTCGGCCACATCCCACTTCTTCTTCACCGGCATGCCGAAGACGACGGCACGCTCCACGCCCGCGGCGTCCATGGCCGCGATCAGCGCGGCCGCCCCATCCGTCTCGTGCATGAAGTCGAACAGGTGGATGTGGGCATCCACCAAGCGCTCGCCTGTGTCCGTCGGGGGCATGCGCGCGACTATACGTCCCGCGCTGGACCCGAAACCGGGCCACGGCCGCCGTCGACTTCCAAGGGGACGAGGGGTCCCTGACACGACCCCTTGCGATCTCTCACCAGTCAGAGAGACTGTTCATCGTGAACGTCGGCAATCGTACGACCGTCGCGGCACTCAGCGCCCCCTTCCACACCGGGAACTACCGTGCCCTCGGGAACGTGTTGCTCCACTGCAAGGGCCGCCGCGATCTCCTGCGTCGCTATCTCCGGGCGGGGGGCGAATATCCCTATCGGTGCGCCATGAGCACGCCGGTCGGCGACGTCGCGCCGACGCTGTACTCCAGCCACGACGTCAACACCGTCGTCGAGGTGTTCTTCCGCGGCGACTACCCGGCCCCGAGCAACCTGAAAACCGTGGTCGACATCGGCTCGAACATCGGGCTGAGCGCCATGTATTTCCTGACGCGCAACCGCGACTCGCGCTGCTACCTGTACGAGCCCGTACCTCGCAACGTCGCACGGCTTCGGGACAACCTGGCCGCCTTCGAATCCCGCTGGGTACTCGATGAATGCGCCGTCGGACTGGAGGCAGGCGTCGCCGCGTTCGGGATTGAGGACACCGGTCGATACGGCGGTCTCGCGGTCAGGACGGACAAACACATCGACGTCCGCGTCCGCGAGGTGAACGAGGTGCTCGGGAGCGTGCTCGAGATCGAGCCCAGGATCGACGTCCTCAAGATCGACGTCGAGGGCTTGGAGGCTGACCTGGTGCTCGCCATCAGGCCGGACCTTCTGGCTCGCGTGGAGCGGATCTACTTCGAGGCGGAGCGACTTCCCCTCCACACCGACCGGTACGACCACGAGTTCGACCACGCGACCAACCGCCTGTACAGGCGAGCCGACTCCGGCGGTGTCGGCGGGACTCGGCGGCCGGTCGGCCTACTCGGCTAGAGGTTCATCGCGACGTACTTGGTCTCGAGGTACTCCTCGATGCCCTCGTAGCCGCCCTCGCGACCGAAGCCGGACTGCTTGACCCCACCGAAGGGCGCCGCGGCGTTGGACACCATCCCCTGATTGAGGCCCACCATCCCGGTCTCGAGCCCCTCGATCACGCGGAAGGCTCGCTGGAGGTCGCGGGTGTACACGTAGGCGACCAGGCCGTACTCGGTGTCGTTGGCCGCGGCGATCGCGGCCTCTTCGGAGTCGAAGCCGGCGACCGGGGCGACCGGGCCGAAGATCTCCTCCTTGAGCAGACGGGCCTCGCTCGGAACGTCGGCGAGCACGGTCGGCTCGAAGAAGTAGCCCGCGCCGTCGCGCTCCGAGCCGCCGACCAGCACCTTTGCGCCCTTGCCGACCGCGTCCTCGACCAGTTCCTTGACCTTGGAGCGCTGGGCGTCGTCGATCAGCGGACCGACGTCGACGTCCTCCTCGGTGCCGCGGCCGACCTTGAGTGCGGCCATCCGCTCGGCCAGCCTGGAGGCGAACTCCTCGGCCACCGGCGCGGCCACGTGGAACCGGTTGGCCGCGGTGCACGCCTCGCCGACGTTGCGCATCTTCGCGAGCATCGCGCCCTCGACCGCGGCGTCGAGGTCGGCGTCGTCGAAGACGAGAAACGGCGCGTTGCCGCCCAGCTCCATGGAAAGCCGCAGCAGCTGCTCCGAGGCCTGCGCCATGAGCTTGCGGCCGATTTCGGTTGAGCCGGTGAAGGACAGCTTGCGGGCGCGGAAGTCGCGGATCAGCGGCTCCATCACCGAACCCGATGAGGAGCTGGTGATGACATTGAGCACGCCGCCCGGGAGCCCGGCCTCCTCGAGGATCTGCGCCAGTGCCAGCATGGACAGCGGCGTCTGGCTGGCCGGCTTCATCACCATCGTGCAACCGGCGGCGATCGCCGGCCCGATCTTGCGCGTGCCCATGGCCATGGGGAAGTTCCACGGCGTGATCAGCAGGCACGGGCCCACCGGCTGCTTCATCACGAGGGTTCGGCCCTTCCCGTTCGCGTTGACCGCGTAACGGCCGTCGACGCGGACCGCCTGCTCGGAGAACCAGCGCAGGAACTCCGCCGCGTAGGTGATCTCGGCCTTGGACTCCCGAACCGCCTTGCCCATCTCGAGCGTCATCAGCAGCGCGAGGTCGTCGGACCGCTCGACGAGCGCCTCGAAGGCGCTCCGAAGAATCTCTCCCCGCTCGCGCGGCGGATGCGCCGCCCA
>DASYIJ010000299.1:0-7929 GCA_035997675.1 Solirubrobacteraceae bacterium
AGCGCGTACGGTCGGCCGCCGTACACGCGCAGGACCTCGAAGACGCCGTCGCCGCGCAGCAGGCCCTCGTCGGTCACGGGAATGCGCGCCTCCGCGACGGGGAGGAGCTCGCCGTCGACGCTGGCCAGATCGCTCATCGCCGACACGCTACAGAGCCGCCACGCCCTTCACGATCAACCAGGCGCCGAACCCGAAGCCCAGGACGACCGGCAGGGCCCGCCGGTGGTCGCTCATGAACTGACTGACCGCGGCCAGGATCCGCCGGGACGACCTTGGCGCCACCGCGACGAGCGCGACCGGCACGGCCGCGGGCGTGAGCGTGATCAGCGCGACGATCACGTGCGCCAGGACACGATCGGTATCCGACACGTGGCTCGTCGCGATCAGCTTCATCGCGGGCAGGTACAGCGCCAGGGTGGTCACGTTGGTGACCATGGCGCCGAAGCCGAGCGCGAAGGAGCGCGCCGGACCGGCCGGGCGCTTGGACTCCTCGGCCGGCTTGGGCTCCGCGGGTGGCCTTACCAGCGCACGCATCCCGACCAGGACGAGCAGCACGCCCAGCGCGAGGTCGATGGTCGCCTTGGTCGCGTGCGAGGTGTGCAGCGACCCGCCGATCGCGAAGGCGAACACTCCGACGACCACGAGGGGCACCGCCGCGCCCGCCGTCAGCGCGAGGCCCCGGAGGAGCGGACGGGCGCCGGTCAGCGTGGTCAGGGTGAGGAGGAAGAGGACGGGGCTGATCGCCGCGCCGAGCGCCAGCGGGATGACCTGGGAGAGCAGCGTGCCCACGACGGGGGTCAGGACACCAGGCGCTGCGGACGGCGATTTACCCGGGAATGGGCCGTGAAGGAATCGAACCTTCAACCTTGGGCTTAAGAGGCCCCTGCTCTACCAATTGAGCTAACGGCCCGGAGGCGGCGAATTCTACCGGCGGCCGGCTATTGACCAGTCGCCGATTGGACGGGCGCCTGGGTGGCGCCCTGTGCGGTCTGCGGCTTCTTGGCCTGGTCGAGCAGCAGCTTCGTCTGCGTCTTGCGGGCGGCCGGTGTCAGCGACAGTGTCTTGGCCGCGGCCAGGTTCCCGGTGCGCTTGTCCCCCGCCGCGTAGGCGAACACGGCCAGCGTGTAGAAGGTCTGCGCGCTCGGGCGAGTCGCCGTCACGACCTGTGCCGCCTTCACCCCCTTGGCGGGCTGGTTCAGCGCAGTGGGCGCGTACACCTGCACCATCAGCGAGGCCAGCGAGTCGTCGGGGTTGCGCGGGTTCAGCGTCAGGTAGTGCTCCCAGGCCGTCGCGGACTCCTGCAGCCGGGACTTGCCCTTGTCGGTGAAGGTGCTCGTCTGCTGGTTGTAACTGTCGCCCTGACCCGCCTGCTGGAAGCGCGCCCGCGCGAGGACGCTCCAGGCGGCGGCGTCGTTGGGGTTGACCTTCAGGGTCTTCTCGGCCTGGGTTGCCTGCTTGGAGAAGGTGTCGCTGCTGCTGCCGCTGCCGCCCTTGAAGGCGTCGAACAACCCGCCCGACGTGTTGCCGCCGATGCCGAAGAAGACGAGGCCGCCACCCATGAGGACCGCGAGGGTCACGTAGATGGCCTGGATGGTGCGGCGTCGGCCGCGGCCTCTGAGGTCGAAGAGCATGTGGCGTCAGTCCTGGTCGGTGGGTTCGTCCGCGAGCGCGGACGCGTCGCGTTCCGCAGTACGTCGGTCGAAGCGTTCAACCCACGTCGCCAGCAGGATACTCAGGCCGTACAGCAGGAGCATGGGGACCATCTCGATGCAGGTGGTGACCGGATCGGTGCCGGGAAGGAGCACCGCGATCACGGCGATGATCACGGTCGCGTAGCGCCAGTTCTGGCGCAGCTGGCGGGGAGTCACGATGCCGAGGCGGGTCAGCGCCAGCACGCCGACCGGCATCTGGAACAGCACGCCCATGATGATGAGCGTGAGGATGCTGAACGAGTACAGGCTCTTGGCCTGAACGAGCACGTCGAACTCGTCGCTGTTGAAGTTCTGCAGGAAGCCGATCGCCGCCGGCAGCACGAGGAAGTAGGCGAACACGACCCCGGCCAGGAACAGGACGGGGACCATCGCCATCAGCGGGAGGGCGACCCGGCGCTCGCGCGGGCTGAAGGCCGGTAACACGAACGCGTACGCCTGGTAGAGGATCAGCGGCAGGGCGAAGAGCAGCGCGAAGTAGAACGACACGCTGAGCGTCTGCCCGAACGGCTCGCCGAGGCCGAGCGTCACGGGCTGGCGGCCGGTGACCTCCTTCGGCGCCGCCTTCAGCGCCGAGCCCGAAGCCTGGGCGGCGGCCACCAGGGCGGCGCGCTCGGTCGGACTCAGCGCGGCCTTGCTCTGCGACAGGAGGGTGAAGGCGTCGCGGCTGCGCCTGAGCGCCTCGCGCTGCTGGAGGTCGTAGCGGGCCTGGGCGCCGAGCGGCCCCTTGGCGTGCTGGGCCGCCGACTTGGTCGTCTCCTTCAGCGGGTCGTTGAGGACCCGCAGCAGCGCGTGGTTCTGCCACAGCGCGACCGCAAAGGTGGCGCAGAGCGCGAGCACGCAGATGATGAGCCGCGTCCGCAGCTCGTCGAGGTGCTCGACCAGTGAGAGGCGGTCCTCGTGGCCGATCGGCCGGATCGCGGTGGCCATCGTGCGTCGGCGGCCGCGCTAGGAGCGACGGTCGCCCAGGACCTTCTCTTCCGCGGCCTTGGCTTCGGCGTCCTTGGCCGCCGGGGCATCCGCGGTGCGCTCGATCCGATCCGACTCCGTGGGGGCCTCGTCCTTCTTGCCCTCCTGGTCCTTACCGGAAATCGAGTCCTTGAACTCGCGCATGCCCGTGCCCAGCGAGCGGCCGAGGCCTGGGAGGCGCTTCGGGCCGAAGATGACGAGAACGATGACGAGAACGATGATGAGCTCGAGCGGGCCGATGCCGAACGGCATGACGGCAACCTCCGGATTGGGGAGCGACAAGGGTACCGCTCGCTCTTTGCGGAAGAAACGACCCGCCAGATCACGAAGGGGGGGTCAAGTTCCTCGCGCGCGGAGCCGATACCGGGACCAGTCGAAGGTGTATCGCATGACTCCCAGCCCAGATCAGCCCCACGCCGTCCGTCGCGTCGTCCTTCCCAGCGGCAAGACCATCGAGGTGGTCTACTTCGCCGACTCCGAGGTTGACGGCCGGACCACGACCGCACCGGGAACCGACCTGCACGTGTGCCCCGAGTGCACGTCGCAGCTCGTCTATCCCACCGCGTGGGAGGAGGCCGGCGAGGAGCATTGGGAGCTCCTGCTGCGCTGCCCGAACTGCGAGCGGGAGAGCGCCGGGACGTTCGACCGCGAGACGGTCGAGGGACTGGATGAGCAACTCGATCACGGCACGCACGCGCTGCTGACGGACCTCAAGCAGCTCATGCACGCGAACATGGAAGAGGAGATCGAGCGCTTCATCTCCGCCTTGCGCGCGGGTGCGATTCATCCGATGGACTTCTAGCCCGCGCCTGCGGCGCGGTTCTTAGTTCTTAGTTCTTAGTTCTTAGTGCGTTGGCTCTGGCCGCTCTGACAACTGACAACTGACAACTGACAACTGACAACTGACAACTGACAACTACGCGTAGCGCTCGACTACTCCGTCGGCCACGAGCCTCAGCGCCTTGCGCTGGCTCTCGGGCAGCTCCGGCAGTTCGGTTTTTGCTTCGGCGACGATCGCGAGGGCTCGGGCCTTGGACTCCTCAAGCGCCGTGGTGGCGCCGATGCGATCGCAGACGCGGGCGGCCTGCTCGGGGGTGCCGATCTCGCGCACGTCCAGCGCCGCCAGCTCCGGGTCCTGCTCGCGCGCGAGGATCAGCGGCAGGGTGACCGTGCCGTCGAGCAGATCCGTGCCGCGGGCCTTGCCGGTCCGCTCGACCGGACCGGACACGTCGAGCACGTCGTCGAGCAGCTGGAACGCGAGCCCGATCCGGCGGCCGAAGGCGCCGAGCGCGGCCACCCGGTCGGCCGGGACCCCGGACTCCAGCGCCCCGAGCTCGCAGGCGGCCTCGAAGAGCCTTGCGGTCTTGTACTCGCAGCGCTCGAGGTAGCGCTCGACGCTCACGCCGGCGTCGAACGCGTCGGCGCGCTGCAGGAGCTCGCCCAGGGCGAGCGCCGAGCTGGCGGAGGACAGGACCCGCACCTCGTCCGCGCGCCCGTTGGTCCGCAATTCGGCGAACGCGCGCGAGAACAGCAGGTCGCCGGTCGCGGTGGCGATGCCGCGGCCCGCCGACGCCACCACGGTCGGACGGCCGCGTCGCAGCTCGGCGGCGTCGAGGACGTCGTCGTGCACGAGCGTCGCGCTGTGGAGCAGCTCGACGGCCACCGCGACCCGGAGCACCCCCGGCCCCGCCGCTTCGCCGGCGGCAACGAACACGAGCAGCGGGCGCAGCCGCTTGCCCCCGGCCGCGATCGTGGCGCCGCCGTGGCGGGCGAGCACGGCGCCGTGGCCGGCAGCCAGATCGGCGAGGCGGCGGTCGAGGGCCTCCATGAGGGGCGGGATGTGGGCGCCGCCCGCCGCCACGACCGCCTCGACCGTGGGAGCGATCGGCATCAGGCGTCCCCGACCGTGCCGTGGTGGATCGCGATGATCCCGCCTGCGGTCAGCAGCCAGCGGATTTCGCGCAGGCCCACCTCGTCCATGATCGAGGCCAGTCCTTCGGGACCCGGAAAGCGCTTGACGGAGTCGGGCAGGTAGCTGTAGGCGTCCTCATCCCCGGCGACGCGGCCGAGGCCGGGCACGATCCGGTCGAACCACAGGCCGTAGAACCAGGACAGCGGCGGGGTCTGCGGAGTGGTGATCTCGAGCACGACGACGCGTCCGCCTGGCCGCACGACGCGCGCCATCTGGCGCAGCCCGCCGTGCAGATCGGCGAAGTTGCGCGCCCCGAACCCGACCGTCGCGGCGGCGAAGGCGTCGTCGGGGTGGTCGAGAGCCAGCGCGTCGCCCCACTCGAAGCGGACGTCGGGACGCCCGGCCGCCTTCTCGCGCGCTCGCTCGAGCATCGCTTCGGCGAAGTCCGTGCCCACGACCTCGCCGCCCGGCGCCACGCGCCGCGCCAGCTCGAAGGCGAGGTCGCCCGTCCCGGTGGCGACGTCGAGCACCCGGTCGCCGGGGGCCACGAGGGCGAGGTCGGCCGCGCGCGACCGCCAGCGCCGATCCAGCCCGGCCGTCATGACCGCGTTCATGCGGTCGTACACGCCGGCGATGCGATCGAACATCGCGCGGACCTGGCCCTCCTCGAGGGTGCCGGTCTGGCTGGCCATTGGAACCCCCGCGAGCGCTACTTCATCTGCGCGAGGAAGTTCACGAGTGCCGTGAACTTCTCCGGCGGCAGGTTGCCGTACGGCGGCATCGGCGAGGTTGGGTTGCGCAGCGTCCGCGCGATCGCCTCCTTCGGCAGTCGGGCGCCGATCTTCGAAAGGTTGGGGCCCGGGCCGTCGTTGCCGTTCTCACCGAACTTGTGACAGGCGAGACAGCCCGACTGGGCGGCCACGAGCTTGCCGGCCTCGAACTGCTGGGGCACCTTCAGGTCGATCGAGTTCGGCGACCCGGCCTGCGCGCCGGCGTAGGTGAGGTAGGCCATCGCGAAGATGGTCAGGATCCCCGCCGTGGTGGCGATCGGCCGGCGTTCGGGTCGACGCTCCGGGCCGCGGTCGTAGAACGGCAGCAGCAGGAGCAGGATCAGGGCCAGCGTGGGAATGCCGATCGTGGCCAGGGGCGTCAGCTCCGCCGGCTTGACCACGCGCAGCAGCTCGAACAGGAAGAAGAAGTACCACTCCGGACGCGGAACGTAGGTCGTGGTCGTCGGGTCCGCCTTCGGTCCCAGCTCCGCGCCGAGGACGATCGCCATCCCGATGATGACCACCATGACGATGCAGGCCATCGCGGCGTCCTTGGCCACCGCGTAGGGGAAGAACGGCTTCCCCTGCGCCTTCATGACCGAGTAGTCGCGGAGGTAGGCCTCCTTCTCGCGGTTGTTCACGCTAGACCTCGGCCTTCCGCAATTCCTCCGGTGGCTCGACCTTCAGCCACGGAGGCGCCGTCGTGCCCAGCTTGGCCACGAGCCAGAGGTGCGCCACGATCAGGGCGACCAGCGCCCCCGGCACGAGCAGCATGTGGATCGCGTAGAAGCGCGATAACGTCGTCGCGCCGAACTCCGGCCCGGCTCTGAGGAAGTCCGCCAGATAGGGGCCGACCAGCGGGCCGGTGCCGTTGATGTTGTCGGCCACGATCGTGGCCCAGTAGGAGCGCTGGTCGAACGGCAGCAGGTAGCCGGTCAGCGCCATCACCATCGTCAGCACGAGCAGCACGACGCCGATCACCCAGTTCAGCTCTCTCGGGTACTTGTACGCCCCGAAGAAGAACGTCCTGCCCAGGTGCAGGAAGATCAGGATCATCATCACCGTGGCGCCCCACTTGTGCATGCCCCGCACGAACTGGCCGAGGAACACCTCGTTGGTGATGTACCGCGCCGATTCGTACGCGTGAATTGGCGACGGGTCGTAGTACATCGCCAGGAACACCCCGGTGACCGCCTGGGAGAGGAACGCGAACAGGGTCGCCGAGCCCAGCGTGTAGAACCAGTTCGTCCCCTTGGGCACCTTGCGGAACATGAGCCAGCGCAGGCCGCCCGACACCGACGTGCGCTCGTCGACCCAGTCGACGGCGTGGCTGCCGGCCTCGGCCGCGGCATCGATCGGCTTGACCTTGCCGTTCCCCTCGCCGGGCCGCTTGGGCTTCGGCTTCAGGGCTCCGGGGATCGGGGGCGCCGGGAGCTTGGGCATCAGTTCTTCGCTCCTGGAGGCTTGTTGGTCGTGTCGAACCGCCTCGGGTACAGATACTGACCGATACCGTCGAGCGGCTCGCCGGGGTCACGCGGCGAGAAGCGCCGCAGCTCGCTGTTGACGCTGAAGCGCGGGCCGAGCTCGAGCCGGCCGTTGGCCACGCGGGTGTAGAAGCGATCGAGCGGGCGCACGGGTGGGCCGCCCGCGCGCTTGCCCTGGAAGTCGTATACGCCACCGTGGCACGGGCACACGAAGCGCGAGGACGCTTCGATGAACCGCACCGGGCAGCCGAGGTGCATGCACTTCGTCGAGATCGCGACGTAGTTGTCGTACTGGTCCTTGACCTTGCCGTCGATGGACGGGTTGTGCTTGCGGATGTAGACCGTGCTCTTGCCGACCTCCCCGATGTCGGGCGTGAGCGTGACGACTCGCGGCACGTAGGTGCTGTCCGGGAAGTCGCTGAGCGGGCCGACGTCCTGCCACGCGATCCGGGTCCGGTGGAAGATCGGGCCGAGCGCGAAGCCCAGCGCCGGAAGCGTGAAGGCGGCCGCGGCAGCCACGCCCGCCGCGTGGACAGAGCCGACCATGAAGCGCCGGCGCGTAACCGTCTCGCCCTCGAACGCCCCGGGGATCCCGCGGTCCTCGGTATATGGGGACTTCGCTTGACGACGATCGGCCACTGACGCTCCTCTTACGGCTCGAATTGAACCGGGCGCGGAACCCTATCGTCAACAAAGCTACGCTCGCCACGAGGGCGCGAGGTGGACGCTCAGGCCGGCTCGCGCGCCGCGCGGGCCGCGGAGCGCAGGGCCTCGGCCGCGCCCGAGTCGCCGGCGCGGGCGAGCGCCTTGGCCGCCGCGTGGGCGGGGGTGGCGCCCCAGCCGACGGCCACGGCGCCGGCCTCCCACACGGCCTCGGCCAGCGCCTCGTCCGCGACCGCCTGGGCGGCCGCCGTGAGGGAGATCACGTCGGCAAGCTCGCCCACCGCCTCGAGGTCCCCGATGTCGGCGAGCTCGGCCAGCCCGATCGCGTAGAGCTGGTCGCCGGCCAGCAGCGCGAGATCGGCGTCCTCGGAGGACACGACGCGGCCGATCCCGTAGTGAAGGAGGTAGCCCTCGCGGATCGC
>DASYIJ010000304.1:0-6421 GCA_035997675.1 Solirubrobacteraceae bacterium
CGGCGGCAGCTGCCGGGTCTCGTCGTCGGGGTCGGGCTTTGCCCTGGGTTCCTCTTGGTTCTGGGGTCGTCCCATGGTTCCGTCCTCTCGTCGGGGGCCGAGATTCGGGTGTACCCGTTCTGACGCTCGCGGCACGCCCTCTTGGCGGCGCCGCCCTAGCGGTTGACGGCGGGAGCCGCAGCGGTCGCGGCGGCCGCGAGCATTACTCGATGCAGCTCGGTCGAGGCGATGACGCCGCCGGGCGGCGCATGCCGCGGCGGCGCCAGGCAGAACCCACTCAGGTTGTGCTCGCCCGTCCTCCAGGGGATCTCCGGCGGCGCGGCGATCTCGCGATCGCCCAGCTTCGCGACCCCGCCGTGCACGCCCCGGGCCCAGTGGACGATGAGGTCCGGCATGAACTCCCGCGCGCCTACGCGAAGCACGTCGACGACGAGTGACTCGCCCCTCGGCGTGATGAGGGAGCGCATCAGCTGCTCGATCTCGTCGCACGTGGCCTCGTAGTCGCGGGGCTCCACGATCCCGGCCGCCTCCCGCCCGCGGAGATTGATCCGGATCCAACCGTGCTGGTCGGAGACGAGGGAGAACGCGCGCGTGGCGGACCAGTCGTGCTCGGGCAGCAGGTTCGGCTCGGCGACGCGCTGCACGACACTGCGTGGAGCGACCCGGCCGTAGACGCGCTTCACTCGGCGGGGGGCGTGCGCCTTCACCGCCGCCAGGCTGCGGCGCGCCCAATCCCCGGGCGAGCGGGCACCGTGCGCCGCGAGTCCAGCGGCGACCAGCACCGGCTCCGCCAGCGACGGCAGGCCGACCGCCGGGCGCATGCCGTGCAGCGAGAACACGAAGACCTGCGCCTGCGGCCCCGCGCGGTCGAGCAGCCGGCCGAGCTGCCGGTCGAAATCCCGGTACAGGTCGATCATGTCCACGGGGAAAGCGCGCAGCTCGTCCGGCAGAGGCGCGTAAATCGGATCCTCGGGCTCGGCCGTCTGCCACATCCAGTGACCGGCCTGGTGGATCTCGGTGAAGCCGATCAGCGCGAGCTCCGGCCGATATCGCGCGAGCAGACGTTCGGCAGCGGCGCCGCGCTGCCGCAATCCCTGCTCCGCGGCGACGCCCAACGCGCGCAGGTCCTTCACGCGGTCGCGCCCGGTGCGGTGAAACTCCGGGAGCGGAAACGGATGCGGCTCGCCCAGCAACTCGGTTGCGGCCGGCGGCGACACCGACGGCTTCCACTCGAGTCGTTCGTACGGTCCCCATTCCGTGACCACGAACCCGGCGCTCGGCTCGACGTGCGCAGCCATCGGCATGTCCAACACACCGACCGACTCCGTCCCGGCGTCGGCCCAGAACGGCTGCGGCCGGTGGTCGTTCGCCGTCATCCGCATCCTCTCGGGGTCCCAGAGCCATTCGCCGTAGAGGCGGTGGTGCTCCTCGGGGCCCGTTCCGGTGACGAACGTGGGCCATACCGTGCCACTCCCCACGCCGATGCTGGAGTCGACTCGGAGCCACGCGGAGCGCTCGACCAGGCCGGCCAGCACCGGCAACTCACCGCGCCGTACGAGCTCCTGGATCAGGGTGGGCTCGGCGGCGTCGAGCCCAACTGCGAGAACGCGCGGGCCGTCAGGCATGGATCTCCTCCCGTTCCTCCACAGCAACCCACCGGCGCTCCCGCGCCGAGCGCGCGCAGGCGTCCAGCGCCGCCACGGTGCCGAGGTTGTCCCGCGCGGAGATGCCGCGGGGCGAGTGCCCGCGTACAGCCCGGTCGAGCTCCCCGAGCAGCGCGGCGTCCTCCCTGTTCCGCCGGGGGCCCCGCCGCACGATGCGCGGGAGCTTGCCGGTCTCGCACAGGACCAGCCAGCGGTGCAGCACGTGGAGCGTGCCGCGCGTCCCGACGATGCGCTCGTAGAACTCCTTGCCGCCTTCGAAGTACTCGTGGCCGCTCGAGCGGCGGGTGATGGTGTAGACGCCCTGCGTGCCGCCACTGAACTCGAGCAGCGCCTGGACGTCGTCACCGCCGTCGGAGCGCCGCGCGGTCACGGACACGACCTCCTGCCCGAGTACGTCGCGCAGGGCGTCGAGGTGATGGACGGCGAGGTCCCACAGCGGATCGGCCCGTTGCCACCCGGCGTCCGCCGGGCGCTCGACGCGGTAGTGATGCGCGGTGACGAGGCGAACCGCGCCCAGACGGCCCTCGTGGACGATGCGGCGAACCGCTCGATGCACACGCAGGTAGCGGTAGTTCTGGCCGACGAGCAGCGGCACGCCGCGCGACTCCGCCAGGGCCGCCAGATCGTGGGCGGCGGCCAGATCCGGTGTGAAGGGCTTCTCCACCAGCACGGCGAGGTCGCGCTCGAGCGCGGCGCGACACGGCTCGACGTGGTGGTCCCGCGGAGTCGCGACGATGACCGCGTCCACGCGCCCGGGATCGAGCGCTTCGAGCTCGCCGAAGAGACGATCGCCGGGCACGCCCAGCTCCGCCGCGCCCCGCAGGGCGGCGGGGTCGCTGTCGACGCAGGCGACGAGATCGAAGCCGTCGGCGCCGAGAACCTCGCTCCCCCACTCACGGCCGCGGGCACCGACGCCGACGATGGCTACTCGAAGCGCCACTCGCGCGCCACCTCCCCGTCGAGCCAGCGCCGAGCCACGAAGTCCCGGCCGCGCGCCCGCAGTCGCAGCGCGGCGCGGAGGCTCGCGGGACTGACCGCCGCCCAGCCGGCCCAGATCGAGTAGGCCGCCCGCCTTCGCGCCGGCTCCCGGCGGGCGGCCGCCAGCAGAGACCGCAGCGACGCCGGCCGTTCCCCCGCCCACAGCTGCATTCCGGCCAGCTCGAACAGGGCCCCGGCCGCGACGTCCTTTGCACCGGCGGGCGGCCGGTCGCCGGTGCGCGTCGCTCGATCACGCGCCCGCGCGAGGGCGGCGTCCACGGCGGTGCGGTCGGAGATGCTGCACGTCCTTGACGTCGAGTGGAACCGCACCCCGTACAGCGCCTGGGGCAGCACGAGCACGCGCCCGACGCCCGACAGCCGCTGGCAGAGGTCGAGGTCCTCCCAGGTCCAGATCTTCCGGTACCCGCCGACCTGCTCGTAGGCCGACCGCCGGAACATCAGGCAGCCCCCGGCGAACGGCATCTCCGCCCGGCCGACCAGCAGGGGCCAAGCGTCGCGGCCGCGGACGGTCCGGCCGGCACTGTCCAGGTAGGAGTGCAGCGTCGTCACGAGCACCACATCCGAGCGCTGGGCGAGGACCTCGGCCTGCCGCTGGAGGCGCCGTGGATGCGAGATATCGTCGGCGTCCATGCGAGCGATGAGCGGCGCAGTGGCGAGCGCGACGACCGCGTTGGAGCTGGCGGCTCCGCCGAGCCTCCCATCGACGCGGTGCACGCGGATGCGCGGGTCCCGGTCCGCCCACCAGGCGAGGCGTTCGGGCGACCCGTCGGTCGAGCCGTTCTCGAGGACGATCAGCTCGAAGTCGCGGAAGGTCTGCCCGAGGATGCTGCTGATGCTGTCGTCGATGTGAGGTCGTTCGTTGTGGACCGGCATGACGACGCTGACGGCGGGCACCGGGGGATACTAAGACTCTCAACTCGCCTGGGCGCCGCGGGCCGGCCGGCGCAGGAGCGGCCCGGCGGGATGCAGCAGCCGGGCCACGGTGACGACGTCCGCCGGCCGCGGGACGAGATCTCGCCAGCCTCCGTCGTGGAGCCGCGCGAACCTCCACCCCGCCAGCAGAGCGCCGCAGCCGTAGCTGGCGACCGAGGCGAGCCCGGCCCCCTCGATGCCCAGCGCGGGGATGAGCGCCAGGTTGCCCACGACGTTCACCGTGAGCGAGACGAGGCCGATGGCCCCGGTCACCCAGCGGCGGTCGAAGCGCACCAGCGGAGCGTTGAGCGGCCGCCAGGCGGCCATCGCGATGGCGGCGGGAGCCAGCACCCATACGACCGGGGCCGCCGCCGCGAACGATGCGCCGAAGAGCAGCGAGCACAGGGGCGCCGACACCGCGGCGATGCCCAGCGCGACGCCTCCGGCGAGCAGGACGTTCACGCGCGCGGCGCGCGCGCTCACCGCCAGCGCTTCCTCCTGCGCGGCGTTGGCCTGGCGCTCTCGCACGGCCTGCGTCAGCGCATCCGAGACGAGCCAGGCCAGCTCGCTGAGCAGCACGGCGACGGAGTAGAGGCCGAGGTCCGCCACACCCAGCCCCGAGGCGACCAGCAGCGTGTCCACGCGCAGATTCAGGCTCAGGAGGAGAAAGTGAGGCGCGAACATGGGCACCAGGCGCAGCTCCCGGCGGGCCAGCGTCCGCGCGTCGGCGCCGGGGCCGCGGCCCAGACGTCGCAGGCACTGGCGCAGGATCAGCCCCGTGGGGACCAGCACCGTGAGCGCGAACAGCGCGAGTGCCGTCTCGCGCGTCAGGACGCCGGTGATCGCGAGCACCGCGATCGCCCCGGTGCGCGCGAGGTCGCCGATCACCAGCGCGCGGTTGACCGAGACGATCCCTCCGCTGATCGTGAGCAGGCCGCGCAGGAGGACCGAGGTCGTCCACAGGGGCACGAGCCAGATCACGATCGCGAGGTCCTCAGGCTGCACGTCGCTGAGGAAGCCGTCGTGGCCGAGCGCGAACACGGCGCACAGGGCCGCCATCGCCCCGAGACCGAGCCCCGCCCCGACGCGCAGCGCCGCGCCCACGAAGGCGCTGTGGCCCGCGGCGCGATGCGACCACAGGCGCAGCTGTGCGACCTCACCACCGGGGCCCACGAGGGTGGTCGCCATGGTGATGAGGACGATCGGCAGGACGTAGGCGCCGCGCCCACCCGGGCCGAGCGCGCGGGAGATCATCACCGAGCCGGCGAACCCGGAGGCGAACACGAGGATCCGGGAGACGAACGTGTGCACGCCGAGCGCGGCGATCGGCGGCGTGGCGGTGGTGGCGGGCACCGGTTCCATCGGCGTCGCGCGCACGCTAGCCGTCCGTGGTTATAGTCGCCGACCCGTGGCATCGGAACGCGACGTCGTCGTACTGGCCGGAACCGACTGGAAGCCGCTCTGGCAGCAGCAGCAGGAGCTGGCCTCGAGGTTCGCCCGGGCGGGAGGCCGGGTCGTGTACGTGGAGAACGTCGGCGTCCGGGAGCCCCGCGCCCGTGACATCGGCCGGGTCCTGCGGCGCTTGCGACGGGGGTTGGCGCGGGGCACCTCGGCCGGCGTGAGCGAGGTGGCGCCGCGGCTGCACGTCCTCTCGCCGCTCGTGCTCCCTCCGCTGGGATCGCGCGCCCGCCGCTGGCTGAACCGGCGGTTCCTGCTGCCGCGCGTCAGACGGGCGATAGAGGGACTCGGCCTGCGCGATCCGGTCGTCATCACGTTCCTGCCGACCGACACCGCCGTCGACCTGGCGGAGCTGCTGACGACACCCGCCGGGCAGACGGTCTATTGCTGCACGGCCGACTTCGCCGAGCTCGCCCGCCGCCCCGACCGGCTGCGTGCCTCCGAGCGAGCGCTCCTCGGCCGCAGCGACCTCGTCCTCGCCTCGTGCATCGAGCTGGTGGACCACTGCGCCCCATGGGCTCCCCGCGTCCACCTGTTTCCGCCCGGGGTGGACACGGCCGTGTTCGCTCCGCCGCCGCAGACGCGTACGGCCACCGCGGCGCCGGTCATCGGCTACGTGGGCGGGCTGCACCGTCACGTCGACGTCGCGCTCCTGGCCGAGCTCGCCCGGATGCAGCCCGGCTGGCGGATCGTCTGCGTGGGTCCGATCCAACGACCGTGCCCGGAACTCCGGCGCCTACCCAACGTCTCGCTCCTGGGACCGCGAGACCACGCCGACATCGCCGAGCACATCGCCGGGTTCGACGTCTGCCTGGTCCCCTACGTGCGCAGCGCGTACACGGACACGGTGTCGCCGACGAAGCTCCTGGAATATCTCGCCATGGGCAAGCCGGTCGTCGCCACGGCGCTGCCGGCAGTGGCCGACCTCACCCGCCGCTTCGGCGACGTGGTCACCATCGCCCCGAACGACCCGGTCGCCTTCGTCGCGGCGGTCCAGGCCGCGCTGCCCGGAGCCGGTGACGTCGTCGCGGCGGCCCGTCGACGCCACGCGACCCGCGGCCGCGACTGGGAGGAGCGCATGGCCACCCTGCGCGACCTGATCGAGCTGGAACCCGCGGCCTAGTCGCGGGCGGTGATGCGGTCGAAGGCGACCGCCTCGCCGGACTCGCTGTCCGGATACACGACGTAGACGGTCGGCGGGCCGCCGAACCACGCCGACGTCTCACCCTCGCCGACGTAGACGCCCTCGCGCGCCGTGCCATCGGCCTGCCGGACCCAGATGGGCTCGCCCTTCTTGAACGCTCCGTCGCCGATCGCCACGGCTCAAGCATAGGCCGCCGGATGCACCTCGCCCGATCGTCGAGTCGCGCTGGCCCGGCTGGCCGAAC
>DASYIJ010000324.1:0-6036 GCA_035997675.1 Solirubrobacteraceae bacterium
GCTGCTGCGCAAGCTGGCGCACGGCGACGGGATCATCGTCGACGTACTCGTCGGGACGTTCGTCGGCGACACCGGTGCGTATATCGGCGGGCGCATGTTCGGCCGCCGCCCGCTGGCCCCGGAGATCTCACCCAACAAGACGGTCGAGGGGCTCGTCATCGGGATGGTCGTGGCGATCGCCGCCGTGTGGTTCGCCGGCCTGTACCAGGACTGGCTCTCGGGCACCGACGCGCTCCTCCTCGGCCTCGGCGTGGCCCTGGTGGCGCCGCTCGGCGACCTCTTCGAGTCGTTGATCAAGCGCGACATGGAGGCGAAGGACACGGGCCGCCTCTTCGGCCCGCACGGGGGCGCGCTGGACCGCCTGGACGCGGCGCTGTTCACCATCCCGGTCGGGTACTACATCTGGGTGGCGTTGATGTGAGGGTCGCTGGTCGCTGATCGCCGGGCGCTGGTCCGAGGGCTCGGTTCGCCCTTGCCGGCGCCCGTTACCCGGCCCTTAGGGCCACCCTGCCACACTCATGCGTCGTGCCTCGCAGCGTCCTCATTCTCGGCTCCACGGGCTCGATCGGCACCCAGGCCCTCGAGATCGTCGAGCACTCCGCCGACCTCGCGGTCGCCGGCCTTTCCGCCGACCGTTCGTGGGAGCAGTTGCTCGAGCAGGCCCGTGCTCACGGCATCTCGCGGGTGGCCCTGACCGACCCCGAGGCCGCGGCCCGGGCGGCGCAGGCGTGGCCGGAGGGAGAGGTGCTGGCCGGCGCCGAGGGCCTCGTGCGCCTCGTGGTCGATTCCGGTGCGGAACTCGTGCTCAACGCGCTCGTGGGCGCCGCCGGCCTGGGCCCGACGGTGGCGGCGCTGGGGGAGGGGGTCGACCTCGCGCTGGCCAACAAGGAGTCCCTCGTGGTCGGGGGCGAGCTGGTGACGCAGCTGGCCGAGGCGACCGGCGCCCAGATCATCCCCGTGGACTCGGAGCATTCCGCGCTCGCGCAGCTCATCGCCGCTGAGCCGCCGGGCACGGTCGATCGGCTCGTGCTGACCGCGTCGGGCGGCCCGTTCCGCGGCCGCCCGCGCGCCGAGCTCGAGGACGTGACCGTGGAGCAGGCGCTCGCCCACCCGACGTGGGACATGGGCGGCAAGATCACCGTCGACTCGGCCACCCTGATGAACAAGGGCCTGGAGCTGATCGAGGCCCACCACCTGTTCGGCACGCCGTACGAGCGCATCGACGTGGTGGTGCACCCGCAGTCGATCGTCCACTCGCTCGTGCACCTCTGCGACGGCGCCACGCTGGCCCATCTGGGCTACCCCGACATGCGCGTGCCGATCTCCTACGCCCTGCACTTCCCGGAGCGCGCCGACGTGCCGGTGCGCAACCTCGACCTGGTCGAGCTGGGCGCCCTCACGTTCGAGGCGGTCGATGTCGAGGCGTTCCCGGCGCTGCGCCTCGCCCGCGAGGCGGCCGAGGCGGGCGGCACCGCGCCGTGCGTGCTCAACGCCGCCAACGAGGTTGCCGTGCACGCGTTCCTGGGGGGCCGGCTCCCGTTCCTGGGCATCGCCGAGGTGATCGAGCGCGTGTTGGAGCAGCTCGGGTCGAGCCGCGTCCATTCCTTCGACTCGCTGTACGCCGCCGACACGGAGGCGCGGGTGCTGACCGCGGAGGTCGTGGCCGAGCGGGGGGCGCCGGCATGAGCTGGGTCCTCACGATCCTCGGGTTCTGCGCGTTGATCGTCCTCCACGAGTTCGGCCACTTCGCCGCGGCCAAGCTCACCGGCATGCGGGTCGAGCGCTTCCTGCTGTTCTTCCCGCCGGCGATCTTCAAGGTGCGCCGCGGCGAGACGGAGTACGGCATCGGCGCGATCCCCCTGGGCGGGATGGTGAAGATCACGGGAATGGACCCGCGGGTGGAGCTTCCGCCGGACGTCGAGCCCCGCGCCTATTACCGCCAGCCGGTGTGGAAGCGAGTCGTCGTGATCTCCGCCGGCCCGGCGATGAACCTGCTGGTGGCCTTCCTGATCCTCTGGGGTCTGTTCCTGGCGAACGGCACGGTGACGACCACGAAGACGGTCGACGCCAAGGGGCTGCGGCCGCCGGCGGCGAACATCCTGCGTCCCGGCGACCGGGTCGTCGCGGTCGACGGCAAGGACGGCAGCCAGGAGGCCATCGCCCTGGCGGTCGCGCGCCACCGCTGCGCGGGCCGGCCGGTGAACGGCTGCTCGGCCACGACGCCTGCGACGGTCACCGTCATCCGCGACGGCCGGCGCCTCACGTTCACGATGACCCCGCGCTACGACTCAGCGGTGGGCCATACGCGACTCGGTTTCACGTACCACGTCCAGCACCACGCCGTGGGACCTGTCGGAGCCGCCCGGGAGAGCATCAGCGGCATGTGGCGCGTCACCCGGCTCACGGTGACGGCCATCGTGAACATCTTCCAGCCCGAGCAGCGCAAGCAGCTCTCGAGCGTGGTGGGGGCCAGCAAGGTGACCGAGCAGGCGTTCAACCAGAACGTCAGCTCCGCCCTGAGCCTGCTCGCGCTGATCTCGCTCTCGCTGGCGATCATCAACCTCTTCCCGTTCCTGCCACTGGACGGCGGGCACATCTTCTGGGCGCTGGTCGAGAAGGTGCGCGGCCGGCCGGTCTCGTTCGAGGTCGTCGAGCGTGCCAGCGTCATCGGCTTCGCCCTCGTCCTCATCCTGTTCTTCGTCGGGTTGAGCAACGACATCAACCGGCTCCAGGGCGCCGGATTCCCCAGCCGCTGAGAGGCGCCTGGGGAATTCTTTTCTTTTGCACCGGTTTCTTGCCGTAAGTATCGGGTGACACCTACGTCATAAGGGAGCAGGAGGGCGGGCCCAGGGAGCGAAAAGGCCCGTTGGGAACAAGGATGAAGACCCCGATCGTGCAAGAGACTCGCCGCGCCGGGAACATGAAGCCCGAGGCGCATCGCCGGCAGGTCAATCTGGTTGCGCGCTCGCTGATCGCCGTTCGCGACCCCAGGTCCGCCTGGGACGAGCGCACGCGGTCTGAGCGCCGCGCCGCCTGATCCGATTTCGCCGTCACCCGTTCAGCGCGGTCCGGCGTGCCTGCGGTAGCTTTTCTCCGAGGGCAGCAATCCCCGAGGAGGACGAGGATGGAAGGCACCACCGCCACCCAGGCCGCCGGTAAGCGCGCAATCGACGCACCGACCGTCGCCGAGGCGTTTCGGATCACCACCGAGCAGAAGCCCGACGACGTCGCGGTGCGCAACCGCGACGACAGCATCTCGATCACCTGGGGCGAGGTGCGCGATCGCTCGGACGCCCTCGCGGGCGGACTCGCCAAGCTCGGCGTGAGCAAGGGCGACACCGTGGCGCTGATGTTCGGCAATCGGCCGGAGTTCCATATCTGCGACCTCGCGGCGATGACCCTGGGGGCCGTCCCCTTCTCGATCTACCAGACCTATACGCCCGAGCAGATCCAGTACCTGATCTCGGACTCGGGGGCCCGGGTGGCGTTCGTCGAGCAGGCCTACCTCGACCGCATGCTCGAGGCCCGCAAGGAGCTCCCCGAACTCGAGCACGTGATCCTCGTCGACGGCGAGGCGCCCGAGGGCGTCACGCCCCTCGCGGACGTCGAAGGGTCCAACGCCGACTTCGACATCGAGTCCTCCTGGCGCGCGATCAAGCCCGAGGACCTCCTCACCCTCATCTACACGTCCGGCACCACCGGTCCGCCGAAGGGCGTCCAGCTCTCGCACTCGAACATGATGGACGTCGTCGCCTCGGTGGAGGAGATCATCGGGCTGCCCGAGGGGATCCGGGTCATCTCCTGGCTGCCCTCGGCGCACGTCGCCGAGCGCAACGCCCACCACTACATCCCCATCGTGTTCGCCGGCACGATCACGTGCTGCGAGAACCCCCGCGAGGTCATGAGCTACCTCCCCGACGTGCGGCCGAACTGGTTCTTCGCCGTCCCGCGGATCTGGGAGAAGCTCAAGGCGGGCCTGGAGACCATGCTCCACTCCCAGCCCGACGAGCAGCGCGAGAAGGTCGAGCAGGCCATCGCCGCCGCGCGGGAGAAGGTGCGCCTCGAGCAGGCCGGCGAGGAGGTCCCCGCCGACCTCGCCGAGGAGGTGGCGGCCGCCGACGAGGAGTACTTCGCGGGCCTGCGCAAGATGCTCGGTCTCGACGACGTCATCACGATCAACGTCGGGGCCGCGCCCACGCCGGTCGAGGTCCTCGAGTTCTTCCACGCCATCGGCCTCGAGCTCGCCGAGCTCTACGGCATGTCCGAATCCACCGGCGCGGGCACCTGCAATCGGCCGGGCCACGTGAAGATCGGGACCGTGGGCCCGGCGGCGCCCGGATGTGAGGTGAAGCTGGCCGAGGACGGCGAGGTGCTGATCCGCGGCGGCTGCGTGATGGTCGGCTACCGCAACCAGCCGGACAAGACCGCCGAGACGGTCGACGCCGACGGCTGGCTGCACACCGGCGACATCGGCGAGATCGACGACGAGGGCTTCCTCAAGATCGTCGATCGCAAGAAGGAGCTGATCATCAACGCGGCCGGCAAGAACATGTCGCCGGCCAACATCGAGGCCGAGCTCAAGACGGCCACGCCGCTGATCGGGCAGGCGGCCGCGATCGGCGACGCCCGCTCCTTCAACACCGCCCTGATCGTGCTCGACGCCGACTTCGCGCCCGGGTGGGCCAAGAAGCACGGGATCGAGGACACCTCGCTCGAGGCGCTCGCCGCCGACGAGAAGGTCCGCGCCGCGGTGCAGGAGGGCGTGGACGGGGCCAACGAGCACCTGGCGCGCGTCGAGCAGATCAAGAAGTTCACGATCGTCTCCGGGGACTGGCTGCCCGGCGGCGACGAGCTCACCCCGACGATGAAGCTCAAGCGCAAGCCGATCGCCGAGAAGTACTCGGACGAGATCGAGGCGATGTACGAGAAGTAGAGCCTCAGGGCTCGTAGAGGTACAGCGCCGGCACGTCGCTCGCGCGGCTGTTCTGCAGGATCCCCGAGCCCACCGGCACCGGTGTATCCGAGCGGTAGCGCGCGACCAGGAAGAGCGGGTCGTGCCGCTCGCCGGCGAGCCGGAACTGTGGATAGGAGATCTGCGGCACCCGGGTGGGCGTCTGGGGACCCTCGCCCTGCTTGCGGCGCAGCGCGACGCCGAGCACGTCGACCTCGCGCACCATGTCCCCGGGCCGGAGCATGCGGGCGTGGGGCAGGTAGATCCGCAGCGGCAGCACGCCGTCGCCCGGCGTCACGACGATTGCGCGCGGCACCGTGGGCGGCCCGAGCGCGTGGGCGGCGCCGCGCCAGTCGTCGCGCTGATAGGCGCGGTTGAGGTCGACGCCGAGCACGGCGACCAGCCAGACCGCGCACAGGGCGACCGCGGCGGCCGGCCCGAGGCGGCCGGCGCGGGGAGCGGCGAATCCGATCGCCGGGACCGCGGCGAGCGGCAGCCAGACCTCGATCATGTTGCGGGTGTTGAGGTAGTCCACGCCGATCAGGGCGGCGCCGACCACCCCGACTACGGCCACCACCCCGAGCCCGCCCGTGAGCGCCGCGCCCCGCCTGGCGTGCGGCTCGGCGCGCGCGAAGGCCAGCCAGGCGCCCGCGAGCACGAGCAGCGCGGCGACCACCGTGAGGACGAGCTCGGCCGGCGCGTCGAACCCGGCCAGCAGCTGCTTGGGCAGCTCGAGTATGCGGGTGCCCAGCGCACCGGGAATCGAGGTGGTCGCGGGCGAGCTCTGGTCGGAGGCGAGCGGGACGAGCGCCGCCGCGACGGCCACGATCGGCGCGACGGCGATCGCCACCGCCCGGCGCCGCGGCGCGCGCCGGGCCAGCCATGCGGCCTGGGGGACGATGACCACGAGGGCGAAGTAGTGCGTCGTCAGTGCGAGCACGGACAGACCGGCCCACCACGCGAGGTCGCGCGCCCGCCACGATTCCAGCGAGCGCAGGAAGGCGATCAGCGCCACTCCCGTCAGCAGGGCGAGGAGGATGTAGGGCCGCGCCTCCTGCGAGAACCACACGAGCAGCGGGCTGAAG
>DASYIJ010000009.1:0-7346 GCA_035997675.1 Solirubrobacteraceae bacterium
CGAGAAGATGGTGAAGATCATGGACCTGGCGGCCAAGATCGGCTGCCCGGTGATCGGCATCAACGACTCGGGCGGGGCGCGCATCCAGGAAGGGGTCGTGTCGCTGGGTGCCTACGGCGACGTGTTCGTGCGCAACGTCCAATGCTCGGGCGTGATTCCGCAGATCAGCCTGATCATGGGCCCATGCGCGGGCGGCGCCGTCTACTCGCCCGCGATGACGGACTTCATCTTCATGGTCAAGGAGACCAGCCACATGTTCATCACCGGTCCCGACGTGATCAAGACGGTCACCGGCGAGGAGCCGACCTTCGAGGAGCTCGGCGGGGCGATGACCCACAACACCAAGTCGGGGGTCGCCCACTTCGCCGCCGACGACGAGGACACGTGCCTCGAGGACACGCGCTACCTCGTGTCGTTCCTCCCGTCCAACAACCTCGAGACCCCGCCGCGAGTGATGCCGACGGACGACCCGCTCCGGATGGACCCGGAGCTCGACAGCGTCGTTCCGGATCAGCCCAACAAGCCCTATGACATGCGGGAGGTCGTGCGGCTGATCGTCGACGACGGCGAGTTCTTCGAGGTCCACGAGCACTACGCCACCAACATCGTGTGCGGCTTTTCGCGGTTGGACGGCTACACCGTCGGCGTGGTGGGAAACCAGCCGGCGTCGCTCGCCGGAGTGCTCGACATCGACGCGTCCGTCAAGGCCGCGCGCTTCGTCCGCACCTGCGACGCGTTCAACATCCCGCTCGTCACGTTCACCGACGTGCCGGGCTTCCTCCCGGGCACGAGCCAGGAGTGGGGCGGGATCATCCGCCACGGCGCGAAGCTCCTCTACGCCTACACCGAGGCGACGGTGCCCAAGATCACGATCATCACCCGCAAGGCCTACGGCGGGGCCTACGACGTCATGGCCTCCAAGCACATGCTCGCGGACTTCAACTTCGCCTGGCCGACCGCCGAGGTGGCGGTGATGGGCCCGGAGGGCGCGGTGAACATCATCTACCGCCGCGATCTCCAGGCGAGCCCGACGCCCGACGAGCGCCGCCAGAAGCTGATGGACGACTACAAGGCCCGCTTCGCCAACCCCTACAGCGCGGCCGAGCGCGGCTACATCGACGACGTGATCGTCCCGCACGAGACCCGGCCCAAGATCATCACCGCGCTGCACACGCTGCTGACCAAGCGCGAGCCCGGGCCGAAGCGCAAGCACGGGAACATCCCGCTGTAGGGCACGGTTCGCGGCTCGCGACCGCGGTCGGATGCTCCCGCGAGTCATGCACGACAGTCGTGCACAACTCGCGGAAGTCGCCATTCCGGCGGGCGAGTCGCGGACTGTGCAGGTCGCTCGCACCCCCGACGCCGCCGGCGGTCCATACTCTCGTCGATGACCGATCGAAGGCTGGTCACCATCCCGATCAGCCACTACTGCGAAAAGGCGCGGTGGGCGCTGGACCGCGCCGGTGTTCGGTACACGGAGGTCCCCCACCTCCAGGGGTACCACCTCGTCGCGTCCAAGCTCGCGGGCGGGAGCGGTACGACGCCCGTGCTCATCACCGAGGACGCGGGCGTGCTCTCGGAATCGGCGGACGTCCTGGCCTACGCCAGCCGGCACGGGCCGCCCGAGCTCGGCCTCTACGGCGACGGGCCGGGCGATCGCGAGCAGATCTTCGCGCTGCAGCGTGACTTCGACGACGACCTCGGCCCGCACGGCCGGCTGTGGATGTACCAGCACCTGCTCGACCGGCCGGATCTGGCCGTCAAGTACGGCTGCACCGGCGTGCCCGGGTGGGAGCGGCGGTCGCTGCCCCCGCTGTTCGGCCTCATGGGCCGGCTCATCTCGAGCAAGCTCGGCGTGAGCGCCGAGGCCGCGGTTGAGTCCGAGCGGCGGGTCGACGCCACCTTCGACCGCGTCGGCGACCGGCTCGCCGACGGTCGGCCGTACCTCGTCGGGGAGCGCTTCTCCGCCGCCGACCTGGCGTTCGCGGCGCTCGCCGGTGCGGTCCTGATGCCCCCGCAGTGGGGTGTGCCCCTGCCCCGGCCCGACGAGCTGCCGCCGGTCGCCGCGGCGAAGGTGCGCGCGCTGCGCGAGCACCCGGCCGGCCGGTTCGCGCTGCGGATGTTCGAGCAGGAACGGCCGGTCGGGCCGCGGTCCCCCTAGGCCGCCGCGGCCGCCGCGGCGAGCGCGTCGAGCAGCGCCGCCATGCGCTCGAGGACCTCGTGGTGCGGCTCGAGGTCGTACTCGCGCGCCAGCTCCCGTGGGTCGCGGTGGCCGATCAACGCGCTCTCACCGTCCTCCCAGACCAGGACGCGGAGCGGCAGCTCCACCCCGACGCGCGGATCGGTCTGCATGAGCGGCGTTCCGGCGCGCGGATCGCCGAACAGCACCACCTCCTCGGCCGCCAGCTCCAGCCCCGCCTCGCGCGCCGCGGCGGCGTGGTCGATGCGTGCGAAGACCGTCAACCCGCGGTCCTCGATCGCCGCGACGAGGCGCTCGACGGTGGCGGAATGGCCCGAGCTGCTTCGGATGACGATCACGCCTCCATCCTCCTCCGCTCGGCGCCCGGATGCGGCCCGGTGAGCGGCGTCACGCGAGCCGCACGCTCTGCGCGTCGATCCGGCCCGCCTGCCAGGCCCGGTACGCGGCGCCCGCCACGGCCAGGTCCTGGATCGCCAGACCGGTCGAGTCGAACAGCGTCACCGCCTCGGGGCCGGGACGCCCGGGGGCGTCCCCGGCGAGCACGGCGCCGAGGTCCGTGACCCGGTCGCGCGCGACGAGCCCGGCGTCGACCGCGCCGGTGAGCTCGCCGCCGTGCGCGGCCTGCTCCCATTCGTCGCAGAACAGCGCGCACGAGGCCACCGCGCCCGGAGTCGCCTCGGCCTTGCCGGGACCGTCGGCGCCGAGCATGTTCAGGTGCAGTCCGGGCCGCAGGTCGCCGGCCTCGATCACGGCCTCGGCCCCGGGAGTGACACAGCACACGACGTCGCAGGCGAGCGCCTGGGCCCGCGAGCCCGTCCGCCAGCCCAGGTCGCCCGCCACCCGCGCGGCGGCCGCGTCGTCGGGGTCGTACGCGATGCCCTCGGCGTAGCCGGCGGCGGCGAGGCAGCGGGCGGTCCACAGGCCGTGGAGACCGCAACCGACCAGCCCGACGGAGGACGCGTCGGTGCGCGCCAGTGCCCGCGCGGCGACCGCCGCGGCGGCGCCGGTGCGCAGCGCCGTCACGGAGCGGGCGTCGAGGAGCATCAGCGGCTCGCCGTTCTCGGCGTCGGACAGGCAGATGACGCCCGTGACCGTCGGCAGCCCGCGCTCCGGGTTGCCGGGGAACGACGTCACCCACTTCAGCAGCGCCAGGCCGTCGCCGCGAGCCGGCATGGCGCGGAAGTCGCCGTGCGGCGGGCTGGGGAGGTAGACCTTCGGCGGCATCGACCAGTCGCCGGCGTGGTGGTGCACGAACGCCTCCCGGACGCGGTCGATCGCCTCGGCGGGCGAGACCGCCGCGAGCACCGCCTGCCCGTCCAGGACGGGCAATGTCACATGGCCGACCAGCGGAGCCGCTCGCATACTCGCGCTTAGATACCACGAAGCCGAGCCGTGAGGCCGAAGCGCGCCCGCGAAGCGGCTCGGTCTCAGGGCGCGGCGATACCCTTCAGCTCGTGGTCAACCGCCGTCCCAGGCTCGAGATCGTCGCTCCGGCGGCCTCGCCCGAAGAGGCCGCGGCGGTGGTCGCCGCGCTCGAGCGCTTCATGCGCGACACGGCTCCGCCGCCCGCGCCCGCCGAGCCCCCGCGCAATCCGTGGCAGCGGGCCGCCCTGCTCGAGGCGACGCAGCGTGAACCGGACGCGCCCTCGCCCTGGGGCGATCCCATCCCCTGGGGTTGACAGCGCCTCTCAAATAGCTGAAACCCGCACGGGTTTTGGTACATTCCGTTGCCACCCATCGAGGAGAACGCGCGCGCATGGAACCAGTGTCGGTCCCGAACAAGACCGAGAAGAAGGGCCGGAAGGGCTCGCTCGAGAATCCCGAGGTCTACGAGAACGTTCCGGGGCACGTGATCCCGATCATTGAGCGCGAGTTCGACGACTTCGATACCGAGGCCAAGAAGTTCCTCGACGGCGGCACCCCGGAGGACGAGTTCATCGGCTTCCGGCTCAAGCAGGGCGTCTACGGCCAGCGCCAGGCGGACGTGCAGATGATCCGCGTCAAGCTGCCCTTCGGCGGCGTCACGCCGGACCAACTCGACGCCTTCGCCGACGCCACCGAGGAGTTCGCGCCGCTGAACAAGGGCCACATCACGACGCGCCAGAACTTCCAGTTCCACCACATCCCGCTGCCCGACGCGGCGAAGTTCATCCGCAAGATCTCCGAGGCCAACCTCTCCAGCCGCGAGGGCTGCGGCAACACCGTCCGCAACGTGACGGGCGACCCGTGGGCCGGGGTGTGCGAGGGCGAGCTCTTCGACCCCACCCCGTACATCGGCGCCTACGTGCGCTACTTCGTCCGCCACCCCGAGACCCAGCTGATGCCGCGCAAGGTCAAGACCGCGTTCACGGCCACGGACGAGGACCGCGCGATCACCGGCATCCACGACGTCGCCTACATCCCGCGGATCAGGGACGGCAAGCGGGGATTCGAGCTGCGCATCGGCGGCGGCACGTCGATCATGCCGCGTGTCGCTCCGACCCTGTACGAGTTCGTGGAGGCCGACAACGGCGACTACCTGCGCGTCGTCGAGGCGGTCTTCCGCATCTTCAACCGCCAGGACTGGCTGCGCAAGAACCGCGCCCGGGCGCGCATCAAGGTGTTCGTCGACAAGTACGGGATCGACGAGCTGCGCAGCCAGGTCGAGCAGGAGCTCGAGGGCGACTGGGTGAACGAGCGCGATTTCGACCCGACGCCGAAGCTCTTCGAGGACGATGAGGAGGCCAACGCCCCCGCGCCGCCGACCAGCGCCGGGAGCCCGAACGGCGGGGCACCGAACGGGACGCCGGAGGCGGCCGGTTTGATCCGCGATTTCGACCGCTTCGTCGCCTCGAACGTCCACCCGCAGCGCCAGGACGGCTTCTCGACCATCGAGGTCAAGGTCACGCGCGGCGACCTCACGCCGGAGCAGTTCCGGGGCCTCGCGCAGATCATGCGCGACTTCACCGGCGGCTACGCCCGCACCAGCGTGCAGCAGAACCTCGTGCTGCGGTGGGTCCGCGACGAGAGCGTGTACGACGTGTGGCAGCGGCTCGGCGAGCTGGGCCTGAACGAGGCCGGCGCGGATGAGGTCACCGACGTCGTGTCGTGCCCGGGCACCGACTCGTGCAAGCTCGGCATCACGAGCTCGATGGGGCTCAACCAGGCCGTGCAGGAGCGCCTGGAGGAGATGCGGATCGACGATCCGCTGACCAAGCGCATCCACAT
Source organism: Solirubrobacteraceae bacterium (assembly GCA_035997675.1). Lineage (GTDB taxonomy): Bacteria > Actinomycetota > Thermoleophilia > Solirubrobacterales > Solirubrobacteraceae > JALYZC01. The sequence continues at coordinate 5,408 of DASYIJ010000009.1, forward strand.
CAAGATGAGCGGCTGCCCCAACGGCTGCAGCCAGCACCACATCGCCAACATCGGCTTCTACGGCGCCTCGATCAAGGTCGGCGACAAGACCGTGCCGGCCTACGTGGCCCACATCGGCGGCACGTACGAGGGCGGCGAGGTCGCCTACGGCACGCGGTTGAAGGTGCGCCTGCCGTCCAAGCGCGTACCTGACGCCGTCGAGCGCTGGATCCGCCTCTACGAGGCCGAGCGCGAGCAGGACGAGGCCTTCAACGACTGCGCGCAGCGCATCGGCGCCCCGCGCTTCGAGGAGGAGGTCTCAGACCTCGCCCTGCCTCCCGAGTTCAGCCTCGAGACGATGCAGACGTTCATCGACTGGAAGGCCAAGGTTCCGTTCGAGGTCGTCCGGGGCGAGGGCGAGTGCGCGGTCTAGCCGCGCAGCCGGATCTCGAGGCGCAGTCGGCGGAGGAGGTCCTCGCCGACGCCGTCGAGCGCTTCCACCCGCGCCTGGCCCTGGCCTGCTCCTTCCAGAAGGAGGAGTCGGTGCTGCTGCACATGCTGATGCGCCTGCGCCCGGACGCCCGCGTGTTCACGATCGACACGGGCGTGCTCTTCGAGGAGACGCGCCAGACCTGGCGCGCCATCGAGGAGCGTTACGGCGTCCGCGTCGAGGTGTTCGACGCGCTCGATCCCGACGGGGAGCCCTGGACGGCCGAGCACTGCTGCTCGGTGCAGAAGGTGGCCGCGCTGGAGCGCGCGCTCGGCGGCCTCAACGCCTGGGTGACCGGGCTGCGCCGCGAGCAGTCGGCCACGCGCGCGAACGCCGCGAAGCTCGAATGGGACGAGCCCCACGGCCTGTGGAAGTTCAATCCACTGGCGGACTGGACCGACCGCGACGTGTGGCGCTTCATCTCGGAGCACGACCTGCCCTACAACCCGCTGCACGACCGCGGCTACGAGTCGATCGGATGCGCGCCCTGCACGCACCCGGGCTCGGGTCGCGAGGGCCGCTGGGCGGGGCAGGACAAGACCGAGTGCGGCCTGCACGGAGAGGGCTAGTCGAGCGGCGATGGATCCGCTGATCATCGTCTTCGGGCTCGGGGTCGGCGTGCTCATCGGCCTGACCGGCATCGGCGGCGGCTCCCTGATGACGCCGCTGCTGATCATCTTCGCCGGGATCCAGCCGACGGTCGCCATCGGCACCGACCTCGCCTACGGCGCCGTGACCAAGACCGTGGGCGGCTGGCGGCACTGGCGCAACCGCACGGTGGACTTCGGCGTGTGCTGGTGGCTGGCCGCGGGCAGCCTGCCCGGCGCGCTCGTCGGCGTGTGGCTGCTCGACCGGCTGCACACCGCCCTGGGGAGCGACTTCGACCAGGTGCTCCTTGCCTGCGTCGCCGGGGCGCTCATGGTCGCGTCGCTGACCATCCTCGGTCGCGTGCTGCTGATGCCCAAGAGCGCCGACGGCGAACGCGAACAGGTCGTCATGACTCGCGGGCGGAAGGCCGCGGCGGTGGCCATCGGCCTTTTCCTCGGCCTGATCCTCGGCCTGACCTCCGTCGGCAGCGGCGCGCTGATCGGGCCGGCGCTCATCCTCGTCTTCCGTCTGCGCCCCCACCGCGTCGTCGGCACCGACGTGTTCCACGCCGCGGTGCTCCTGTGGGTCGCCGGGCTGGCGCATTGGGTCAGCGGCAACGTCGACTTCTCGCTGATGGGGAACATCCTCATCGGCTCGATCCCGGGCGTGCTGATCGGCTCGCAGCTGGTCATGCGGGTGCCGGCGGCCGGCCTGCGCCCGGTGCTCGGCTGCGTGCTGCTCGGCTCAGCGCTCGGCGTCCTCACCAAGGCCGGCGTCGACGTGCCCGTCGGCGCGATCATCGGTGCGCCGGTGGCCGTCGGCGTGCTGGCGTGGGCACTGGCTCGCGCCCGCCGGCCGTCTCTGGAGCCGCCGGGCACCCCG
>DASYIJ010000041.1:0-10362 GCA_035997675.1 Solirubrobacteraceae bacterium
GAGGTGCACCGCTTCCTGGTCGCAACCGCCGGTCCGAACGAGGCCGACGACTGCTTCCAGGAGACGTTCCTCGCCGCGCTGCGCGCCTACCCCCGGCTGAGGCCGGACTCGAACATGCGCAGCTGGCTTTTGACCATCGCACACCGCAAGGCGATCGACGCCCACCGGGCGCGCGGGCGCCGGGCGGTGCCGGTGGCCGAGGTCGAACGCGGCGGCGCCGAGGACCACGCGCTGCGTGGCGCCGGCGAGGAGCCGGAGCTGTGGGCTCGCGTCCGTGCGCTGCCCCCCAAGCAGCGCGCGGCGGTCGTGCTCCGCTACGTCGCCGACCTATCCCACGCCGAGGCGGCCGAGGTGATCGGCTGCTCGGAGGAAGCGGCGCGGCGCAGCCTGCACGAAGCACTGTCGAAGCTCAGGAAGGACGGAATGCCATGACTCCCGATGAACTGGAGCGCGCGCTGGCGCGCACCGCCCCGGAACCGGACCCCGGCGCGGCCGCCGCGGCGGCGCGGGACGCCGCCGAGCGCGCCGGAGCGAGCGGGGCGGCCGAAGTCGCCTACACGATTGAGCCGTCTCCCCTCGGCGATCTGGTGGTCGCGGTGACGGACCGCGGACTGATCAGCCTCAACTACGAGGACGGGCGGCTCGACGCGCTGCTCGACCGGCTCGCCGGCCGCGTGTCCCCGCGCGTGGTCGAGGCGCCGGCCCGACTGGATCCCGTGCGCCGCGAGCTGGACGAGTACTTCGCCGGCACGCGGCGCGCGTTCGACACGCCGGTGGACTGGCGGCTGATGCAGGGCTTTACCCGCCGGGTGCTCAGGGCCACGGCCAGGATCCCCTACGGCCGCGCCTCGACGTACCGCGACGTGGCGACCCGAGCGGGAAGCCAGCGGGCCGTGCGTGCGGCCGGCAACGCGCTCGGCGCGAACCCGATCCCGATCGTCGTCCCCTGTCACCGCGTGCTGCGCACGGGCGGCGCGCTCGGCGGCTACGGGGGCGGCGTGGAGCGCAAGCGCTTCCTGCTCGAGCTCGAGGGCGCCGCGACTCGCTGACCGTCCACGGGGACAGCGCATCCACGTGGCGCGGCTGCCCTAGGAGGGTCTGGCGAAACGACTGGCGAAAGTCGCTCGTCATAGTGCCCTACTCCAGGTTCCAGCCGAAGTAGACCTCCATGCGGGTGATCTTGTCCTCGTCGTCAAACGTGACGACCTCGGTATTCCGTCCCCTCCCGCCGCTGGACGTGGTGGTTTCGTAGGTGACGACCACCTCGTCGCCCGACTCGATCAACCGGACGAAATCGAAGTCCTGCCCCCGTCCCGACCCGGGCCAGCATCGCTCGAAGTAGCCATCACGGTCGAGCTTCGGGTCAGGAGGGGCTGAGAAGAGAAAGTCATCGCTGAGACGCTGCTCGTAGAAGCTTCGGTCCCCAGCCGCGAACGCGGCATAGGCGTCCTGGACAATCTGCGTGCGGTCGGACATCGAGTACCGCGCCTCCATTCGGGAGAATGCGTACAGAGCCGCCCGCGGTTTACGGCTTGCCGTTGGACCCAGGGGGCCCCTCGATGCGACCGTAGTTCATACCGCCGTAGACGAAGGTCGGGACGATCGGCCACTGGCGGCGCAGCGGTGCGAGCTCGCTGGAGGGGAACACGTTCAGCCAGCGCGGGTCGCGGCGGTTGACGTCGGCGAGCGCCTTCTCCTTGATCATCGAGTCGTACTGGTCGACCGAGTCCTCGAGCGTGTTGGCGTTCATGATCACCTCGCGCCCGAAGAACTCCGCCCACTTGCGCACGCCGGGGATCTTGGACAGGTGGGGGTGCCAGGAATCCGCCGCGACGCCGTTCTCCGAGGACACCCACACGCCCTCGGGTGTGTTGACGCACAGCGACTGGTTGCCGTCGGTGTGACCCGGCGTGAAGACGAGCGCACAGCCGACGCCGAGCTCGACGTCGCCGTCGATGAGCACGAGGTTGTCCTCGATCACGCCGTCCATCCCGTGCGGGACGTACCAGGCCCACTGCGTCGGGTGCACCGCCTTGAAGGTGTCGACCTCCTTGCGCTGGAGGAGGAACTTCGCGTTGGGAAAGAACGGCGGGCGCGGCTCGCTCTCGCCCGGGATCGGCTCCGTCGTGCCCATGGTGATGCGCAGGTCCTGCACGTGCAGGTGGTCGAAGGAGACGAAATCCACGTCCTCCGGGGTCAGCCCGACCATGGTGAGCGCCTGCTCGACGGTGTGGTACTCGGTGGTGAGCAGGTTGTAGGAGACCCACTCGCCGAAGCGCTCGAGCAATTGCTCGTAGAACGGAGCCTCGGCCGAGCCGGCCGGGATCGTGGGCTCCCACACCATCGTGCGCCGCTCGCCCTCGAAGTCCTCGAACTGGATCACGACGAGGCGGTTGAGGATGTTCACGTACGGATTGACGCCCCGGGCCGCGCCGTGGAAGGCGAACGTCGCCGGGTAGCCCGCCGACACGAGGTCGATCGTGCGGATGGCGAGCACCTCGCCCTGTCCGGTGAAGCGCGCGCGGAATTCGGCTGCCGCCTCCCGCAGCGCCGCCGGGCGGTCGCCGCGCGGCCACGTCGCCTGCGCCTCGTCGAAGTCGTCGACGGGACGGACCCCGACCTTTTCCGGACTCTCGATGGCCGCCATGCGATCCCTTCGCCGTGGACTCGCGGCTAGCGTAGCGCCGCGGCGCGGGCGCCGGGGTCGCGCGGCTGCGCGCGGAACCAGTCGATCGTGCGGCGCAGGCCGTCCTCGAGCGGCGTGGACGCCTCGAAGTCGAACCGATCCCGGGCCCTCGACGTGTCGAGTCGCCGGCGCGGCTGGCCGTCGGGCTGGCGCTCGTCCCAGAGGAGGTCGCCGGTGAACCCCGTGAGCGCCGCGATGCGCTCGGTCAGCTCCCGGATCGTGATCTCCTGGCCCGAGCCGACGTTGACCGGCTCCGGACCGTCGTAGCGCTCGGCGGCGAGGGCGATCGCCTCGGCGCAGTCCTCGACGTAGAGGAACTCCCGCGACGCGCGGCCGGTGCCCCAGCAGGTGATCGACTCGGCACCCGCGAGGCGCGCCTCCTCGCAGCGGCGGATGAGCGCCGGGATCACGTGGCTGGAGTGCGGGTCGAAGTTGTCTCCCGGCCCGTAGAGGTTGGCCGGGAGGAGGTAGATCCCGTTGAGGCCGTACTGGTCGCGATAGGCCTGGAGCATGACCAGGAGTGCCTTCTTGGCCATCCCGTACGGCGCGTTCGTGGCCTCGGGAAACCCGTCCCACAGGTGCTCCTCGGAGAACGGCACCGGGGTGAGCTTCGGATAGGCGCACACGGTTCCGGCCTGGACGAACTTGGCCACGTCGCGACGACGGGCCTCTTCGATCAGGTGCAGCCCCATGGCCATGTTGGCGTAGAAGAAGCGGCCCGGGTTGTCGCGGTTGGCGCCGATCCCACCCACCTCCGCCGCGAGGTGGATCACGATTTCCGGCGCGCCGTCGTCGAAGGCGCGGACGACGTCGCGTCGATCCGTGAGGTCGAAGTCCGCGTGGTCGGGCACGAACACGCTCGCGCCGCGGTCCTCCAGACGCTCACAGAGCGGGCGGCCGAGGAAGCCCGCGCCGCCCGTGACCATCACTCGTCCGCCGTGGATGTGCTCCGGCACCCGCCCCAGTCTACGGCGCGCGACGCGCACGTCTACGGTTTCCGGCGATGCCGACGACCGACGTCACGTGCGTGATCCACGCCCACTCGGTGCACTCCGACGGGACGGGCACCGTCGAGCAGATCGCCGCGCAGGCCGCTCGCGCCGACGTCGATGTCGTGTTGTTGACGGACCACGACTCGCTCGACGCCCTCCGGCGCGGGGCCCAGCGCTACCACGGACCCGTGCTGGTGTGCGTCGGCGAGGAGGTCTCCCCCAAGCAGGGCAACCACTACCTCGCCTTCGGGATCGACGAGGAGATCGACCACCGCGGCCTCTCGGCCGCCGAGGTGGTCGCGGCCGTCGCCGAGGCCGGCGGGTTCGGATTTCTCGCTCACCCCTTCTCGAGTGGTTCCGTGCGCTTCCGGCGCGCGGGCCCCGGGATGCCGTGGCACGACCTCGACGCCCCGGGCTACACCGGCATCGAGCTGTGGAGCTTCGTCACCGACACGGTCGAAGGGCTCGGGTCGGTGCGCGACATCGCGCGCTTCGTCACCCGACCCGACCGCGTCGTGACCGGCCCGCCGGAGCGCAACCTGCGCGGCTGGGACGCCCTGCTCGCCCGCCGGCCGGTGGTCGCCATCGGCGGCGTCGACGCCCACCAGATCGGGCTGCGCGTGGCCGGCCGCGTGCCGCTGAGGTTGATGTCCTACCGGCGCTCGTTCTCGCACCTGCGCACGCACGTGCTGCTCGACCATCCCCGCCGCGGAGAGGCGGCGGCCGACCGGGATGCCGTCTACGCCGCGCTGCGCGCCGGCCGCTGCTACCTCGCGCTGGACTCGCTCGCGCGGGCCGACGGCTTCACCTTCGGGGTGCGCGGCGCGGCCGCGGTCCCGATGGGCGCCGAGGCGCCGTGGGCCGAGGGCCAGGTCCTGCACGCCCGCGTGCCCGTGCCCGCCGAGCTCGCACTGATCCGCGACGGCGAGCCGGTCGCCCGCGTCCATGACACGATTCTGGAACGTGCCGCCGAGCGCCCGGGCTCGTACCGTCTCGAGGCACGGCTCCACGCCCATGGCGCGTGGCGCACCTGGATCGTCTCCAATCCCGTGTACCTGCGCTGATGGACCCCGACCAGACCCAGCGGCTGCTCGACGAGCTCGAGGCGGTCACCGCCCGGCTGCAGGAGGTCGAGGCGGCCCTGCGCGAGCAGGCGGAGGGCCGCGCGCGCAACGGCGTGCGGGGCCGCCTGCGAGCGTGGTCCGCGCCCCGGCTGGGCCAGCTGCGCCAACACGCACCCGAGCCGCTGCTCGTCCCGACCTCCTACCTGCGCACGGACCCGCCGTCGCCGGCGCCGCGGATCTCGATCGTGACCCCCTCGTTCGGGCACGGCCGCTTCATCGAGCGCACGATCTACAGCGTGCTGTCCCAGGGCTACCCCGAGCTCGAGTATGTGGTGCAGGACGGCGGCTCCGACGACGGGACCGTCGAAGTCCTACGCCGCTACGAGGATGCGCTCACCGGCTGGACCTCCGAGCCCGACGGCGGACAGGCCGACGCGCTCAACCGCGGGTTCGCCCGCACGAGCGGCGAGATCATGGGGTTCCTGAACTCCGACGACCTGCTGCTTCCCGGGGCGCTCGCCCATGTCGCGTCCTACCTGCAGGCCCATCCCGAGGTGGACGCGGTCTATGGCCAGCGCGTCCTCATCGACCCCCGCGACCGCCAGGTGGGCGTGTGGGTCGTCCCGTCGCACGACGACGAGGTCCTGGCCCTCGCGGACTTCGTCCCGCAGGAGAGCCTGTTCTGGCGGCGCTCGGCATGGGAGCGGGCGGGGGGTCGCATGGACGACACGTTCCACTACGCGCTCGATTGGGATCTGTTGCTTCGCCTGCGCGACAGCGGTGCCCGCATCGAGCGCATCCCCCGCTTCCTCGGAGCGTTCCGAATCCACGATCTGCAGAAGACGCAGGCGGGGTGGAAGGAGCGCGACGCCGAGGCCGACCGGATCCGCCGGCGGACGCAGGGTCGTCCGATGACCGGCGACGAGGCCTACGCGCGGTCGCGTCCGTTCCTGCGCCGCCACCTGTTGCACCACACCGTCGCGCGCGCGGCGGCACGCCTGCCGCGCGCCCGCAGCGAGGTCCGGACGCTGCCGCCGGTCGGTTACGAGTAGCGGGCGATCAGGCGCCGGGCTTCGCCGGGGCCCACTGGGCCTCGGGCGGAGGGGCGGCGGGCATCGCCTCGGGCACCGGCACCTCAGGGGTGTCGCGCATGTACCACTCGGCGTCCAGCGCGGCCTGACAGCCGGTCCCGGCCGCCGTGACCGCCTGGCGGTAGGTGTGGTCGACGAGGTCGCCGGCGGCGAACACGCCGGGCCGGTTCGTCAGCGTCGACTTGCCCTGGGTGACGACGTAACCCTCGTCGTCGGTCTCGACCTGGCCGGCGACCAGCCCGGACTGTGGCTCGTGACCGATCGCGATGAAGGCGCCCGCCATGGGCAGCTCGCGGGTTTCGCCGGTGTCCAGGTGGCGCACGATCGCGTGGCCGAGCGCGCCGTCCTCGCCGGCCACGAACTCCTCGACCACGTACGGCGTGAGGAACTCGATGTTGTCCAGCGCGCGTGCGCGCTCGAGCATGATCTTCGACGCCCGGAACTCGTCGCGCCGGTGCACGATCGTCACCTTGGCGGCGAACTTCGCGAGGAAGATCGCCTCCTCCATCGCCGAGTCGCCGCCGCCGACGATGATCGTCTCGCGGTCCTTGAAGAAGGCGGCGTCGCACGTGGCGCAGTAGGAAACGCCGCGGCCGCCCAGCTCGTCCTCGCCCGAGACGTCGAGCTTGCGATGCTCGGCGCCCATGGCGAGGACCACGGTGCGGGCGCGGTACTCCTCGTCGCCCACGTACACCCTGTGGATGCCGCCCGGCTCGTCGGCCAGCTCCACCTTCGTGGCCTGGTCCGTGAGGAGGCGGGCGCCAAAGCGCCCGGCCTGGTCGCGGAACTGCTGCATCATCTCCGGGCCCATGACCCCGTCGGGGTAGCCGGGGTAGTTCTCGACGTCCGTCGTCTGCTGGAGCAGGCCGCCCCAGAGGAACCCCTCGATCACGAGCGGCTCCAGGTTTGCGCGCGCCGCGTAGAGCGCGGCCGTGTAGCCGGCCGGCCCGCTTCCGACGACGATCATGTTCTCGACTTGGTCAGGCATCTCGCTTCACTTTGTATAGTAGGGAAGTCGTCAAGCTCGCGCCGGTGCTTGGTCGTGCTCCTCGGTGCTCCAGACCTTGACGGTCTTGCGGAGCTGAAGATAGGCGATCGTCCCGGGAATCGTGGGCAGCCAGAAGGAGAACGCCCGATAGGCGAGCACGGCGACCACGGCGAGGCCGCTGTCCACGCCGAAGGCGATGAAGGCGCCGATCAGGCCGCCGTCCACGCCACCGATCCCGCCCGGCAGCGGCAGGGTGTTGCCGAGCTGGCCGATGAAGTACCCCATGACGATGACGGCGAACGGCGGTGCGTCGCCGAAGGCGTGGAAGCACGCCCACAGGACGCCGATGTCGAAGTACCACCACGCCACCGCGCCGAGCACGCCCGGATCGCGCGAGCCCACGAGCCGCAGCGCCGTCCGGACGCCGGTCGCGGCCGATGCCGGCACCGAGGCCAGGGTGCGCGCCCATCGCCGCACGCGCCAGCGACGGCCGCCCGCGGACCAGTCCGTGAGCCGCCGCTCGAAGTCCTCCGGCACGAGGGCCACGACGAGGAAGAGCACGATCACGACGGCCGCGAGGAGCGCCGGCACGACCGTGAGCACGAACGGGGCCGAGCCCTCGAACACCCGGAGGCGCAGCCCGAGCCCGTCGATCACCAGCGTGAGCATGTAGACCGCGTAGAGGAGCACGAGGAAGGCGATCATCCGGCAGGCCACGATCCGCCGGGACATCCCCGAACGGCGCAGCGCCCACGCGGTCAGCACCACGCCGCCCGCCCCCGCGGTCGCGAACAGGCGCGTGGCCGCCAGGCCGGCCATGGTGATCTCGTAGCTCTCGCGCCACTCGATCCGGGTTTCGCCGCGGGTGAACACGGCCCGGAACAGCACGATGTACCCGCCGAAGGACAGGCACTCCAGGACGAAGGCGGCCGCCAGCCACCACGGGTCGCCCTCCTGGATGCGGTCCCAGGTCTTCCCCAGGCCGGCGAGCCGGGGCAGGACGAAGTACAGGAACGCGATCGCCGACACGACGAAGAGCGCGAGGAGCAGGATCCGTTCGCGCGTGAGGTGCACGCGCGGCATCTCCTCGTCGGTGCTGTCCTCCTCGTCGCCGCCGAGCCGGTCCTCGTCGTAGCGACCGAGGTCCGGTTCGTCGTGCGGCGGCCGCTTCGCCTTCTCCGTCTCGTCAGGCATGCGCCCGGGCCTCGAGCTGCTGGATCCCTCGGGAAGCCCGCAGGAGCAGCGGCGCGGCGCGGGGAGCCAGACGGCGAACACCCTGCGCCAGGGTGAGGCCGGCGAGCAGATCGACGAGGTAGTGCTCGCCGAGGTATACGAGCGCGAAGCCGAGCGTCAGCGCGTACGTCCACCCCACCGCGCCGGCGACGGCGCCGGTATCGGTCAGGACCTGCGCGGCCATGACGGACGTGGCGAAATGCAGCGAGGGCATAGCAGCCAGCGGATTTCCTCCGAGGAAACTGTAGAGGGGCCCCCAGTTCTCTTTCCAGAATTCGGCGCCGTACTCCTCCATCATGCGGCGCACGCGGGGCATGTCGGGCACCGCCATGCGGCCGTGGCGCGCCGCGTACCACGGCGGCGCCGTCGGGACGGCCCAGTAGACGACGGCGCCGAGGTCGAAGACGGCGTAGGTGAGCACCGCCGCGCGCGGGAACCGTTCGCGATGGCGCAGCAGCACGTAGAGCAGCGAGGAGTGGGGCACGAAGAACCACACCCAGTGCGCCCACACGAGCACCTTGTCGAGCGGCGTGAACCGGTCCGGGCTCGCGAGGCGCTGCAGGCGCAGCGTCGGAGGGAGCCCGAGCCCGAGCACCCGATCGACGTTCACCGGATAGTCGATGTGCACGCGCTGCTCGAGCGCCTCGGGATCGTCATTCGGTATCTGGTAGGCCGCCACGTAGGCCCACATCTGCAACACGCAGGTGGCCACGTCGCGTCCGGGGGATCGGCGTACGGCAACGCACAGGGCGATCGGCGCGGCGGCCGCGGTCGGGATGACCACGTGGGCAGGGAGCCTCGCGCGGCGACGGATCAGCGGAGCCGCCACGCCCGCGGCGACGACGGCCCAGGCTGTCGCACGGATGGCCCTCGACGTACGCAAGGCGCTCCGAGTATATGTACGCGCATGCAGCTGGCTGGGACGCGGGTTGCGGTCACCGGCGCGGGCGGGTTCATCGGCGGCGCGCTCTGCCGACGTCTGTCGGGGGAGGGCGCCGGCGTCCTCGGGCTCGACATCGACGCGTCCGCGGCCGATCGGATCGGCGCCGCCGGCGCCGATTTCCGGCGCTGCGACACGACCGACGCCGCCGGCGTGGCGGCCGCGCTCGCCGACTGCGAGCTGGTCGTCCACACGGCCGCGATCGTGGCGGACTTCGGCCCGATGGAGGACTACGTGCGCGTCACGGTGCGGGGCACGCGCAACGTCCTCGACGCCGCACAGGCCGCCGGAGCACGGCGAGTCGTGCACGTGTCGTCGATCGCGATCTGGGGCTCGGAGCACCGGGCGCCCCTACCCGAGGATGCCGAACCGCGTCCGTCGGGCTGGCCCTACCAGGACACGAAGGCGGCGTCCGACGTGCTGGCCCGGCGCCGCGGCGCGGTGGTCGTGCGGCCCGGCGACGTGTACGGCCCGGGCTCCAAGCAGTGGTCGATCCGCCCGCTGGAGACGCTGAAGGCCCGCCGCCTCGCGCTGCCGCGCGGCCGTGACGGGATGGTCACGCCGGTCTACATCGACGACCTCGTCGACTGCCTCGTCCTGGCGGCGTCTTCCGACGCGGCCGAGCCGGGCGCCGCTTACGTCGCCTGGCCGGGACAGGTCGTCACCGGCGCCGACTTCATGGCCCACTACTCGCGCATGCTCGGCCGAACCGGCGTCCCGCGCCTCCCGGCGACCGTGCACCGAGCCGCGGTCTGGTTCGAGGAGCGCGCCGCGCGTCTCGCGCGCCGCCCGCCGGCGGTCACCGCCGAGGCCGTGCGCTACCTCAACCGCGAGCACGCCTACACGGTGTCCCGTGCGCGTGACGTCCTCGGCTGGGAGCCGAAGGTGGACCTCGACGAGGGGATGCGGCGCACCGAGGCGTGGTTCCGGCAGGAGGGCCTGCTGCCCTAGGCGTCTACGCTGCCGCGCCATGTGCGGCATCGCCGGCTGCGTCGTGGAGTCCGGAGCGCGCCCCGATCGGGCGGCGCTCGAGCGCATGGCGGCGGCGCTCGGGCATCGAGGGCCGGACGACCGGGGCGTCGAGGTCGTGGGGAACGTCGGGCTCGTCCACACGCGGCTCTCGATCGTCGATCCGTCGCCCGCGGGCCACCAGCCCATGCGCGACGAGGCCGGGGACTGGTGGCTGACGTACAACGGCGAGGTCTTCAACCATGCCGACCTGCGCGACCGGCTGACCGGTGTCGCCTGGCGCTCCGGGACCGATACCGAGACGCTGCTGCGCGCGCTCGCGGCCTGGGGCGAGGATGCGATCCCGCGCTGCAACGGCCTGTTCGCCTTCGCCGCCCTCGACGCGCGCCGGCGGCGCCT
>DASYIJ010000091.1:0-6089 GCA_035997675.1 Solirubrobacteraceae bacterium
GTCGGCCTCAACGTGCTCGTCGAAGAACCGCGTGGCGCGGCCGTCGCAGCCGAGGCGCCGCAGCCCGTCGGCGTAGCGGCGGTTGGGGATCGACGAGGTCATCTCGAACAGCGCAAGGTGGCCGACGATCGCGCCGCGCCAGCGCCGGTGCAGGCCGAGGAGCGACATCAGGTTGACGGTGGCCAGGGTCACGCCCGGGATGCGGTCGAGGTACGCCCCGTAGGTCCGGTCCAGGCCCAGGGCCTCCATCGCCGCCGCGAAGAGCTCGGCGTGGATCCACTCCGGCCGGCCACCGCCGTACTCGTCGGCCTGGATCTCAATCAGCGCCGCCTTCGGCGGGCCGTACAGGCGCGGGATCGCCCAGGAGTGCGGATCGGCCTCCTTGAGCTGGTAGGCCGACCGGTGCACGACGAACTCGCGGACCTGCTCGAGGTCGGCCCGGCGCTGGACGTAGGCGGAGAGCGACGGGCCGTCCTTAGCGGCGATTTCGCGCAGCGCGAGGTCGATGTCGTCGGCGTCCGGGGCCGCATCCGGCGCGGGGACGGCGTCGAGGAGCGCCGATTCGAAGCGCCGCTCCAGCTGTCGGCGCAGGGCGAGCAGCGTCGGCTCCCACTCCCAGGCGTCGTCGACGCCCGCGAGCCCACGGTAGTGCAGCTCGTAGCAGAGGTAGAGCGCCAGCTGGAGGTCCTCGTCGTCGAGCGGATCTGCGACGAGCGGCAGCTCGACCGCCTCGAGCGGATGGACGTCCTCGGTCAGGTCCGCCAGCAGCGCCCGAGTGATCTCGCCCCGAGGGCGCGGCAGACCTGGCATGTTCATTGACGTACCCACGACCGCGCCGCCTACGCCGCCGGCGACTCCTGCACGAAGCTCTCCGCCAGCCATTCGGCCAGGCCCGCCACGCCGCGATCCGCCGCGATGTCGCGCTGGCGCATCGCGCCGTTGACCTCCACCAGGCCGCGTGCTCGTTCGAGCTCGGCCGCGGCACCCAGGTCGGCCGCGCTCGGCGCCAGCGCGTCGAGCAGCGCGTTGAGCACCTCGCGGGTCGGTCGCCGTTCACCGGTGCGCAGGTCGGCCATGGCCCCCTCGACGCCGTGACGACACGCCGACCAGCGGTTCTCCTCGATGCGCCACGTCGGCGCGGGCGCGAGCGACTCACCAGCGTCGTGGCGCGCGCCGAGCCAGGCGACCAGCGCCTGCGCCACGGCCGCCACGGCCGCGGCCTCGGCCACCGTCGTCTGTCCGTCGGGCACGCGGAGCTCGAGCGTCCCGAAGGTGGGATGGGGCCGGAGCTCCCACCACCACGCGGCGTGGCTCGGAAGCGCGCCGGCGGCCACGCCCCAGCGCAGCGCCTCGGCGTAGTCCTCCCAGCTCTCGATCGCCGGCGGGACTCCCTGGCGCGGGAGGAGCTCGCCGATCTTGGGGCGCACCGACGCGAGGCCGGCGTCGCGTCCCTCGTAGAAGGGGGCGTTGGCGGCCAACGCGGCCAGCGCGGGCAGATGAGCGCGCAGCCCGTTGTAGACGGCCAGCGCGCGATCGGCGCTGCCCACCGCGACATGGACCTGCAGGGCGCAGACCAACTGGCGCGCCGCGATCGAGCCGTACTCATGACGCGTGTGCGCGTAGCGCGGCGTGTCGTTGAGCTCCCCCAGCGCCGGGCTGAAGGGATGAAACCCCGCGGCGGCGAGGCGCACGCGACCGTCCACCGCCTTGGCCAGATCCCGGCGCGACTGGAGCAGAGCGGCGACGGCCGCCGGGACGTCGGGCATCGGCCTGGTGAGGATCTCGACCTGGGAGGCGGGAAACTCCAGCTTGAACCGGGCGTCCCCGCCGAGCCGACCCAGCACCTCCGTCGCCCGCGGGACCAGCCGCAGCGTCTCGGGATCGAGGAGCATCACCTCGTCCTCGAGGCCGACGGTGTACGCCGCAGCCCCGTCGAAGGCATCCCGGATCGCCTCCGCCGACGGCGGCACCTGACGCGGTGGTGGCTCAGAGCTCAAGAGTCTTGGGGATCGACGCGCCGCCGGGTGACACAACGGTAGCCCACGTTTTCCCCCACCGGCGCCCGGATACGACGGCATCGTGAAGCTCGTCACGCTCCCCGGGGTGTTCCGGCCGTGCAGCGACAGCTGGCTGCTCGCGGACGTCCTGCGGCTGGAGTCCCTCGCCCCGGGCGCCCGCGTGCTCGACCTCTGCTGCGGCAGCGGCGTCGTCGCCCTGGCGGCCGCCCGCCGGGCGGCGGAGGTGACCGCGGTCGACGTCTCTCGGCGCGCGGTGGTCACGACCCGGCTCAACGCGAGGCTCAACGGCGTGTCGGTCCGCGCGCGGCGGGGCGATCTGTTCGGGCCGGTGCGCGGAGAGCGCTTCGCACTGATCGTGTCCAATCCGCCCTATCTGCCGAGCGCGGACGACGGTGCGCCAACGCGGGGCGCCGCGCGTGCCTGGGAGGCCGGACGGCACGGACGGTCGCTGCTCGATCCGATCTGCGCCGGAGCGCATGACCATCTCCGCCCCGGGGGGGTGGTCCTGCTCGTCCATTCCTCGGTGTGCGGCGAGCAGGCGACGCTCGGCGCGCTGTCGGAGCACGGCCTGGACGCGCGCGTCGTCGTACGGCATCGGGGGCCGCTGGGTCCGCGGCTGGCCTCCCGGGCGGTCTGGTTGCGCGATCGCGGACTGCTTCCCGCCGACTCGGACGAGGAGGAGATGCTGGTCATCCGGGGCGAGCGCCCCGGCCCGACGCCCGCACCGTCCGACGGGCGGTCGGGCGCGAGGTCCGGCTGCGCCGCAGCATCTCGCTGACGAGGTCGACCGGTGTCATCGGCGCATCGCAGCGGGGACATCCGCGCTCGCGATCGCGGCGGGCCGAGTACACGCGAATCGCGCAGGCCGGACAGCTGAACAGGTGCATGAACCCCTCCTTGGACGGCGGAACACTCGACGCCTGTCCGTTCGAACACCTGGTTTGGGGGGTCGGCCGTCTAGGACGTGTCTCTACCGCGGCGCGCTTTGCCGGGGGGCACCGCGCGGATGCGGAGCCTTCGGTTACCCAGGCGCGGCCTGGCTGCGCACAGGCGGTCCGGACGCCGACCCTCCACACCTCGGGCGCGACAGCGCGCAAACCTGCGTCATTGCCGAGCGGGGACGCAGTCGGCTGATCCCGTGCCGCGGTCTCGGGCCACGTCCCAGGGGACGCGAGTCCCCCGGGCATGACCTCGTTGGAAGCGGGGCTTCCTTCGGCTTTCGGAGCCGATAACCGCTTGGACGGAGGCCAATCGTCGGCTGGTCAACCAGCGAAGAGTCGGCTGCTCGGCGAACCGTCCACCAATCAACGTACTCCTATTCCCGCGGGATTGGAGATTCCTTCGCCGAGCCCCTGAGCCCCCGACAAACGTTGCGCTGGGGCATGCAATAGGGGCAAGATAGGCGCATGGGCGATCAGGACGGGGCGCACGACGTGGCCGACATCGAGTTCGATGCGGATGGAGCCACGCTGCGGGGGTGGCTGTACCGCCCGCGGTCGAACGGATCCGACGCCCCGGTGGTCGTCATGGCCCACGGCTACAACTGCCTCAAGGAGTTCTACCTCGACAAGTACGCGGCCTCGATCGCGAACGCCGGCCACGTCGTACTGGCCTACGACCACCGGAACTTCGGCGACAGTGACGGAGAGCCGCGTCAGGAACTGGACCCCTGGTTGCAGGTGCGTGACTACCGGAACGCCATCACCTTCGCGCAGACGCTCGACGGCGTCGACAGCGATCGCGTGGGAGTGTGGGGAAGCAGCTACGCCGGCGGTCACGTTTTGGTGGTGGCCGCGATCGACAGACGGGTGGGCTGTGTCGTCGCCCAGGTGCCGACGATCAGCGGCTGGGAGTCCACGTTGCGCCGGGTGCCGCCGCAGGCGCAGGCCGCTCAGCGCCGAGCCTTCGACGCCGACCGGCTCGAGCGCTTCTCGGGCAATGCGCCCAAGATGGTGCCGATGGTCGTCGACCCGGACGAGGGCGGCGCGGCCTCGCACGCGAGCGCGGACGCGTGGGAGTTCTTCACGGGAAAGACCGCGCCGGCGGAGGACCAGTGGCGCTTTCGCAAGTGGCGCAACGAGATCACGCTGCGATCGCTCGAGCTCTACTCCGAGTACGAGCCCGGGTCCTTCGTCGAGCGGATCGCGCCGACTCCGCTGCTGATGGTGCTCGGCGACGCCGACGCCGTCTGCCCGACCGATCTCGGGCTGGCCGCGTTCAACCGAGCGGGCGAGCCCAAGCGGCTCGAGCTGTACCCCGGCGGTCACTTCTCCGCCTACACCGACCAGTTCGACCGGGCGGCCGACGCGGCGACCGACTGGTTCGCGCAGCACCTGCACCCAGCCGGCATGGGTTAGGGCCGCGACCGCGCGAGGCCTCTGCCCTGCGTGGGAAACAGGAGCGGACTCCTGCTAGGCGTCCTGTCGGCCTCAGCCAAAAGAGCAGTCGAGAATGACCTTGTTCAGAGCGCGCTCGAGGACGGCGAGCTCCTGATCATCGAGCGGGTCGACGAACAGCTTTGAGATCCCTCGGGCATGGACGGGCGCCGTCTCGGCGAGACGGGCGATGCCCTCCTCGGTGAGCGCCACGACGACTCCGCGGGCGTCGGTTCTTGCTCTGTCTCGGCGGACGAGCCCCTGATCGGCCAGCCGGGCGACGCGGCGGGTCATGCCCGACCGAGAGATGAGCGCCCGTGCCGCAAGCTCGGTGATGCGTAACTCGCCATGGGCATTCGCGAGCTGAGCGAGCACGTCGAAGTCAGCCAGCGCCAGCCCCGTCTCCCGTTCCAGATCGGTGTCGAGTCGGCGCATGAGCGTCGCGTGGGCCCGTAGTAGCGAGACCCAGGCCTCCAGCCCACGCCGACCCGGCATCTGGTCTTCCACGAGCCGGTCGAGGAGCTCTGCGGTATCGGTGGTCTCAGGAAGTATTTGCACGTGCACCTACTTTGGTAAGGTATTTGCAACTGCAACTATATAGGGCCAGGCGGCCCCGGAAAAGGAGCGCCCCATGACCACCGAAATCCAGCTCGATCTCGACGAATCCATTCAGCGTCGCTTCGGCACGGTCGCCGATGACGCCCGAGTGACCCGGACCGCGGCCGCCCTGGAGGCCAACGGCATCCGCGTGCTCCGGGCGGGGAACGCGGCCGAAGCGAAGCAGATCGTGCTCGATCTCATCCCCGATGGTTCGCAGGTGCACAGCGGCGCGTCCCGATCGCTTGACGTCGCTGGAATCAGCGAGGAGATCGAGGGGTCGGCCCGCTACGAAGCCGTTCGCCCACATATTTTCAGCCTCGACCGCGACACCCAGGCCGACGAGATCCGCCGCCTGTCCGCGGCCCCGGACGTGATGCTGGGCAGCGCGCACGCGGTCACGGAGACCGGCGCCTTGCTGGCGGCTTCGATGAGCGGCAGCCAGCTCGGACCGTACGCCAGCGGCGCCGGGCGAGTCATCCTCGTCGTGGGGACGCAGAAGATCGTGACGGACCTCGATGAAGGACTGCGCCGGATCGACGAGTACTCGTTCCCGATGGAGGATGCTCGCGCGCAAGAGGCGTACGGCATCCACAGCGCGGTGAACAAGGTCCTCATCGTCAATCGCGAGATCGTCCCCGACCGCTTCACCGTCGTCCTCGTCGACGAGGCCCTCGGGTTCTAGCGCGCGGATCCGCTTGCCCTGGTCGGCGTCGATGGCCCTAACGGGACGGCTTTCGAACTCCGAGCGCGTGTCCCAACTCATGTAGCCGGCTCGTCGGATGGGGCCTCCGTAGCCGCGCGAGGCATCCGCCTGCATGGAAACCGGCATCATTCTGTTCAAGCGTCTGATTGAATAGCTTGTCATGGAATCGGCAAGAGCCGACCAGCGCCTCGCGGCGGGTGAACGGACACGGACGCGCCTCATGGAGGCCGCATTGGATCTGATCGCCGAACGCGGCGAGGAGGGCGTGACGCTCCGAGAGCTGACCGATGCGGCTGACGCCAACGTGGCGGCGGTGAGCTACCACTTCGGCTCGCTGAAATCGCTGTGCGACGCGGCGATCGACCAGGCGCTCGAGAGCTATCTGGACGCTCA
>DASYIJ010000216.1:0-7606 GCA_035997675.1 Solirubrobacteraceae bacterium
CTGGCGCGGATGCGAGACTCGTCGTCGTGCCGGTACCGGTCCTCCACGCCGACGGGGCGACGCTGCGTCCCCTGACCGAGGACGACGTCGAGCGCCTCGCCGCCATCGTGGCCGCTCCGGGCGTTCGGGAGTGGTGGGGTACGCCGGATCCGCCCGAGCGGGAGCGGGAGGGCCTGCGCAACGACGGCGCCGCGTTCGCCGTCGAGGTCGACGGCGAGCTCGCGGGCTGGGTCGGTTTCAACGAGGAGTCCGAGCCCGACTACCGGCACGCGAGCCTCGACATCGCGCTGGCGCCGCGCCACCAGGGCAGCGGCGTCGGACCCGCGGCGCTGCGGGCGGCCGTGCTCTGGCTGGCCGAGGAGCGGGGCCACCACCGGTTCACGATCGACCCGGCGGTGGAGAACGAGCGCGCGATTCGCGCCTACTCCAAGGTCGGCTTCCGCCCCGTGGGGGTCATGCGGCGCGCCGAGCGATGGGCCGACGGTCGGTGGCACGACAGCCTGCTCATGGACCTCCTGGCGGAGGAGCTGTCGTGATCGCGGAGCCCGGCGACGGCGCGTGAACGCCGTCTGGGTCTTTCTGCCCGTCCTCGGTGCCGCGCTGCTCCACGCGCCGGTCCTGGCGCTGGACATGTTCCCCGCGCTGAAGCGCCCGCTCGACGGCGGGCGTTCGTGGCGCGGCGCGCGCGTTTTCGGTGACAACAAGACGTGGCGCGGAGCGCTCTTCATGACCGCCGGGGTCTGGCTCGCGACGATCGCGCTGTGGGAGTGGCCGTGGTGGCGCGGCCAGCTCCCGGCCGAGGTGCGCGACGCGGGACCGGTGCTCGTGGGCCTGCTGATCGGGCTCGGCACCGTCCTCGGCGAGCTGCCCAACTCCTTCCTCAAGCGCCGGATGGGTGTCGCCCCGGGCACCCAGCGCCGCTCGGTCGCCGGCTTCGCCCTCACCGTGCTCGACCAGGGCGACTTCGTGTTCGGGATCTGGGTGCTCCTGCTCCCGGTGTGGGTGATGTCTGTCCCGGAGGCGGCTTTCGCCTTCGTGGTGGTCGTGGCCGCCCACCTCGTCATCAACGTGATCGGGTACGCGATCGGGGCGCGCACCGCGCCGATCTAGGGCCGGGCGTCCGCCGCGAATCGGGCGGAGAGCTCGTCGAGGCCGACCGTCGCGGTGCCGGCCTTGCCCACGACGATGCCGGCCGCGGCGTTGGCGAGCCGAACCGCGTCCTCGAGGCCCACCCCGCGACCGAGGGCGGCGGCGAGCACCGCGACGACGGTGTCACCGGCGCCGGTGACGTCGTACACCGACCGCGCCTCCGTCGCGATGTCGACCGGCGCGCCGTCTGCGAACAGCGTCATGCCCTCCGCTCCGCGCGTGACGAGCAGCGCAACGCCGGCGCAGACCTCCCTGAGCCGTCGGGCCGCCTCGACGAGATCGTCGTAGCCGTGCACGTGGACGTTGGCGGAGCGTCCGGCATCGTGGGCGTTCGGCGTGGCCACGGTGGCGCCCCGGTACTTCTCGTAGTCGAGCCCCTTCGGATCCACGATCACGGGCTTGCCCGCCGACTGTGCCAGCTCGATGACGCCCTGGGCGAGGGTCGGGGTGATGACGCCCTTCGCGTAATCGGAGATCAACACGGAGTCGGACTCGGGCATCCGGCGAGCCGCCCAGGCCAGGACGGCGCGTTCGAGCTCGGCGCCGATCGGGCTGGCGTCCTCGCGGTCGGCGCGGACGACCTGCTGGCCGCGCGCGATCACGCGCGTCTTGGTCGTCGTCGGTCGGGACTCGTCGACGAGCAGGCCATCCACCTCGATCCCGGCGTCGGCGATCGCCTGTCGGACGTGGTCGCCCGGGAGGTCCGCGCCCGCGATCCCGCCCAGGAGGGCGTGCCCTCCGAGCGCGACGATACCCGCGGCGGCGTTCGCGGCGCCCCCGGCGACGTGGGTACGGTGCTCGACGGCGACGACGGGAACCGGCGCCTCGGGGGAGATGCGGTCCACCTCGCCGGAGACGTACTCGTCGAGCATCACGTCGCCGACCGAGAGCACGGTGGCCTCGCGCAGCGACTCGATCGTCCGGGCGGACGTCATCGCGAGCGTCCCAGGATCGCGCCGACCGCGTCCTCCCACGTCGCCGCGACGTGATCGGCCTCGTGCGCTCCCTCGTCCGACGCGGCGCCGAGAAAGACCGTCGCACAGCCGGCTCGGCGGCCGGCCTCCATGTCGGAATGCTTGTCGCCGACGATGAACGATGCCGCGAGGTCGAGATCGAGCTCGGTCGCGAGGTCGAGCAGCATGGCCGGCGACGGCTTCCGGCATTCGCACGCCTCGTCCGGGGCGTGCGGGCAGTAGCGAAAGCCGTCGAGCGCGACGCCGTGCGACGCGAGCTCCTGCACGAAGCGGTCGTGCACCGCCTCAGCCTCCTCGGGCCGGATCAGGCCGCGGCCGATCCCGGACTGGTTGCTGACCACCACGAGCGCGAAGCCCCGCTCCCGGAGCCGGGTGAGGGCGTCCACCGCGCCCGGGATGAGGCGCACCTGCGCGGGGTCGTTCGGGTACTGCGTGTCCTCGATCAGGGTGCCGTCGCGGTCGAGGAACACCGCGGCCCTCCTGCCGTCGGCGCCCATCAGCCATCGCGCTCGAGCGATTCGGCCAGCCCGGTCGTGGAGCGTTCCTCGACCAGGGGAAGGAACTCGACCCGTCCGCCGTAGGACTCGACGAGCGCCTGCTCGGGTATGGGCTTCCCGTCCGGCGGCGCGTAGTCGGCGCCCTTGCAGTGGATGTCGGGCCGGAGCGCGTCGAGCGCGGCCTCGGGGGTCGTCTCATCGAAGACGACCACGAAGTCCACGGGCCGCAGCGCGGCGAGCATGTCGGCTCGCTCCGCGGCCGGGACGAGCGGCCGCGAGGGCCCCTTCAGCTCACGCACGGCGTCGTCGTTGTTGACGCCCACCACGAGCACGTCGCCCAGGCGGCGCGCCGCCTCGAGACCCCGCAGGTGGCCGATGTGCAGCAGGTCGAACACGCCGTTGGTCCAGACCACGGTCAGCCCGGCGCGTCGCCAGTCCTCGCGCAGCGCCACCAGCTCGTCCAGCGCGAGAACGCGCGGCCCCACGACGGGCTGCTCGGCGGCCTCGCTCGCGAACAGCCGCGTCTCGACCGCGGAGCAGATCGCGTGCTCCACGATCAGGTGCACCTCCTGGACGGAGGCCGTGGTGTCACGCGGCGCCTCGATCGCGATGTCCACCGCCTCGGCCAGCGGCGACGGCCCCGCGCCGCTCAGCCCGAGCGTGTGCAGGCCGCGTCCCTTCGCCTCGGCCACCGCCTCCAGCACGTTCGCCGAGCGCCCGCTGGCGCTGATGGCGATCGCCACGTCGCCGGGCCGGCCGAGCGCCTCGACCTGCCGCGAGAAGACCCGCTCGTAGCCGAAGTCGTTGGCGATCGCGGTGAGCGCCGAGGTGTCGGTCGTCAGCGCGATCGCCGGCAGCCCGGCGCGGTCGCGCTCGAAGCGGCCGACGAACTCGGCCGCCACGTGCTGGGCGTCCGCGGCGCTGCCGCCGTTGCCGAAGAGGAGCACCTTGCCGTCGGACCGAAACGCCCCCACGACGACGAGGGCCGCCCGGGCGACCGCGGACGCGTCGACGCCGAGCGTCCCCAGACGCTCCGTGACCTCGGGTCCCAGCACGTCGTGCGGGTTCGTCGCCTCAGTCACGACGCGCGATCTCCAGCGCGGCATCGGCGACGCGATCGACGGAGATGCCCTCCATGCAATCCGTGCGCTGGCCGTCGTACTCGAAACCGAGGTTGAGGTAGCCGCACCCCGGCAGCTCGGAGTTCACCGAGGTCACGCGTTCGCCGATCGGGCCCCAGCGCTGCTCGGACGTGGGGCCGTTGAGGGCGACCGTGGGCGCCCCGACCGCGGCCGCCAGATGCATGACCCCGGTGTTCACGCTCACGACGCACGCGCTGTGCTCCAGCAGCCTGGCCAGCCCGTCGATGCCGCAGCGCCCCGCCAGGTTCTCGATGTCCGGTTTCGCCCCGTTGCACGAGCTGACGAATGCCGCGGTCCGTTCGGCGTCGGCGGGCGAGCCCGTGAGGACGACGGAGTAGCCCTGGCCGATGACGCGCCCGGCGAGCTCCCTCCAGGACTCGGCCGGCCACTCCTTGAGGTCGCTGCGCAGGCCCCCCGGCCAGAGATGGAAGACGACGTAGGGCGAGCGCGGGGCCGGCGCGGGGAGGTCGCCGTCGGGCGCGGGGAGCCGGGGGAGCGCCTTCGATTCGACGCCCAGCTCGGCGACGAGGCGCCGGTAGTTGTCGAGCTCGTGCCGGCCGGCGGAGTGGGCCACCCCGCGGTCGTAGGCGCCGTGACGGCGTTGCCCGGCCGTGTCGAACCCGACCGTGAAGCGGGCGCCCGAGGCCAGCGCGCAGACGGCCTCGACGCGAGACCATTGCCCGAGATCGAGGAGCACGTCGAGCTTCTCGGCCCGCAGCCGCGCGATCGCCGTCCACGGCCGGCCCATCGGCACGCCCACGACGCGAACGTCCGGGAGCAGACGGGCCACGGCCTCGTTGTCCGGTCCGGCGAACACGACGACCTCGGCGCCGGGGAACGCCCGCGTCACGTCGCGGACGACGCCCGTGGCGACCACCATGTCGCCGATGCCCGTCGACTTCAGGATCCCGATGCGGTGGATCCGGGCCGGCGGATCCCGCCGCCGGCGCAGCCTCCCGGCCGTCGCGAGGAGCGGCACGCCGGCGAAGCGATCGAGCCAGCGAAGGCGACGGTGCCCCCGCGGAGTCGTTGCGGATGCGTTCACGACGGCGAATCGGGATGGAAAGAGCCTGGCGTCCGCAGAGGGGTGATTCTAGCCCGGCGCCCCGGCGCCCCGGCGTCACTGGCGCATGCGAGCCGCTGGCCAGCGGGAGTGGCCGCTTACTGGTCAGGCCCCGCCCGGCCCGGCGCGGCCGGGAACGACACGGCTTGTCGCAGCCGATGCTTCCCATGTAGGGTCGGCGGCCGGGAGGTTGGTCAGCAGCGTTCCGTCCCCGTCGAGGAGGGTGAGCGTGGTGGTGGTGCATGGCGGGACGTAGGGCGAGCGCAGCCGGGTTGGTGCTCCTGACGCTCTGCGCGGGGCAGTTCCTGATGATGCTCGACAGTTCGGTGATGAACGTGTCGATGGCGACGGTCGCCAAGGACCTCGACACGACGGTGACCGGAATCCAGACCGCGATCACGCTCTACACGCTCGTGATGGCGTCGTTCATGATCACCGGCGGGAAGATCGGCCAGATCCTCGGCCGCAAGCGTGCGTTCGCGATCGGCTGCATCGTCTACGGCTGCGGGTCGCTCGTCACCTCGATCTCGCCGAACCTCGGCGTGCTCCTGGTCGGGTGGTCGGTGCTGGAGGGCCTGGGAGCGGCCCTGATCCTGCCCGCGATCGTCGCGCTCGTGGCGTCCAACTTCGGACGCGGGGAGCGGCCCCGGGCGTATGGGCTGGTCGCCTCCGCGGCCGCCATCGCGGTGGCGGTCGGCCCCATCGTCGGCGGCCTGTGCACCACCTATCTGTCGTGGCGCTATGTGTTCGCGGGCGAGGTGGTGGTCGTGCTCGGGGTCCTCGTCCTCGCCCGGCGCATGGAGGAGGGGGCGCGCGACGCGGGAGTGCGGCTCGATCTGGTCGGCACCGCGCTGTCGGCGCTCGGCCTCGGGCTCGCGGTGTTCGGGGTCCTGCGCTCGGGGACGTGGGGGCTCGTGCAGCCGAAGCCGGATGCGCCCGAATGGCTCGGTCTGTCCCCGTGCATCTGGCTGATCCTCGGCGGCGGCGTCGTCCTGTGGCTCTTCGTCGGATGGGAGAACCGCCGACTCGCGGAGGGATCCGAGCCGCTCGTCGACCCCAAGATCCTTCGCGTGCCGCTCCTGCGCAGCGGCCTGACCTCGTTCTTCTTCCAGTACTTCCTTCAGGGCGGCTTGTTCTTCGCCGTGCCGCTGTTCCTCTCCGTCGCGCTCGGGCTCTCCGCCATCGACACGGGCGTGCGGCTCCTGCCGCTCTCGGTCACCCTGATCGTGGCCGCCGCGGGCATACCGAGGTTCTTCCCCGACGTGTCACCGCGCCGCGTCGTGCGGCTCGGCTTCCTCGCGCTGTTCGCGGGCCTCGTGGTCATGGTGGCCGCCCTCGACCAGGGCGCGGGACCCGAGATCGTGACCTGGCCCATGCTGCTCGCGGGCCTCGGAATCGGGGCACTGGCATCCCAGCTCGGAAGCGTGACCGTGTCGTCCGTCCCCGACGAGAAGAGCGGCGAGGTCGGCGGGCTCCAGAACACGATCTTGAACCTGGGGATCTCGGTCGGCACCGCGCTGACGGGCGCGATCGTGATCGCAACGCTGACGACCTCGTTCCTGACCGGCATCGAGCAGAACCCCGCGGTACCCGCGTCCGTGAAGACCCAGGCCAAGACCGAGCTGGCCGGCGGTGTGCCCTTCATCTCCGACAAGGACCTGAAGACCGCGCTCGACGAAGCGCACGTCCCCCCGAGCGCCGCCGACGCCATCGTCCAGGAGAACGAGACCGCACGAATCCAAGGGCTGCGCTCGGCGCTGGCGGTGCTGGCGGTCTTCGGGTTGATCGCGCTGTTCTTCAGCCGCCGGATTCCAACCAAGCAGCCCGCTGCGGCGCCGGAGACGACGGCCGGCTAGGCCGCGGTGCCGGCCACGACGGCCTCGGTCCAGTCGATGACCGCGGTCGGCTTGACGACGTGGCGGCCCATGCCCAGCTCCTTGGGGTCCAGGCCGAGCGCGAGCCCGACGAGCTGGGGGAGGTGCAGCACCGGCATGCCCAGGTCGCGGCCCACGACGCCCTCGGCCAGCGGCTGCTGGAGGTCGAGGTTGAGGTGGCAGAGCGGGCACGGTGTGACGAGGCAGTCGGCGTCGGCGTCGATGGCGTCGCCGAGGTGGCGGCCCGCCTGCTTGAGCGAGGCCTCCTTGTTCATCGTGATGATCGGGAAGCCGCAGCACTTGTACGCGCCGGCGTAGTCGATCACCGTGCCGCCGAGGGCCTCGATGACCTGCTGCAGGTAGGTGTCGCGCGGGTGCTCGGAGTCGATGTCCAGCCGGTCGGCGGGCCGCACGATGTAACAGCCGTAGAAGGGGCCGACGCGAAGGTTGGCCAGGGGGCGCTTGACCAGCGACCGCAGGTTGTCCAGCCCGATCTCCTCGACCAGGACCCAGAGGAAGTTCTTGTTCACCACGCCCCGGTCGTAGCGCAGCCCCTCGGGCTGGAGGGTCTCGTTGATCGTCGTGCGGTACTCGGTGCTCGCGTCGAGGCGCTCCTGGCACTCGCTCATCGAGCCCTGGCAGGTCGAGCAGATGTTCATCATCAGCGAGCCGTCGGTCTGCTGCGCCATCGCGAACGTCCGCGCGTTGAGCGTGTCGGCGAGCTCCTGGTTGTGCTCGGCGATCACGCCCGCGCCGCAGCAGTTGCCGCGGTCGAGCTCGACGAGCTCGAGGTCCAGCAGCGGCGCGACCTTCGCCATCGCCCCGTGCAGCTCCGGGGTGAAGCCGCGCGATACGCAGCCCGGCCAGTACGCGACCTTCATTCGTGCGGCCCCCTCTCCTCTTCGGA
>DASYIJ010000257.1:0-5595 GCA_035997675.1 Solirubrobacteraceae bacterium
CACCACGTCTCCGTCGGTGCGCAGCCGGTCCGGGTTGGCCACGCCGCCCGGCAGGATGAGGCCGTCGTAGTCATCGGCATTCGCGTCCGAGGCGACCCTGTCGACGTCGAACGTGTCGGCCTTGTCGAGATGGTTGAAGCCCTGGATCGCGCCGTCCTCGATCGAGACCAGCTCGGGCGTTCCGCCCGCGTCCTTCACGGCGTCCCAGGGCCGCGTCAGCTCCACCTGCTCTACGCCGTCGGTGGCCACGAACGCGATCTTCTTTTCGTCCAGCGGTGCCATGTTTCCCCTCCATCGAAATCGGTGTTCCGTACGGCTACCGCGCGCCCGCAGGGGGCAAACCGAAGAATCGTTCGAGCAACGACCTCCCGGCTCGTTCGACCTCGGCGCGTCCGCGCTCATCGAGCTCCACGCCCGGGGGCAGGTGCGGTCCCCAGCCGTCGGCGAGCGGTCGATCCACCTCGACGTGAAACTGCAGGCCGTACGCCCGCTGGGCGGCGCGGAAGGCCTGGTTGGCGTAGCGGTCCGACGACGCGAGCCGGACGGCGCCCGCCGGCAGCTCGAACGTGTCGCCGTGCCAATGCACGACGGGCAGGCCCGCGCTGGCGTCGCCGCCGCCCCCGAGCACCGGATCGGCCCGGCCCTCGGGCGTGAGCTCGACGCGGCCGAGGCCGATCTCCGGCTCGGGCCCGTGTGTCACCTCGGCGCCGAGCGCGGCCGCCAGCTGCTGCGAGCCGAGGCACACGCCGAGCACCGGCAGGCCGCGTGCCACCGCCATAGCCAGCAGCGCCCGCTCGCCGGCGAGCCAGGGGTGGGCGGCGCCTTCGGCGACGCCCATCGGCCCGCCCATCGCCACGACGCCGTCCAGGTCGGTGACGGCGGGCAGCGCCTCGCCGCGGTCCAGCCGGACCACGGCGAGGCCGATGTCGCGCTCGCGCGCGACGGTTTCGATCAGCCCCGGCCCCTCGAAGGGGACGTGCTGCAGAACGGCCCAGCGGCGGGCCACCCGGCTAGGAGCCGGCGTCCTCGCCGCCGTGGTCGAGGTCGAGGGCGCAGCCGTTGATGCAGTAGCGCTGCCCCGTCGGCCCGGGGCCGTCGTCGAAGACGTGGCCCAGGTGACCGCCGCAGCGTCGGCACACCACCTCGGTCCGGCGCATGAACAGGCCGTTGTCGGGCTTGAGCTCGACGGCCTCAGCGATCGCCGGCTCGGTGAAGCTGGGCCAGCCGGTCCCCGAGTCGAACTTGGTCTCCGAGGAGAACAGCGGCGCGCCGCAGCCCGCGCAGCGGTACGTGCCGTCCTCCTTGGCGTCCCAGTAGGGCCCCGTGAACGCTCGCTCCGTGCCCTGCCGGCGCAGCACGTCGTACTGCTCCGGCGTGAGCTCGCGGCGCCACTCCTCGTCGGTCTTGACGACCTTCTCCTTCGTGTCCATTTCGGTCCTCTCGTTCTTCAGAAATCTGCTCTGATTCTAGGTCTCCGCTCGCGTCCGTTTGTGACAGCCCAAAGGTACGGTGCACGGACCGCTGCGAGCGCCCTCGCTGGTAGCATTTTCCGTCCTCCACCGCTCGCGACGTCGCCCGCGGGAGCGCCATGATGCCCATGACCGAACCGCCGTCAACGGCCGCCGGCCTCTACGACCCCGCTTTCGACCACGACGCCTGCGGCGTCGCCTTCGTCGCACGCCTCGAGCGCGAGCCGACGCACGATGTCGTGGACCGCGGGCTCCTGGCGATCGAGCATCTCGTCCACCGCGGCGCGACCGGCGCCGACCCGGAGACGGGCGACGGCGCCGGCCTGCTCATCGGCATCCCCGACGCGCTGCTGCGCGCCGCGGTCCCCTTCGAGCTTCCGAGCGCCGGCGCGTACGGCGTCGCGGTCGTGTTCTTCCCCCCGGAGGACCCCCGGCGGGAGGAGCTGGAGCGCATCTGGGAGCAGGCGGTGCACGGCGAGGGCCAGCACGTGCTCGGCTGGCGCGACGTGCCGATCGTGCCGGAGCACTGCGGCCGCACGGCGCGCGACTCGATGCCCCGGATCCGCCAGCTGTTCATCGGCGCCGAGGGACCGCTCGCGTCCGACCAGGACGCCTTCGAGCGCAAGCTGTACGTGATCCGCCGCACCGCCGAGCGCCACGGCGGCCCGGACCTCGTCGTGCCCTCGTGCTCGTCGCGCACGATCGTCTACAAGGGCATGCTCACCAGCCTCCAGCTGCGCCACTTCTATCCCGATCTCGCCGATCCGCGCTGCGCGTCGCAGGTGGCGCTCGGACACTCGCGCTTCTCGACGAACACGTTCCCGAGCTGGGAGCTGGCGCACCCGTACCGGATGATCGCCCACAACGGCGAGATCAACACGCTGATGGGCAACCGCAACTGGATGCGCGCGCGCGAGCGCCAGCTCGCGTCCGAGCTCTGGGGCGAGGACCTGCCGAAGGTGCTGCCCAGCGTGCGCCCGGGTGGGTCGGACTCCGCGACCTTCGACAACGTGCTCGAGCTGCTCACCCTGTCCGGGCGCTCGGTCCCGCACGCGATGATGATGATGATCCCCGAGGCGTGGGAGGACCGCGACGACATGCCGGAGGAGCTGCGCGGCTTCTACGCCTATCACTCGTGCCTCATGGAGCCGTGGGACGGGCCGGCCGCGGTCGCGTTCACGGACGGCCGCGTCGTCGGCGCCACGCTGGACCGCAACGGCCTGCGCCCCGGGCGCTGGATCGAGACCTCCGACGGGTATGTCGTGCTCGCCTCCGAGAGCGGGGTCCTGCCGGTCCCGGAGGAGACGATCCTGCGCAAGGGCCGCCTGCAGCCGGGGAACCTGTTCCTCGTCGACCTCGAGCAGGGCCGCATCGTCGAGGACACGGAGGTCAAGCGCTCGGTGTCCACCCGGCGCCCCTACGGCGAGTGGTACTCGCAGCAGGCCGTCCACTTCGACGACGTGCCGCGAGCCGAGCCGACGATTCCCCGCACCGAGCCGCTGCACCGGCGTCAGCTCGCGTTCGGCTACAGCCAGGAGGATCTGCGCGTGCTGCTCGCGCCGATGGCGCAGGCGGGGGCCGAGCCGACCGGCTCGATGGGCAACGACCTCGCCCTCGCCGTCCTGTCCGACAAGCAGCCCTCGCTGTTCTCCTACTTCAAGCAGCTGTTCGCGCAGGTCACCAATCCGGCGATCGACCCGATCCGCGAGTCGATCGTGATGAGCCTGGCGACCGGCGTCGGCGCCGAGCGCAACCTGTTCGAGGAAACGCCCGAGCACGCCCGCCAGCTCGTGATGCGCCAGCCCATCCTCACCAACGCCGAGCTCGAGAAGCTCCGCCACGTGCCGGGCGACGTGTTCCCGGCCGAGACGATCGACATCACCTGGCCGGTGATGGAGGGTGCGCCCGGCATGGCCGGCGCGCTCCAGCGTGTCTGCTCGGAGGCGTCGAAGTCCGTGGGCGAACGCGGCGCCGCCGTCATCGTCCTGTCCGACCGCCGCGTCGGGCCGGCCCGCGCGCCGATCCCGGCCCTGCTGGCGGTGGCGGCCGTGCACCACCACCTCGTGCGCGAGGGCACGCGCCTCCGTGCCGGCCTGGTGATCGAGTCCGGCGAGCCCCGCGAGGTGCACCACATGGCGCTACTGATCGGCTACGGCGCGGCCGCGGTCAACCCGTACGTGATGCTCGAGGGGATCGCCGACCTGCACCGCCACGGCGAGCTGCCCGAGGGCGTGTCGATCGACGACGCCGAGCGCAACGTCATCAAGGCGATCGGCAAGGGACTGCTCAAGGTCATGTCCAAGATGGGGATCTCCACGATCCAGTCCTACTGCGGCGCGCAGATCTTCGAGGCGGTCGGGCTGGACCCCGCCCTGGTCGAGCGCTACTTCACCGGTACGACCTCGCGCATCGGTGGCATCGGCATCGGCGTGCTGGCAACCGAGGCCCTCGGTCGCCACGCCCGCGCGTATCCCGAGCCCGAGGGCGAGCTCCTGCCCGTCGGGGGCCTGTACCAGTGGCGCCGGGACGGCGAGCGCCGGATGTGGGACCCCGAGACGATTGCGCTGCTCCAGCACTCGGTGCGCACCAACGGCGACTCGGATCGCGCGCACGAGACCTACGACCGCTTCGCCGCGCTGGTGAACGACGAGAACGCCCGTCACGGGATGCTGCGCGGCCTCCTGCGCTTCCGGGAGGACCTCGAGCCCGTGCCGCTCGAGCAGGTCGAGCCGGCCGCCGAGATCGTCAAGCGCTTCTCCACCGGCGGCATGAGCCTCGGCGCGCTCTCGCCCGAGGCACACGAGACGCTGGCCATCGCCATGAACCGGATCGGTGCGCATTCGAACACCGGAGAGGGGGGCGAGGACGAGCGCCGCTATCGCCCGGATGCCAACGGCGACCTGCGCCGCTCGGGCATCAAGCAGGTGGCCTCGGGCCGCTTCGGCGTGACGATCAACTACCTGGTCAACGCCGACCAGCTGCAGATCAAGGTCGCGCAGGGCGCCAAGCCCGGCGAGGGCGGCCAGCTCCCCGGCCACAAGGTCGACCGCTACATCGCCGACCTGCGCCACTCGACGCCCGGCGTCGGGTTGATCTCGCCGCCGCCCCACCACGACATCTACTCGATCGAGGACCTCAAGCAGCTCATCTACGACCTGCGCTGCGCCAACCCGCGCGCCCGGGTGTCGGTCAAGCTCGTGTCCGAGGTCGGCGTGGGCACCGTCGCCGCCGGTGTGGCCAAGGCGAACGCCGACCACGTGACGATCGCCGGGCACGATGGAGGCACCGGCGCGTCGCCGCAGTCCTCGATCCAGTCGGCCGGCGTGCCGTGGGAGATCGGGCTCGCCGAGACCCAGCAGACCCTGCTCGCCAACGACCTCCGGTCGCGCATCATCGTGGAGGTCGACGGCCAGATGCGCACGGGACGCGACGTGGTGATCGGCGCGATGCTCGGCGCCGACGAGTTTGGCTTCTCCACCGCTCCGTTGATCGCGACCGGCTGCATCATGATGCGCGTCTGCCACCTCAACACCTGCCCGGTGGGGATCGCCACGCAGGATCCGGTGCTGCGCGAACGCTTCCGCGGAACGCCGGAGCACGTCGTCAACTACCTGTTCCTCGTGGCGGAGGAGACCCGCGCGCACATGGCGGCTCTGGGCGTGCGCACGCTGGACGAGCTGATCGGCCGCGCCGACCTGCTGGCGCCCGACGAGGCGATCGATCACTGGAAGGCCCGCGGGGTCGACCTCTCCAAGATCCTGCAGGTGCCCGAGCTGCCGGCGGGCGCGCCCCGTCGCCGCACCGAGCCGCCGCCGGCGGTGCTCGACGACGCGCTGGACTGGGAGCTGATCGAAGCCGCCCGGCCCGCGCTCGAGCGTGGGGAGACGGTCCGCTTCGAGCGGCGCCTGTCCAACGTGAACCGGACCGTGGGCGGACTGCTCTCCAGCGAGGTCACCCAGCGCTTCGGCCCCGGCGGGCTGCCGACCGGCACGGCGATCGAGATCGACTTCCGCGGGTCGGCCGGGCAGTCCTTCGGCGCCTGGCTGGCGCCCGGCATCACGTTCACCCTGTACGGCGATGCCAACGACTACACGGGCAAGGGCATGTCGGGCGGGGTGCTCGCCGT
>DASYIJ010000290.1:0-4113 GCA_035997675.1 Solirubrobacteraceae bacterium
CTTCGGCGGCGAGGACATCACCGAGGCCGAGCCCGAGGACCGCGCCCAGGCGGGCCTGTTCCTCGCCTTCCAGTACCCGGCCGCCATCCCCGGCGTGTCGGTGGCGAACTTCCTGCGCATGGCGATCAACACCCGGCGCGACGAGGCCCCGATCGGGGTCAAGGAATTCGGCAAGGACCTCAAGCAGGCGACCGAGCTGCTCCATGTGGACCGCGAGTTCACCTCGCGCCATCTCAACGACGGCTTCTCGGGCGGTGAGAAGAAGCGCTGCGAGATCCTGCAGATGGCGATGCTCAAGCCGGAGGTCGCGGTCCTCGACGAGACCGACTCCGGGTTGGACATCGACGCGCTCCGGACGGTCGCCGAGGGGGTCAACACCCTGCACAACGAGCTCGGCATGGGCGCGCTGATCATCACCCACTACCAGCGCATCCTGCACTACATCAAGCCCCAGTTCGTGCACGTCATGCTCGAGGGCCGGATCGTGCGCGAGGGCGGGTCCGACCTGGTCGACCAGCTCGAGCGCGAGGGCTATGACTTCCTGCGCGAGGAGGCCCTGGCCGGCGATGGCTGAGGCGCGCTCGACCAAGCCGGGCGCGGCCCGCATGGCGACGCTGTCCACCGCGCTGGACGGCGCCGGCGCCGGCGACGGGCGTTCGATCGACGAGCTGCGGGCAGCCGCGCTGGAGGTCTACGAGGCGGCCGAGATGCCGACCTGGCGGCGCTCGGGCTTCTGGACGACGAGCCTGCGCGACCTCGATCTCGACGCGCTGGAGCCCAAGCACCACGAGGCCGGCAGCGGCGTCCCGGAGATCGTCCGCGAGGCGGTCGGCGAGGAACCGCTCGCCGGGCTCCTCGTGCAGCACGGCGCCTCCACCGTGCATCGCGAGCTCGATCCCGAGCTGGCCGAGCGCGGCGTCGTGTTCACCTCGCTCGAGGACGCCGCCCGCGAGCACCCCGATCTCGTGGCGAAGTACTTCATGCGGCGCCTCACCTACGACCGCGACAAGCTCGACGCGGCGGCGACCGCCTTCTGGACCGGGGGCGCCTTCCTGTACGTCCCGCAGGGCGTCACCATCGAACGCCCATTCCAGATCGCGTACGTGATCGACGAGCCCGGCACCGCGCAGTACGCCCATACGCTTGTCGTGGCCGAGCCGGGGGCGGACTTCCGCGTGCGCGAGTACGACCTCGCGCCCGACTTCGAGGGGCAGGCGCTGCATGCCGGCCACTTCGAGTGCTACCTCGAGGGCGACGCCCGTTGCCGTCTGGCGCACGTCCAGGACTGGGGCTCGGGTGACGTGCATGACGTCTCCACCCACGTCGTGCGGGTCGGGCGCGACGGCCACTGCACGTGGATCCCGATCCACCTCGGCGGCCAGCTCACGCGCCAGCACATCGAGCTCGCCACGGCGGAGCCGGGCTCGGACATGCGCCACCGCGGCATCTACTTCACCGAGCACCAGGAGCACCTCGACCTGTTCACCGTGGACCTCCACGAGGTCGGCTCGACGACCGGGGACACCGTCTGGAAGGGCGCCGCCACGGGTGCCAGCCGAGCCTCCTACGAGGGCCTGATCAAGATCCGCTCGGGGGCCCAGGAGTCCCACACCTACCTGCAGACGCACTCGATGATGCTCTCGCCCAAGGCGAAGGTCGACGCGATCCCCTCCCTGATCGTCGAGACCGACAGCGTGTCGGCGTCGCACGGCGGGACGGTCGGCGAGGTGGACGAGCAGATGATCTTCTACATGCGCACGCGCGGGCTCAGCCGCCAGGACGCGATCAAGGTGATCGTCGAGGGCTACTTCGAGCCGATCATCATCCAGCTCGAGGACGAGCCGCTGGAGGAGCTGGTGCGCGAGCGCATCGCGGCCAAGCTGGCCGCGGCGGCCGACGACATCGAGGCCTACGCGGCGGCGAAGTGATGGAGACCACGACGACCAGCCTCCTCGACGTCCGCGCGGACTTTCCGATCATGTCCCGCGAGATCGACGGCCGCCCGCTCGTCTACCTCGACTCGGCCGCCACGTCGCAGAAGCCGACGCCGGTGATCGAGGCGATGGACCGCTACTACCGCCATAGCAACGCGAACGTCCATCGCGGCGTCTACCGGCTCGCCCAGGAGGCAACCGACCTGTTCGAGGGCGCCCGCGAGCGCGTGGCCGCCTTCACCGGCGGGCAGACCGAGACGACGATCTTCACCCGCAACGCGACGGAGGCGATCAACCTCGTCGCCTACGCCTGGGGCCGCGAGCACGTCGGCCCCGGCGACGTCGTGCTCATCACCCAGCTGGAGCACCACTCGAACATCGTGCCCTGGCAGCTGCTTTGCCAGGAGACCGGCGCCGAGCTGCGCTACCTCGACGTCGCCGACGACGGGACCCTTTCGCTCGACCAGCTCGACGAGGAGCTCGCCGGTGGGCGAGTCAAGCTCGCGGCCTTCGCCCACGTCTCCAACGTGCTCGGCACGATCAACCCGGTCGCGGAGATGGCCGCGCGGGTCCGCGCGGCCGGCGCGACGTCGTTGGTCGACGGGTCGCAGGGCGTTCCCCAGCTACCGGTGGACGTCGGCGCCATCGACGCCGACTTCTACGCCTGGACCGGGCACAAGGCGCTCGGCCCGACCGGCATCGGCGTCCTGCACGGCCGCCGCGAGGTGCTCGAGGCGATGCGCCCGTTCCTCGGCGGCGGCGACATGATCCGCACCGTGGACTTCCAGGAGTCCACCTGGAACGACCTGCCCTGGAAGTTCGAGGCCGGCACGTCGATGATCGCCGAGGGCGTCGGCCTCGGGGCCGCCGTGGACTACCTCTCGGGGCTCGGCATGGAGCGCGTGCGCGCGCACGAGCACCAGCTCACGGCCTACGCGCTCGAGCGCCTCGCCGACATCGAGACCCTGCGCGTGATCGGCCCGCCCGACGCCGACGGGCGCGGCGGCGTGATCTCCTTCGAGCTGGGCGGCGTGCACCCCCACGACGTGGCCGAGCTGCTCGACCGCGACAACGTCTGCATCCGCGCGGGACACCACTGCGCGATGCCGCTGATGCGCCGCCTCGGCGTGCCGGCGACGGCGCGGGCGTCTTTCGGGCCGTACAACACGCGCGCCGACGTCGATGCGCTCGTCGACTCGCTCGGGCGCGCACGCGACCTGTTCGGCGAGTCGTGATGGACGACCTGTACCGCGACTACATCCTCGAGCACTACAAGCGGCCGCGGAACTTCGGCGAGCTGCTCCCCCACGATCTCGAGGCACACGACCACAATCCGCTGTGCGGGGACGAGATGGGCGTGCACATCCGCGTGGAGGACGGGAAGATCGCCGAGCTGCGCTTCCACGGCCAGGGCTGCGCGATCTCCCAGGCGGCGGCCTCGATCGCCTCGGAGGAGTACGTCGGGATGCCGCTCGACGAGCTGCCCGCCCTCGACGGCGACTGGCTGATCGAGCTGCTGGGGATCCCGATCTCGGCGACGCGGCGCAAGTGCGCGCTGCTGAACCTGAAGGTCATGCGCGGCGCCGTGACCGGCGACGCGAGCTGGCCCTAAGCCACGGCTACTGCTTGTAGTCGCGCATTCCGCCGCACGGTCGCCCGAGCGCGCGATCGACGCCATCGGCGAAGAGGGCGACGGCGCCGACGAGTACGAGCCATGCCACCGCGGGACTGGCCAGCGCGTTGGCGGCGAGAACGAGCGCGACGGCTCCCAGGATCTCCACCCAGGGACGCAGCGCGACTTGGGAGCGGCGCGGTCGACGGTTGCGTGTGTCGCTCACCAGCAGCATGGGACCGCTTCAGTTGTACTACGTGGGTCGAACGGGCGGCGCCGGCTCAGACGACCGACGCGACCCGTTGGGCCTCGGCCACCTCGCCGATGATCTCGTCGAGCGACCGGGTCGGGTGCCACCCGATCATGTCGGCGGCCTTTGAGATGTCGGGCACGCGGCGGTGCATGTCCTCGAAGCCGTCCTCGTACGCCTCGGCATACGGGATCAGGGAGGTCTCGGAGCGCGAGCCGGTGAGCTCGATCACGCGCTCGGCCAGCTCCTGGATCGTGACCTCCTCCTGGGTGCCGATGTTGACCACCTCGCCGTAGCACTCCTCCCGCTCCATCAGC
>DASYIJ010000303.1:0-1566 GCA_035997675.1 Solirubrobacteraceae bacterium
TGGATCGACGAGATGGTCGCGGCGCGCCGGCGCGGCTACGTCTCCGCCGCGGCCGTGCACCTCGTGATGGTGTCCCAGGACGACGCCGAGACGCGCGAGGCCGTGCTCGGCGCCTCCCTGGCGGTGCCCGACGGTCAGCCCCTCGTGTGGGCCATGCGCGCGCTCGGCCACGACGCGTCGCGGGTCTACGGCCCCGAGCTGATGGCGCGCTACTGCGAGCGCTCGGCCACGAGCGGGACCCGCATGTACCTCTACGGCGGCCGCAACCAGGGAGCGCTCGTGCAGCTCGCGCTCAACCTGCGCCAGCGCTATCCCGGGGTCAGGATCGTGGGCGGGTACTCGCCGCCCTTCCGCGCGCTGACCGACGAGGAGCGCGACCGGGTCGTCGACGACGTCAACGCGTGCGGAGCCGACGTCGTGTGGGTGGGCATCGGCCAACCCAAGCAGGAGAAGTGGATGGCGCAGTTCCGCGACCGCCTCGAGACCCCCGTGCTGGTCGGGGTGGGCGCGGCCTTCGACTTCCACGCCGGCCTCGTCCCGCAGGCGCCCGAGTGGATGCAGCGCATGGGCCTGGAGTGGCTGTACCGGCTCGCCCACGAGCCCCGGCGCCTGTGGCGGCGCTACCTGCGCTACAACCCGCGCTTCATCTCGGGGTTCGCGCGCCAATACACGCGATCTCGCCTGCTCCGGCGCGGGTCCTGAGCCCGGAACCGATCGGGGGGCCGCTACCCTCCGGCATCTGATGCCGCCGGACGTCTCGATCATCGGATTGGGCCGCGTGGGCCTGCCGCTCGCACTGTCGTTCGCCGACCGTGGGCTGTCCGTGCTCGGCGTGGACAACGACCCGGAGCGCCTCGAGGCCGTCCGGGCGGCGCGCATGCCCTTCGACGAGGCCGGCACCCAGGAGCTGCTGGAGGGCGTCGCCGCCTCGGGACGCCTCGAGCTCTCCGACCGCGTGGCCGACGCCGCACAGGCCGACAACATCGTGATCACGCTCGGCACGCCGTCGTTCTCCCACATAGAGATCGACATGCGGGCGATCCGCTCCGCCCTGGACGACCTCCTGCCGGTGCTGCGGCCCGACCACAGCCTGATCCTGCGGTCGACGATCGCGCCGGGCACGACCGACTTCGTGGCGGGCTACCTGGCCAAGCAGCGCGGGTTCGACGTCGGCGAGGAGATCTTCGTCGCGCACGCACCCGAGCGCATCGCCGCCGGGCGCTTCCTGGAGGAGATCGGGACGCTGCCCTGCATCGTCGGCGGCGTCGGCGAGCGCTCGGGCGAGCGGGTCGGGCGCCTGTTCGAGGTCTTCGGCGCGCCGATCGTGCAGACGACGCCGGTGCAGGCCGAGCTGGCCAAGATCTGGACGAACATCCTGCGCTACACGCACTTCGCCCTGCCCAACCTGCTGATGATGGACTGCGAGCAGTACGGGGCCAACGTGTTCGACGTCATCGACCTGATCAACCGCGACTACCCGCGGGGCGGCATCGCGGATCCCGGGCTGACCGCCGGCTCCTGCCTGCGCAAGGACTTCGCCTTCTCGGAGGAGCGCTCGCACGCCCC
>DASYIJ010000317.1:0-21510 GCA_035997675.1 Solirubrobacteraceae bacterium
GGAACATCCACAACGGCCGGTACTACAAGAACACCGGCAATTCGAGCGCCGAAAGCTCTGTCGACCCGCCGATCGACTGGGAGGATCCGGGCTCTTACACGGATCTCGTGCAGTTGGCGTTCGCCGCGCCGCGCACGCTCGCCCGGGGCCTCGACATGACCGCCCACGCCGCGACGCTGACACACATCAGCGTCGGCGTGGGCCACCGGCTCAATGTCTCGTTGAAGCGCATCGACGTGCGACGCGCGATCACGGAGGTCCAGTTCGGTGACGGGACGCGCGCATACCAGAAGCTCCTCTTCACCCACCGGTACACCCATGCCGGTCGCTACCGGCTCCGCGGCATCGCAATCGCCGGCGCGACGGTGGTGCGCTACTCGTTCACCGTCACCGTCGATCGCCGCCACGGCGATGGGACGATGACGCTTGCGGTGCCCAACCACCGTCCCGGGCCGGACACCGGCCCGCGACTTCCCGCGCCGATTCCGCCGCAACCGGAGTAGCACCGCGCGGGCCTTCCTGGATGGGCCCGCCACGATCCGAACCCGGGTCCAACGGATAGCGCGGGCGGGATTCGAACCGCGATCGTCGGGTCATGAGGCCCGCGGTAGCGCCTAGGTCTTGGTCAGGAAGCGGCTCGCGATTGTGTCCAGGATCGACTCGTCTCCGGCATACCACCCGCTCGGACGAGGCCAGTGGGAGATGACATCGGTGAAACCAAGTTCGCCCGCCTGGCCCAGTGCGTCGGCAAAGGCGTCAACGCTGCGCAGCGAGTAGCCCGGCGCCGCGTCGAGTGAGAGATAGCGTGCGGGTCCTTCCGTCCCCCGACCCCTAGCTTGCAGTTCCTCGTCGAACCTCGCGCAGTTCTCCGCGACGGCCTTCCACCAGGCCTCGTCGGTGTCGACCGGCGCCCCTGTGGTCATCCATCCGTCGCCGAAGCGCGCAGCTAGTCCAATCGACCGCCTGGCGTTGCCCGCGACGATGAACGGGATGCGAGGAGATTGGACCGACCCGGGCGCGCTCCGTGCATCGATCGCGGAGAAGAAGTCACCCTCCCACGTCGTGCTGTGGTTGCAGAGCACCCGGTCGAGCAACTCGACGAATTCCACGTAGCGGTCAACCCGCGCGCGTCCAGTCAACGGCGACTGGCCCAGAACCGCGGAGTCAAACCCTGGTCCACCAGCGCCGACACCGAGTAGGAAGCGACCATTCGAGATGTCGTCGAGCGCTGTGACCTGTCGCGCGAACGCGACGGGGTGTCGGAAGTTGGCCGACGCGACATGGGTTCCCAGGCGGATCGTCGACGTTACCGTTGCGGCGGCGGTCAGCGTCGGCACCGCGTCGAACCATGGCCCATCGACGAGGTCACGCCAACCGAGATGATCGTAAGTCCACGCGTGGTCGAAGCCGAGCTCTTCGGCGCGCATCCAGAGTCGCCGGGCATCCGACCAGCGGTACTCGGGCAGGATCACGATCCCGAACCGCAACGTCAGGTCCCTTCGATCAGGTCGACCACCGTCCCGATGGTGCTGATGACTCGAGTCGGGTGCGCACTCGTTTGCGGCGGTGGTGGCGGCGTTGATCGCTCAAAGGCTGTACGAACGGGGTTTGGTACCACGTTGGTACCACGGCCACCGAGCTTCGGAGGCGCAGAAACGACAGAAGCCCCGCGTTAGCGGGGCTTCCGTCTATAGCGGGGGCGGGATTCGAACCCGCGACCTTCGGGTTATGAGCCCGACGAGCTACCAGACTGCTCCACCCCGCGGCGTGCGTCTATTGATAGCAAACCAGCGTGTGAACGCCAAGTTGTCGTCGGACAGGCGAGAATCGCGCCATGGCCCGCGTATTCGTCACCCGTCGCCTCCCGGGGAACGCGCTCGATCGCCTGCGCGCGGCCGGCCACGAGGTCGACGTTTGGCCCGACCGCCTCCCGCCTCCGCGTGACGCGCTGCGGGAGCACCTGGCCGACGCCGAAGCGCTGCTGTGCATGCTCACGGATCCGATCGACGCCGAGCTGCTCGAGGCCGCCGCGCGGCTGCGGGCGATCGCCAACTACGCGGTCGGGAGCGACAACATCGACCTCGACGCCGCGCGCGCCCGCAGCATCCCGGTCGGCGTGACGCCGGGGGTCCTGACCGATGCGACCGCCGACATCGCCTTTGCGCTGCTGCTGGCCATCGCCCGGCGGCTGCCCGAGGGCGAGGCCGCGGTCCGCGCCGGCGAGTGGCTGACCTGGGAGCCGGACTGGCTGCTGGGCCGCGACGTCCACGGCGCCACCCTGGGCATCGTCGGCCGCGGTCGCATCGGCTCGGCGGTCGCGCGCCGCGCCGAGGGCTTCGGCATGACGGTGCTCCACCACAGCCGCTCGTCGGGCATCGCGCTGGAGGCGCTGCTCGAGCAGGCAGACTTCGTCTCGCTCCACCTCCCGCTGACGCCCGATACGCGGCATCTGATCGACTCCGGTGCGCTCGAGCGAATGCGCCCGACGGCTTACCTGATCAACACCGCCCGCGGGGGGATCGTGGACCAGGATGCGCTGGCCGCCGCGCTGCACGCCGGCGCGATCGCCGGCGCCGCACTCGACGTGACCGAACCCGAGCCGCTGCCCCCCGACCATCCGCTGCTGGATGCCCCGAACCTGATCGTCCTCCCCCACCTCGGCTCGGCCACGCACGCCACGCGCCAGTCAATGGCCGACCTCGCCGTCGACAACCTTCTCGCTGCACTGGGCGACAAGCCGATGCCCAACCCCGCGACCTGACCGCGTCCACGAGCTCGCCTCGGCATAGGATGGGCCGAGCATGGCCCAAGACCTCAAGCTCGGACTGAACACCGGCTACTGGAGCTCCGGCCCCCCGCCGGGGATCGCGGAGACGGTCGCCGAGGCCGAGAAGCTGGGCTTCGACTCGCTCTGGACCGCCGAGGCCTACGGCTCGGACGTGCTCACCCCGCTGGCCTGGTGGGGCGCGTCGACCGACCGGCTCCGCCTGGGCACCGCGCTGGTGCAGATGTCCGCGCGCACCCCGGCCGCGACGGCGATGGCCGCGATGACCATGGATCACCTGTCGGGCGGCCGCTTCATCCTCGGCATCGGGGTGTCGGGCCCGCAGGTCGTCGAGGGCTGGTACGGCCAGCCGTTCGCCAAGCCGCTCGCGCGCACCCGCGAGTACATCTCCATCGTGCGCGACATCGTGGCCCGGAACGACCGCGTGACGGCCCCGGGCCCTCACTATCCGCTGCCCTACCCGGACGGCACCGGCCTGGGCAAGCCGCTCAAGTCGACGCTGCACCCCGTGCGCGAGGAGATCCCGATCTTCCTCGGTGCGGAGGGGCCGAAGAACGTGGCGCTGGCCGGCGAGGTATGCGACGGCTGGCTGGCGCTGTTCTTCTCCCCACAGCATCAGGACTTCTACCGCGACGCGCTGGCGGAGGGCTTTGCCCGCGACGGCGCGCGCCGCTCCTTCGACGACTTCGAAGTCGCCGCGACGGTCCCGCTGATCGTGCACGACGACGTCGAGGAGGCGGCCGACATGCTGCGCCCGATGTACGCGCTGTACTTCGGCGGGATGGGCGCCCGCGGGCGCAACTTCCACCACGACGTGGCGGTACGGATGGGCTACGCCGACGAAGCCAAGGAGATCCAGGATCTCTACCTCGACGGCAAGAAGGACGAGGCGGCCGCCGCGGTCCCGACGAAGCTCGTGGAGGAGCTCGCGCTCATCGGTCCCGCCGACAAGGTGCGCGACGACCTCGAGGCCTGGCGCGAGTCGATCGCGACCACGCTGCTCATCGGGGGCGACACCGCGATGGTGCGCCAGGCCGCCGAGCTCGTGCTGGGCTAGCGGACCGGCACGAAGCGATGGGCGGCCGTGGCGCGAAGGCGCTCCACGTCCTCGCGGCGCGACACGGACAGCGGCACCGTCGCGCCCGCCTCGGTCACAAGCATCTCGGCGTCGAGTGGGCGCTGCTCCTGCAGCCCACGCAGCAGCGCCGAGATCACGACCTGCTCGAGCTCGGCGCCGCTGAAGCCCTCGGTGGCGGCGACCACGCGCGCCAGGTCGAGCGACTCGGGGTCCTGCTTGCGCAGCCGCAGATGGATGCGGAGGATCGCGTCGCGCTCGGCGGCGTCGGGCAGATCGACGAAGAAGACCTCGTCGAACCGGCCCTTGCGCAGCAGCTCGGGCGGCAACGCGGAGAGGTCGTTGGCGGTCGCGACCACGAAGACGTCCGCGCGCTTCTCCTGCAGCCATGTGAGAAACGAGCCGAACAGCCGCTTGGACAGTCCGCCGTCGGCGTCCCCGCCCCCGCCGGTGGCCAGGCCCTTCTCGATCTCGTCGATCCACAAGACGCACGGGGCCATCGCCTCGGCCGCGGCGGTGGCCCGGCGGAAGTTGCGCTCGGACTCGCCGACGAACTTGTCGTAGAGGCGGCCCGCATCCAGCTTGAGCAGCGGCAGCTCCCACCGGCGGGCGATCACCTTGGCGGCCAGCGACTTCCCGCAACCCTGCACACCGACGAGCATCACGCCGCGCGGCGGGTGGAGGTCGAGCTCGGCCGCCTCGGGGCTGTAGGCGATACGCGCGCGGTCGAGCCAGCGCTCGAGCCCCGCGAACCCGCCCATCTCGAAGCGGTTGTCCGCCGGCGGGAAGTACTCGAGCAGCGCGTCGTCCCGTAGCGAGCGGGCCTTGAGCTCGACGACCTTGTCGAGATCCTCGCGCCCGAGCCGGCCGTCCTCGATCGCCACCTGCGCCACCGCCTGCCGGGCCTGGTTGAGCCCCAGGCCGGAGAGGGCGGCGGCGAAGTCGTCGTAGTCGCCCGGCTCGAGCGTGACCTCGGCGCGGCGGTTGGCGTTCAGCGACTCGACCACGGCGGCGATCGCGGCGCGGTACTCGTCGCGTTCGGGGAGGCGCATCGCATAGCGGACGACCTGCTGGTCGATCTCGGCCGGCAGCTCGAGGCTGGCGCCCACCAGCACGATCGTCGACAGGCGGCCGGGACCGGCGAACCGGTCGAGCAGCTCGCGGAAGGCACGCGACACGGCCGGGGGAGCGAGCTGGGCGGTGCAGTCCTTGAGCACGAAGAGCCCCTCCACCCCGAGCTCGCCGATCGAGGACAGCATGCGCGCCGGATCCTGCGTGCCGTACACCGGGGCCGTGCCGGGCAGGCGGACCAGTCCGCGCGTGACCGTCCACTCGAACAGGACCAGCCCCGTGTCCGCCGCCACGGCCGCCAGGGCCGCATCGGCGCGCTCCTCCTCGCTCGTCTCGATCGCGATCGCGGGATGGCGCGACAGCACGAGCGTCTTGATCTCGTGCGCGTTGGTCGGGAGGACGGGCGCGGTGACGGCGGGCACTTCCTAAGCGAGTCGGCATCGCCCTCGCCGGCCTTGAGCGCGGCCCATTACGATCCGCGACCGTGCGCGTGGGCGTGGTCGACATCGGCACCAACTCCACCCGGCTGCTGATCGCCGACGTGGAGGACGGGCGCGTGCACGAGGTCGAGCGACGCTCCGAGGTGACCCGTCTCGGCGAGGGCGTCGACGCCACCGGCCGGCTCGGCGAGGAGCCGATGGCGCGCGTGCTCGAGACGCTGCAGGCGTACCACGAGGCGATGCGCGAGCGCGGCTGCGAGGCGACCACCGGCGTGCTCACCAGCGCCGTGCGCGATGCCGAGAACGGCCCCGAGTTCACCGAGCTCGTGCGCACGCGCTTCGAACTCGACGTCCGCACGATCCCCGGCGAGGAGGAGGCGCGGCTGACCTTCCTGGGCGCGACCGCGGAGCGCTCCGATCCCCCGAACGGGTCGCTGCTCGTGATCGACATCGGCGGCGGTTCGACGGAATTCGTGATCGGCCGGGGCGGTGAGGTCGCGTTCAACGTCTCCACCCAGGCCGGCGTTGTGCGCCAGACCGAGCGCCATCTGCACTTCGACCCGCCGAGCCCCGACGAGCTGCACGCGCTCGGCGACGAGGTGCGGCGGATCGTTGACGACGCCGTCCCGGCCGACGTCCGCGCGACCGTCGCCGCGGCGGTCGGCGTCGCCGGGACCGCCACGTCGTGCGCCGCGATCGCGCAGGAGCTCGACCCCTACGACCCCAACCGCGTGGAGGGCTACGTGCTCGAGCTCGGGGACCTCGAGCTGCTGCTGGCACGGCTGGCGAGCATGCCGCTGGCGGAGCGGCGCAAGGTCATCGGCCTGCATCCCGACCGTGCGCCGACGATCGTCGCCGGGGTCGCGATCCTGCTGGAGGCGCTGCGGACGTTCGACCTCGATCGCGTCGAGGTTTCCGA
The DNA here is from genome assembly GCA_035997675.1 of Solirubrobacteraceae bacterium. Classification (GTDB taxonomy): domain Bacteria; phylum Actinomycetota; class Thermoleophilia; order Solirubrobacterales; family Solirubrobacteraceae; genus JALYZC01. Next base: position 6,291 of record DASYIJ010000317.1, read on the forward strand.
ACGGGACATCCTCTGGGGGGCCGCGATCGAGCGTGCAAATCGCTCGTCATCCGATCGCAGTTCGTCAAGATGATCTAGACGGATGTTCGATTGGCCTTTCTCGCGGGGGTGAGTCATACTGCCTGAGTCCGGGTCAGAGGGTACTGCCAAATCAGTTCGCTTTGATCTGGGCTCATAGGTTCGGGCGAAGCCGCATCGAATCGGCGCCTCCCGCCGCTCGAACCGTCGAACCCGGCCCCTTCATGGCACGTACCCCTGCCCGTCCTGACGGGGCCACTTTGGGAAGCCGCCCGATTTATCGGGCGGTTTTCCTCTTTCCGGGGCGGGTCTACGCCAGGTTCGACTTGCGCGGGTAGGCCACGCTCGGGTCGGTGAGCGCGTTGACCAGGGCCGGCTTGCCCGCCGAGAAGGCGCGCTCCAGTGCCGGGCGAAGCTCGTCCGGCGTGCGCACCAGCTCGCCGTACCCGCCGAGGGCCTCGACGACCTGGTCGTAGCGCGTCTCCGGACGCAGCTCGGCGGCCACGGAGTAGCCGTAGAGGAACGTCATCGGGTGGTGCTCGAGCCCCCAGATGCCGTTGTTGCCCATCACGCCGACGACGTCGACGCCGTGGCGCACGAGCGTGTCGTACTCCATCCCGGCGAACCCGAAGGCGCCGTCGCCGAGCATCAGCACTACCTGGCGGTCGGGCCGCGCGAGCTTGGCGGCCAGCGCGTAGCCCGGCCCGGTGCCGAGGCAGCCGTACGGACCGGGGTCCAGCCAGCAGCCGGGCTCGAACGAGTCGATCACCCGGCCGGCGTAGGACACGAAGTCGCCGCCGTCGCACACGATGATCGCGTCGCGGTCCAGCACCTCACGCAGCTCGCCGTACACGCGCAGCGGATGCAGCGGCACGCGGTCGTCCTCGAGCTCCGCGCGCTCGGCGGCGCGCTTCTCGCTCTCGTCCGCACGCAGCTGCTCGACCCAGGGCCCGGTGTCCTGTCCGGCGCCGGCGCCCTCGCGCAGCGCGTCGAGCGTCGCGGGCAGCGCGCCGTAGCACTCGGCCGCGACCGGGCGTGGGTGCGGGCGGATCGGCTCGGCGACGTCCACGGCCACGATCTCGGTGTCCTCCCCCAGCGAGGCGCCGAACCCGAGGCGGAAGTCCATGGGTACGCCGACGACGATCGCGACGTCGGCTCCCTTGAGTCCCGTCGAGCGCGCGCGGGAGAAGAACAGGTCGTGGTCCGCCGGCACGCAGCCGCGGGCCTGGCCGTTGAGGAAGACCGGAATCCCCAGCTCCTCGACGAGGCGCAGGAGCGCGTCCTCGCCGTGGCCCCAGTACAGGTTGGTCCCGGCCATCACCACCGGTCGCTCGGCGTCGCGCAGCAGAGCGGCCGCGCGCTCGATCTCGGCCGCGCCGGCCGCGGGGCCGGCGGCCGGGTCGGGCAGCTCGGGCTGGCCCTCGGGCGACTCGCCCTCCATGAAGACGAGGTCGAGTGGGAAGTCGACGAAGGTCGGGCCCGAGTGGGGGCGCAGCGCCGTGGCGAGCGCCTCGTCGACGAGGCCGGGGATCTCGGCCGTTGTCTCGGGGGTGGTCGCGAGCTTGGTCAGCGGTCGCACGAACGGCACGTGGTCGATCTCCTGCAGCGAGCCCTGCCCCCACCGCATCTGGGGCGCGCGCCCGCCGAGCACGAGCATCGGCGAGTTGTTCTGCTGCGCGGACGCCATCGCGCTCATCCCGTTGGTGACCCCGGGCCCGGCGGTGAGCGCGGCGACACCGGGCTCCCGCGTGACCTTCGCCCAACCCTCGGCGGCGAATGCCGCCGTCGACTCGTGGCGCACGTCGATGAGATCGATGCCCTCGGCGCGGCAGCCGTCGAAGATCGAGAACAGGTGCCCGCCGGAGAGCGTGAACAGCTTGCTCACGCCGGCGCGCTTGAGCCGCTGCGCGATCAGCCGCCCACCGTGGGCCTGCGTCTGCTCGGTGGCCGCCTCGGTGGACACAGCTCGATGCTATTGGAAGGTTCATCACACAGGGGTCACACACCGTTTACTCGGGACTGAGGGCGCTGGCTACGGTGGAACATCACGCGAGCGAGAGAGAGGAACGGCCGTGACCGAGTACGAAGCCACAGCCATCGAGCAGCCCCCGCTGACCGCGTCTCCCTTGGGCGCCCTGACCGATCTGGACTCCCTCGTCGCCGAGGTGGGCAGTTCGTATCCGCTGGTCGCCTACCCGGCGGACGCGGAGCCGTCCGACGAACGCGGCGCCATGGACGCGATGATCCTCGCGGGCCTCGTCAAGCCGTAATTAATCGCGCCCCAGCGACATCGTCGACAGCGACAGGCCCCCGTCGATCCCGATCGCCTCGCCGGTGACGTAGCCGGCGTCGCGGGAGGCCAGGAAGGCGACCAGCGCGGCGACCTCGTCCGGCTCGGCCATGCGCCGGGCCGGCAGGGCGGCCTCCACCCGCTCGAGCACGTCGGCCGGCATGCCGCGCACCTTCTCCGTCGCGACCATCCCGGGTAGAACGGCGTTGGCCGTGATCCCGCGCGCGACGTTCTCGGCGGCGACCGTCTTGACCATGCCCAGGAGGCCGGCCTTCGACGCGGCGTAGGCGACCTGGCCCGGGAGGCCGCCGCGCGCCGCCCCGCTTGAGATCACGACGATGCGCCCGTACTCGCGCTCCCGCATGCCGGGCAGGCACGCCTGCACGGCCCGGAACGCCCCGGACAGGTTGACGGCGAGGTCGCGCTCCCACTGCTCGGCCGTCATGCGGTGGGCCGGCGCGACGGTATCGGTGATGGCGGCGTTGGAGACGCACACGTCGACGTCATCGAGCGGCGGCATCTGGTCGGCGGCCAGGTCGACGCGAAGGTCGGAGCCCTCGTCGCGGTCCAGCGTCACCACGTCCATTCCGTCCGCCCGCAGGCGCGAGGCGATCGCCGCCCCGATGCCCCGCGCGGCGCCCGTGACGAGCGCCCTCATCCGTCCTCCCCCTCCAGCGCCGTGGCGTGCTCTCCCGCGCGCCCGGCGTCGGTCTTCTCGTAGAAGCGCCGAAGGAGGCCGAGCGTCTCATCCGGGTCCGCGCACGTGTATGCGTTCCAGGCCTCGGTCCGCAGCTGGTCGTCGAGAGGCTTACCGATCACGTCGAGGATGGTCTCCTTCGCCGAGCGCACGGCCCGCTGGCTGTTGCGCAGGATCTGGTGGGCGGTGCGCTCGGCCTCCTCCATCAGGCGGTCGTGCGGCACCACCTGCGAGACCAGGTTGCAGCGCAGCGCCTGCTCGGCATCGATCGGCTCGGCGGTCAGGAGCATCTGCAGCGCGACCCCGGTCCCGCATGTGTTCACCAGCCGGACGATGCCGCCGTCCCCGTGGTGGTAGCCCCGGCGCGCCTCGAACGAGCCGAACATCGCGCGCTCGGACGCGATCCGGATGTCGCACGCCAGCGCCTGTTCGAGCCCGCCGGCGAGCGCCCACCCGTTCACCGCGCCGATGATCGGCTTGTAGATCCTGTGCAGCCCGCGGGTGAAGCCGCCGAAGCCCAGCTCGACGATTTCGCGGATCCGGGCCGGGGTGGCGTCCGTCATGATCGGCGGGATGTAGGTCTTCAGGTCGGCGCCGGCGCAGAACGCGTCGCCCGCGCCGGTGAAGATGGCCACGTCGACGGCGTCGTCGTCGCGGAAGTCCGTCCAGGTCGCCACCAGCAGGTCCTGCGTCTCGGGATCGATAGCGTTGCGCGCCTCGGGCCGGTTGAGCGTGATGTACGCGATCCGGTCGCGCTTCTCGTAGAGCACCTTCTCGGGCATCGAGACTCCTGTCGATCGTGGGGCGTGCGCGTATTCATGTCAGGTCCGCACCTCCGCCGGGTGCGCAACCTGAAGTCGGTGGACTAGTCCGAGGACGCGGCGGCGCGCATCGCCGGGCGCGCTCCGGCGTCGGCGGCGACGCCCAGCTCGGTGGGCGAGTACAGGCGGACCTGCTCGGTCTTGCCCTTGAGCTCCGCCCGCTCGCACTCCTCGAAGCCGCCGTGGCCCGAGGCGAGGAGGCCGTGGGTCGCGTGCGTGATCAGCATGTCGCGGTCGGTCGTCCGCGTGACGCGCTCCACGCGCGCCGCGGTGTTGACCGTGTCGCCGATCACGGTGAACTCCAGCCGCCCCCCGCCGCCGATCGTGCCCGCCACCACCGGTCCCGAGTTGACGCCCACGCCGACCCGGACCTCGCCTCCGTACTCGGTCCGGACTCGCCGCACGATGTCGATCCCGGCCGCGACGGCACGGTCGGCGTGGTCGGGGATGGGCTCGGGCGCCCCGAAGACGGCGAGCAGACCGTCGCCGATGAACTTGTTCGCGTGGCCGCCGCGCCCGCTCACCACCGGCACGACCAGCTCCCAGAAGCGGTTGAGCGTCGTCACCACGTCGCGCGCGCTCGCGCGCTCGGCGAACGCGGTGAAGTCGCGGATGTCGAGGAACAGCACGGACACCTCGACGTCGTTGCCCTCCAGCACCGCGCCCCCCTCCGCCACTCGCGTCGCGAGGTCGGGGTCGACGTACGTGCCGAAGGCCTCGTGCAGGCGCTCGCGTTCCTGCAGACCGGCCAGCGCCAGGTTGAACGACTGCGTGAGATTGCCCGTCTCGTCGGTGGAGAGCACCGGCACCCGGGCCGACAGATCGCCGTGAGCCACCCGGCGCGTGGCCGCCCGCAGATCGTCGATGGGCCCGAGGATCGAGCGGGCGAGCAGGACCGTCAGCTCGAGCGACAGCGTGAACGCCACGGCGACGGCGACGATCACGTCGAACCCGAGGTCCGAGAGCTTGGCCTGGCCGTTCGTCGACAGGCCGGCCACCGCGACGCCGGTGATGATGTTGATGAGCGGCAGGCCGAGGAGCAGCTTCGCGCGGAGCGACATGCCCGCCGACGGCAGCGGCGCGCCGTCGGGCAGCGCCCGGCCGACGTCGCGCACGACCGGCCGCAGGATCAGCTCCATGCCGAAGAACCGCAGCATGACGCCGTAGGCGATCACCACGAGCGAGCCGGCGAGGATGATCAGCACCGAGTACGCCGGCAGGCCGAGCTCGGCCGTGATGTAGACGCAGAGCGGGATCGTCGTGCAGAAGAACGGGAACGGCCAGTGCCGGCGCACGAACTCGGTCGGCATGCTCACCAGCGCGCGCCATGCGGCCACGGTCTGGTCGGGGTTGCGGTTGCCGCGCAGCCACACGCGCGCGGGGCGCAGGAGCCGGTACACCTGCTTGAGGGCGAGGAGGTTGTCCACCAGCACGAGCGCCTGGGACACGACCACGATCCGCAGGAACTCGCCGGCGCTCATCGGCTGGTACACGGTCAGCAGCCCCACGCCCGCCAGCACGATGACGTGCGAGAACTGGAACTGGATCGCGAGCGCGACCTTGGGATAGTGCGCGCCCCACCGCGCGTAGGCCCACTCCAGCGCGCGGTCGAGCATCGGCTCGCTGCGTCTAGCCGCCGGGGCTGGCGTTGGGCCCGGGCGGCGGCGGCTCGCTGTTGGGGCCGTACACCGACTTCCACAGCTGGCGGTCCAGCACGGCCTGGGGCACCTGGTCGGTCTGGCGGAAGTTGAGCCCGCCCGCGAGGCGCTGGTTCGCGCGCGTGTTGGCGTTGCGCTCGTTCAGCGGCCAGGTGGGCGAGATCGCCGCGTAGGGCTCGCCGTTGTCCGCCCCGGGCGTGAAGGCGTCGTACATCGGGGTGGCGAGCTGGTCGAAGAGCCCGAGCGGCTTCATCCCCAGGATCAGTTCCATCGAGCGGATCACCGACAGGAAGTCATAGCGCGTGTGGACCACGGCGGCGCGCTTGGCGTACGGCGAGATCACGAAGGCCGGGATGCGGTGCGCGTCGACGTGGTCGGCGCCGTCCTGCGAGTCGTCCTCGATCACGAAGATCGCCGAGTCTTTCCAGATCGACGAGTGCGAGATCGTGTCCACGACCTGCGCGAGCCCGTAGTCGTTGTTCGCCACGTAGGCCCGCGGGGTCGGATGGCCGGGGGTCGCGCCCTCGGTGTGGTCCATCGGCAGCGTGATGTACGTGAAGGCCGGGACGCTGTTGGTCGCGGCCTGGAGCGTGAACTTGCGCTTGAAGCAGTCGGCCCGCGACTCCGTGTTCGGCGGGGAACCGGCGGGCGGCGAGGCGTCGGACGTCGGGTTCTGGTCGATCTCGTTCTTGAAGATGAACGCGTCGTTGGGGAAGCACTGGGCCGGATAGGGCACGCCGAGATCCGACTTGGCGAACTTCGCGTTCACCTGTGCCGTCTGCTCGGTCGTGCGGTCCTTGTCCGGGAACAGGCCGACGACCCCGGCGACCGCCTCCCCGAAGTTGAAGTAGTTGATGTTCTGGCGCTCGAGCTGGTCGAAGATGAAGCCGTTGCCCGGCCAGGTGACCGAGAACACGCCGAAGTCGTACGGCCGTTTGCGTGCGCCGTAGTTCTGGTTCCAGTTCTTGTGCACGTAGTCGGAGACCTTGGCCGCGCTCGCCCAGAAGTGCCCGTCGATCGACGCCTCGGAGTTCGCGTAGACGTGGTCGAGCAGGCCGAAGCGCTGGGCGAGCGCGTGGTGGTTGGGCGTGACCTGCCGGCCGAAGAGCGCCAGGTTCGGGTCGCCGTCGCCGCGCGACTCGTCGCCGAGCACCTGGTCGTAGGTCCGGTTCTCCTTGACGATGTAGAAGACGTGCTTGATGGGGCCACCGGCGCGCAGCGGCGTGCCGGCCGGCGCAGCCTGGGCGTTAGCGGGGCGCAGCTGCGTCGAGGCGGCCGGCGTGAGCGTGCGGATCCGGTCGGTGCTCGGGTAGTCGAGGCCGCCGGCGACGCCGTTGACGATCGAGGGCAGGTAGCTCTGCGCGAGGGCGTTGTCGTCGTTGATGACGTAGGGGTTCGGGCCGTTCGGGTTGGGGCCCACGCCGAGGCCCTTCCCGGCGACCCACAGCAGCTTCGCGCACATCGGCGTGCGCGGAGCGGCCTTCTTCTTCGCCTTGCGCTTGGCTGCGGCGCCGGCGCGGCGCTTCGGAAGGCGGTGGCGCGCGCGCTTGCGCTGCGTCGTGCACGGGTTCGCGTTCGCCGAAGCCACCTGCACGTCAGCCGGGTACGAGGCCACGGGGATCCGCCCGACCAGCGAGAAGTCTGCCGGCCGCGGAGCCACCCGCGTGCCCGCCTCGTGCGTCAGCACCGCCGCGGCGCGCCGCTGCGCCGCGGAGGACCGGGACCGCGTGCCGCCCGGCAATTGGAACACCGCGAGCTCGTCGGCGCCGGCCTCGGCCACCACGAGCTGCGAGCCGTCCGGCGTCACGGTGAGCGCGACCGGGGAGGTGCCGTTGCCCTCCGCCCGACCGACCGACAGCGTGCGCTCGACCACCAGCTGCCTGGTGTCGATGACGGCGACCTGGTCGGTGTTGGCGATGGCGACGTACGCCCGGTCCGCCCGCGGGTCCACCGCGATCGCCTCCGGATGCGACAAGTGGGAGCCGACCTGGATGTCCTTCGTCTTCGTCCCCGCCTGAAGGTCGATGACCGACACCGTGCCGGGCGACTCGTTGGACACCAACCCGGTGCGGCCGTCCCGGAGGATCGCGGCGCCGTAGGGATAGGAGCCGGTGGGGACGTAGCGCACGCCCTTGCTCGCCACGTCCACGATCGCCGCCCGGTCGGCCAGGTTGAGCGGCACGAGCAGCGTGCGGCCGTCGCGCGAGACGGCGAGGCGATCGGGCCAGGACACCTTCTTGCCCACCGTGTCCGTGGGCGGGAAGCTCTGCGGGTCCGGGGAGTCGCTCGGCGGGGGCACCGGGATGGTCCCCGTCTCGGTGGCGATGCCGAACTTCGTGTAGTGGAAGACGTGGACGACGTCACCCTGGCGGCCGGGCGCGCCGGGTCGCTGCTGGTCCTTGTGATCGGAGTCGGCGACGCCGGACACGTACGCGAGGGGCTGCGTCGGGTCCATGGCGATGCCGCCCGACGCGCCGGGCAGGGGGACGACCTGCACGATCCGGCCGGTCCGCACCGACACGATGCGGATGTCGTTGAAGCCCCGGCCCGTGGACACCGTCCAGTAGAAGCGGCCGTCGTTGCTCAGCGCGCCCCCGGTCGGGAAGTTCCCCACGCGCGTCATCCGGCCCTGGGGTGTCAGGTGGCGCCCGTTGCCGAGCAGGCGCATGGACGGGCCGATGCGCCCGTCCGGCGCGGCGACGGCGGCGACCGCCACGCCGATTCCCGCAAGGGCGAGGGCGGCGAGCGCGAGCCCGAGGACGATACGTGCGTTGCGGCGCATCGAGGCCGGCAGCCTAGTCGGGCGACCGCTATGAAGGTTGCAGTCCGGTTATCAGCCGCGCGCCCGGCCCGCGGTGGCGCAGCCACGCCGACGCCTCGCCCAGGCGGTCCTCGCCGCAGATCAGCGTGCGCCCCACCCGCACCGCCGGAAGCCGGTCCGCGCCGGCCGCCAGCAGCCCGCGCCCGGCCGCCTCGAGCGGCCCGTCGCGGCCGACGTCGCCCGCCGCGCGCAGGCATTCCTCGAGGCCCAGCCCGGCGGCGGCCGCGGCCTCGGCCAGCACCTCCGGGTCCTCGAGGTCGAATCCACCACAGTAGGCCAGGCGGCACGCCGCCAGCGTGAAGGCGGCCCCGCGGCCGTGCTCGGCCGCGTAGGCGGCGGCGCGCAGCGCCGCGCGCCCGGGGTCCGGGAAGCGGTCGGGCCACACCAGCGGGAGGTGCAGGGCGGCCGCCCGGCGCTCGGCGTCGGCGCGGAGGGCCGGGTCGGCCCACGGGTTGCCGCGGTGCAGCGCATCGGCGGCGACGGGCTGCCAGCGCACCGTGCCCAGCACGCGCTCGACGCGTTCCGCCGCGAGGTAGGTCAGCGGCGACGCCAGGTCGAAGAGGAACGTCGCCGGCCGCGCGGGCACGCCGCCGCCGGGCCCCTCGGGCGGACCGCCGTTCCTGTTCTGTTCACGCATGCGCCGGCGCTCGGCCAGCACGATTACGTCACCCATGATTCCCTGCCCTGCCTTCATCACGAGTTGTCCCGTTCGCCAGGTTGAAACGCACCCGCTGCGCCAAACTGGCGGATATGTGTTGAGAAAAAAAGCCTAAAACCCTCCGTCTTTCGGTATGTGATCTGCTAAAACGGACGTGGCCTTTACGCGGAACGGAGTACGCATGGCTTCCTTCCCTCCCCCCAAGCGACATCCGTACGATCAGTGGTCGCCCGACACCCGGGCGCTCGATCTGGTCGGCGACAAGTGGACTCTCCTGATCGTGCGCGACCTCGCGGCGGGTCCGCGACGGTTCGTCGAGCTTCAGCGCGTGCTGCCGGGCATCTCGACCGAGCAGCTGCGTTCGCGCCTCAACCGCATGGTCGCCGACGGTCTGCTCACCCGCCAGCGCTACCGCGAGGTGCCGCCGCGCGTGGACTACGAGCTCACCGAACGGGCCAAGGAGCTCATGCCCGTGCTGGGTGCACTCGCGCGCTGGGGTTACGACTGGGCGTGGAGCGCCCCGCGTCCCGGCGAGGACATCGACATCGGCGCGATCGTGCGCCTGGCGCCCGGCATGCTGGCGCCCGCCAAGTCGCTCAGCGGCTCGGTCGCGCTGGAGGCGACAGGGAAGAACAGCGCGCCACGGACCTACCTGCTCACCGCCCGGCGCGGAAGCGTCACCGTCGAGGAGCGGGACGACGAGGGCGTCGACGCCCGCGTCTCCGGTCCCCACAAGGCATGGGTCGCCGCCTTCGGTCCCGACGCCTCGCGCAGCGGGCTCAAGATCGAGGGCAACAAGAAGCTGGCCGAGGCGCTGCTCGACGAGCTGGCGCAGGCGGCCTCGAGCGGTCGCGCCGCCGCCTCGGCATAAGTGCTTAGTGCTTAGTGCTTAGTTGTTAGTAGCTCGGGTCGAAGCCGCACCCAAGCAACTAAGAACTCGGAACTAAGAACTACGCGCTTGCGCTACTTCGTGTAATCCGCCGCCCCGACGTGCGGGTAGCGCAGGTTCTGTCCCTGGAAGGGGATCGTCGATGCGACCCAGCAGGGCGGCGTGCCCTGGTTCGGCGGCTGTTGCGGCGGTGGTGTGGCCGATCCCTGCACCTCGCCGCCTGAGGGCTTGCAGTCCCAGTTGGGGAAGATCCCGTTCGCTTCCCATTGCTTCCCGGAGATGAAGGTCGGCGTCGGGTAGGAGTTCCCGCGGTCGATGTTGGGCCGCTGGGGGTAGACGCTCACCGTCTCAGGCCCGGTGGGTCCGATCTGGCGGAGGTAGTGCCCGATCCCGCCGGTCGCCGAGGCCGTCGTGGCCGCGAGCGCGCCCTTGCCCTGCCCGATGAAGTCGGAGACTTGTTTTTGGTAGAGCTCGAGGAATTGGAGGATGGGGTTGAGTTGGGAGAGGAAGGGTCCCGTTTGGTCGAGTAGGCCGTTGGGCCCGAGACCGCGGAGGGTGTCGCGGAGGGCGGGGAGGCCGGTCTTGGAGACGGTGATCAGCGGTCCGAGGTTGTTGAACAGGCGCCGCAGGTCGGGGGCGAGCAGGCGGACGGAGTGGAGGGTGGGGCGTAGGTCGTGGGCGACGGGTTTGAGGTCGCGGATCAGCGGGTCGGTGTTCAGCGCGAAGGTTTGGAGCTTGGTGAAGGTGAGCCGCGATTCGCGCAGGAAGGTCGGGAAGATGGAGAAGGTGGTGGCGAGCGCCTCGTTCTGCGCCGCGGTGGCGCGGAACGTGTCGGCGGAGTTGGTGATGAGGTTGTGCAGCTGGCCGGAGTTGCGCGAGAGGGCTTCGAACACGGTGCCGGTGTTGCGCACGAGCTTGGTCAGGTCGCTGCTCTGTTCATAGAGGACCTTGAGCAGGGCGCTGGTGTCGGTCGAGAAGGCGGGCAGGTTGCCCAGGGCGTCGGAGAAGTCCTGGCCGCGGTTGGTGATCGTCGTGGCCAGCTCCTGCTGCCAGATGTGAAACGCCTGGCGCGTCCCGGGATCGAACGCCTGCAGGATCTCGTCGAGCTCGACGGTCGGCTGGACCTGCCCGTCCGCGAGTCGCGCGCCCTCCTTCAGCGTCGCCGAGCGGCGCGTGCCTGGTGTGAGCTCGACGTAGGTCTCGCCGAGCAGCGTCTTCTGGCGCAGGATCGCGTGCGCATCGCTGTGCAACGGCGCGAACTTCTGGTCGAGCTCGAGCGTCGCCACCGTGCGATTCCCACCATTGGGGTCCAGATCCTTCGCCACGACCTTGCCGACCGACACACCCGCGACCCGCACATCGGCCTCAAGACCAAGCTGCGTCGCCTCCGGAAACGCCACCCTGACCCGGTAGTTCGCCGGCTTGAGCGGAATCGAACCACCAAACGACAACCACAAAAACAACAACAGCCCAAAACACGACAGCGCAAACAACACCATCGTGAGAATCCGACCAAACGAAGGAGCCTGTTTTTGCATGGGCTAGTGGCTCCCCGTCATCCGCAGATCGTGGAGGGACCGACGACGGTCCCGAGGAGGTTGAGCGCCGACAGCAGCGCCGGGTCCAGCTGGCCGCCGTTCTCGGCCAGCGTCCCGCATGTGCCGGCCAGGAACACCGGCCGGAAGGAGCCGTTCGCGTCGTTGGAGCTGAAGATGTTCGCTCCCTGGTGGCCGAGCCAGGCGAGAGCGAAGAGGTAGCCGGGGTTGGCGCCGGGCGGGTTGTGCCCGGCCGGGTTGTAGCCGAGCATGTTGAACAGGTGGTTGAGGACCCCGAAGCTCTTCGTCAGGTCCGGGGTGGCCTTCGCCAGGTCGCTGGCGGCCGGGCGCAGGTCGCGGATCACGGGCCGGGCGTTGCGCACGAACGGGCGGATCTGGGTTCGCAGGATCGGCGCCGTCTCGCGCGTGAACGGGATGATCGCGTGGTTGGCCGTGTTGAGCGCGCGCACCGCGGGGCGCAGGTGCTCGGCCGTGGGAGCGAGCACGTTCGCGAAGCTCTGGACCTTCCCGAGCGTCGTCGTCGTCTGCCGCAGCGCGCCCGGGAAGTCCGAGACGGCGCGGCTGATGTTGGCGTCCTCGGACGCGAAGGCGCGGAACACCGTGGCCGAGGTGCCGATGAGCTGTGAGACGTCGGTGTGCCGCGAGGCGAGCTCGCCGTTGAGCAGGTTCAGCGAGTTGACGAGCCGCCGCAGGTTCGTCCGGCGCGTGGCGACCGCCTGCGAGATGCGCGCGAGGTCGCGGTGGGTCGGCTCGAAGCGGCGGAAGACGTCCTGCAGGTCGTTGCCGCGGCCCTGGAGCCCGCGACCCGCGCCGTTGACCAGCAGCTTGAGGTAGTCGCGCGTGTCGGAGTCGAGCACCGAGAAGATCTCGTCCGGATTGATGTCCGGCAACGTGTTCCGGATCGGCATCGTCCAGTTCGACTTGGCCACCGGCGCGCCGTTCGTGCCCGGGTTGATCTCCAGGAACATGTCCTTCAGCCCCGTCTTGGGCCGGAGCAGCGCCGTGGCGTCGGTGTGGATCAGGCGCTTGTACTCCGAGTCGATGTCCATCGACACGATGGCGCGGCCGTTCTTCAGCGACACGCCGCCGATGTCGCCGATCCGCACGCCGGCCACCCGCACCGTCTGGCCCTGACCCGCCACCACGGCCTGGGCCGTGGCCAGCTCGGCCTTGAGCTTGAAGGGCGCGGACTGGATGAACGGGAAGCGCAGGCGCTCCTGGCTGAGGATGTAGCCGCCGACGCCGACCGCGATCACCATCAGGACGATGATCGCCGTGAAGTCGCCGGCCCGCTTGCGAATCGCGTCCTTCATCCGCCGGTCCCCCGGAATCCGTGGGCGGCGTCGCCGCCCTTGGCGCCGCGGCCGATCTGCGACCGGATGAGCGTGGTCAGCGCCGCGAGGCGGTCCTCCGTCCCCTTCAGCGTGCGCGCCTGCGCCGGGGTCGGGTTCGACCCCAGCAGCTGCCGGCGTGCACCCTGGAGGATCTGGGCCTCGAGGAGAGCCAGGCCCTGGTCGCCGAGCTTGGTGTGGTTCGGCGTGGTCATGACCTTGGCCGGCGGCGCCTGCTGCGTCGCCGAGAGGTCGGGCGGCACCTGCGTCTCACACGGGACGTTGGGGCGCAGCGGCGGACGGTTCAGCTTGCCCGGCTTGACGCCCTGGAGCGGGCTCGTGGCCGCGCCGAAGATGCCGCCGGCGCCCGCCGGCTGCCCGGACAGGTTGTAGATGTTCGCGCCGTTGCCCGGCAGCACGCGGAACCACTGCTGGTTGGCGTCGCCGGTCCGGCTCTCGCTCGCGATCCCCGGCAGGTAGCGCACCATCTCCTGGTAGACCTTCAGCTGCGTGGTGCTGTCGCCAAGGTGCGTCGGGAAGTTGGAGTCGACGAGCTCGCCATTGGACCACGGGAGGATCACCTGGTTCTGGCAGCTCGACGCGGCGCGCACCTGCTGGTAGAGCGGCACGCTCGCGGCGTTGAGTGCGGCCAGGGCCGGGACGGTCGGCTTGAGGTCCGCCACGAGCCCGCGCAGCTCGGGTTGGGACACGAGCTTGCGGGCCTGAGCGACGAACGGGAGGCTGGCGTTGATCGCGGGCAGCGAGGACTGGACCGCGGGCCGGAAGTCGACGATCAGGCGCCGCAGCGGCGGGAACGCGTTGTTCAGTGCTGCGAGCGCCGGGCGCGCGGCGCTCAGCGTGCGCGGCAGCTCGGCCACGGTCGACGACAGGTTGCCCTGCTGCACGGCGAACGCGTGCGCCGTGGTGTTGAAGTCGGTGATGAGGTTCTGCAGGGCCGGCGGGCTGTTGTCCAGCGCCTGGGCCGTGATCCCCGCGCCCTGGATGTAGCCGGAGAGGTCGTGGGGGTGCAGTCCGAGCGTCGCCTCGTTGGCGATCGCCGAGTACTTGTACGCCGGCTCCCAGTACGGGATCGAGGCGTTGAACCCCTGCGAGCCGCCGTCGGAAACGCCGGTTCCGTACTCGTAGAGCAGGGTGCGCAGGTTCTGGCGCGTGTCGGTCTGCAGCGAGGTGAGGATCTGGTCGAACTGGACGGGCGTCGTGGTGCGGGTCGCGCTGACGCGGTCGCCGTCGCCCAGCGTCGGCGCCGACGGCGTGCCGGGATGGATGTCGACGAAGAAGTTGCCCTCGAGGAAGATGCGCGGGCGGATCGAGAAGGTCGCGTCCTTGTGGATGGGCAGGCCCTTGTCGTCGATCTGCATCTTCACGACGGCTCCCGGCTCGCCCGCCCGCAGGTGCGAAACCTCCACGACCTTGCCCACGTTCACGCCCGCGATCCGCACGGGGGACTTGGGCATCAGGTTGTTGGACGTGGGGAAGGTCGCGCTGATCGTGAAGTGGTGCTGGAACGGAATGGCCTTCGTGAACCCGAAGTAGACGACCGCGATGGTCACCACGAGGGCGAGCGCGCCGGCCGCGAAGTTGCTGAGTCGTCTGGGCTGGTTGCGTCTCATCCGCCGTAGATCCCCGAGGTCAGAGCCGGGTCGAGCTTGGCGCCGGTCAGCGGCTCGCGGGTGAACGTCTCGCCGGCCGGGACGCTCGAGCGCCCGGTGTAGGTCGGGCCCTGGGCGCCCGGGATGTGCGGGTCGGCGACGGCCAGCGTCGGGCCGCCCAGCTTGTCCTTGGCCGGCGCGAACACGGCCAGCGGACCGCGCATGTACCCCTCCTGCCCGGATTCGCAGTCGGCGCCGCCGCTGTTGGTGATCGCCGCGCTGTACGGGTTGCCGTGCGCGACCTCGTTGTCGCCGCGCGCCTTCTGTACCGGCGTGAGCGAGTTGTAGCCCTCGCCGTTGACCGCCTCGTAGGCGCCGGCGCTCCCCAGGCTGTTCGTCTGGCCCGCGGTCGAGTTGAGCAGCGCGCGCTGCGCCTCGCCCGACGGGTCGCCCTCGCTGAAGTGCTCGGCGGCCCGTGTCCAGAAGTAGTTCCAGTAGTCGCACACGGTCTGGTAGGGCCCGAGGTAGCGGACCATCGGGTTGAGCGTGTCGACCGTGGCGTTCAGGCCCCTCAGCGCCTGGTTCGTCGTCGGCGCGACGGCGAGGCTGTGCAGCGCGCCCATCGCGCCCTCGAGCTGCTTGTTCAGCGCCACCGACCGGCGCAGGACGGGCGTCCCCGTCTCCAGCGCCGGGTTGATGTCCGGCAGCGCGCCGCGCAGCTCGCGCGCCGCCGTGTTCAGGTCGACCGACAGCGCGGCCGTGTGGTCGAGGAACGGCCGCTGCGCGCGCAGCGAGTCGGTCGACACGTCGAGCGTCGAGGGAGACTTGGCGATCGTGTCCTGCAGCGCGGTCTTGTTGCGGGCCAGCGCCG
>DASYIJ010000334.1:0-10224 GCA_035997675.1 Solirubrobacteraceae bacterium
AGCCGCGTCCTGGAGCTGGAGAGCCTGCTGGGCGGCGTCGAGGGCAAGCTCGGGCTGTGGAGGGCCCTGCGGATCATCGCGCCGTCGGAGCCCCGGCTCGACGCGAGCCAGATCGCCGAGCTGTTCGCGCGCGCCGAGCACCAGATCGAAGTCCTGCGCGACCTCCAGGGCCTGGCCGCCGAGGAGGCTTTCGCGCCCGGGGCGGTCGAGCACAGCGCCTAGGCGCATTCGCGCCCGCAATGCTCGATAAGACCTATTACGTAAACCGATAGGCGCGCGAAGGGGCCATCGTGCCTCTGCGAGTCAAGTTCTCTCAGTTCTCAGTTCGCAGTTCTCGCTTCTGACAACTGACAACTGACAACTTCATGCCGCCTGCGCGGTTCCGTCCACCACCCGACGTGCAGTTCCCGACGTGCAGTTCGGTCGACCGCCGCGTTAAATACAACCGGCCGATCGCTTTCCATAACGACCGGCCGGGTGCTTGCCCTCCGACTTGCGTCGGAACTACGACTTGAAGCTAGGTGTTGCGCTCGAGGTCGGCGACCTCGCTCGCCTTCTCGTCAGCGCGGTCCTCGTGACGGGCCATCTCTTCCTTGGCCTCGCCCTTGCGCTCTTCCTTGCGGCCCTCGCGGCGGAGCGACGGATCGCCCGTGATGTCGCCGGCGGCCTGCTTCGTCTTGCCTGTGATCTTGTCCAAAAGGCCCATGCTGCTCGGCCCTCCTTGTCTTTGGTGTGGGTCTTCGGCTACCCATGGGTCCCGGGGCGAAACGTGCCCCGGTCAGCACAACGCGGGCGGTCGGTAGGCTCGGTCGATGGCGCTTCCGGTCGAGTCGTTCCAGCTCGAGGGCATCTCGCCGCGCGCCTACCAGCACCCGGCCGACCGGGCGGCGACCGCGGCGCTGCAGCGCATTCCCTACCTCGACGAGGTCGTGCGCCGGCTCATCGCGCTCGGATACGAGCGGGCGCTGCGCGCCGCCACGCTGGGAGCGGCGGTCCGGCTCGGCGAGCAGCAGCTCCCGGGCGTGTGGGTCCTCCACCGCGAGGTCTTCCACGCCCTCGACCTCGACGACGCCGTCCCGGACCTCTACGTGGCCCAGGTGCCGTTCGCGAACGCCTACACGATCGGCGCCACGCGGCCCGTCGTGCTGCTGAACTCCGAGCTGCTGCACCTGCTCGACGACGGCGGGCGTCGTTCCGTGCTCGCACACGAGGCGGCGCACGTGCACTCCGACCACGTCCTCTACCAGACCGCGCTGCTCATCCTGCTACGCCTCGGGTCCTCGGGCCTGCCGGCGCTCGCCGGGCTGCCGCTGCTGGCCATCCGGCTGGCGCTGCTCGAGTGGTTCCGCGCCGCCGAACTCAGCTGCGACCGCGCCGCCGCGCTGGTGACTCGCGACGCCACCTCGGTGTGCCGCGCCCTGATGGTGCTGTCCGCCGGCGCGGGCGCGGACCAGCTCAACCTCGACGCCTTCATCGCCCAGGCGGCGGACTACGACGAGGGCGGCCAGGGCCTCGACCGCCTCACGAAGCTCATCAACGACATGAACCTGACGCATCCCATGCCGGTGCGGCGCGTGCGCGAGCTCACCGACTGGGTGCGCTCGGGCGAGTACGACCGGATCGTCGACGGCGAGTACATCCGCCGGGGGCAGGAGCCGCCGCTCAAGGCCGAGGCCGACAGCGCAAGCCAGCACTACACCGACCGCATCGGCGGCGCTCTCCAGCAGGCCGGCTCGTCGATCGGCGAGATCGGCGAGCAGCTGCGCGACTGGCTGGCGCGACAGCGCTGAGCGCCGCGGTCCCTCGCCGGCCGCTCAGGTCCGCCGGTGAATCAGCGTGATGCCGTCCCGCACGCTGAGCATCACGCACACGACTCGCTCGTCGGCCCGGACGCGGTCGTTGAAGGCGCGGAGAGCCACGGCAGCGTCGGATTGGTCGTCGTCTTCGGCCACCCTCCCGCTCCACAGCGTGTTGTCGGCGGCGATCAGCCCGCGCTCGGCGAGCTTCGGCAGCACGGCCTCGTAGTAGTTGAGGTAGTTCGGCTTGTCGGCGTCGATGAACACGAGGTCGAAGGGACCGTCCAGCGCCGCGACCGCGTCGAGCGCCGGGCCCCGTCGCAGGTCGATGCGGTCGGCGTACGGCGAGGCGTCGATGTGCCGCTGGGCGAAATCGGCGTGCTCGTCGCTGAGCTCGCACGTGACGATCCGGCCGCCGGGCGGCAGGGCCGCCGCCATCGCCAGGGCCGAGTATCCGCCGTAGGTCCCGAGCTCGAGCACGAGCGCGGGCCGCGCCGTCCACACGAGCGCCTCGAGGAACCGGCCCTCGACGGTGCCGGTCATCATCTGGGGCGCGTTCAGGCTGGCGCGGGTCTCCTCCGCGAGCGCGGCGAGATGGGGCTCCGGAGGCGTGGTGTGCGCCTCGATGTACGCCTCCAGCCGCTCGCTGGCGAGGATCGGCGACATCAGCGCCGACGGCTGAGGGCGGCGAAGCCGATGGTCATCGCGAGGTTGCCGGCGCCCGCCAACCACAGTCCCTGACGGGCGCCGGGTCGCGAGAAGCCCGGAGAGCGCGACCACAGGACGTCCGTGAACAGCTCCGTGCCCCGCAGCCAGGCGAGAGCCCACCAGTCGCGGCTCTCCCCGCGCCGCGCCGCAACCAGGTGCGCCACGGCGAAGGTCAGCCATACGGGCGCGCAGCGGCGGAAGAGCTCCTCGGACTCCGGCGAGGGCTCGTCGTGGCCCAGGACGCGGAGCGTCGCGGCGGGAGCCAGCAGGGCACCGGTGCCGAGGGCAAGGTCGAAGCCGATCATCATGCGGTTGGTGCGCTCCATCTGCTCGGCCAGCCCCATCGCCGGGCGAGCATATAGACCCCGGTCGTAGACTTCCGGCACGATGGCTCCCAAGCAACGCCAGATCCGGATCGAGCAGCGCGGCGGTCTCGCCGCGATGCAGGACCTCGAGTCGCGCACCGACGACGAGCTCGAGCGCGAGACGCGCAACCGCGCCGCCGCCCGGGCGATCCTCGGGGCGCGCGCGGCCGACCGCTACGACGCCGAGTCGGCGCGCCAGTACTTCAGGCAGGCCATCGCCGCCGCCCGGCCACAGGAGCGCATGCAGCTCCGGCGCATGGCCGACGCCTCGCTTGCCCTGGCCGAGCGCCGCGCTGGCGACCTCAAGGACGCGGTCGAGAAGCTGGGCCAAGAGGCGCCCGGTCGCCGCCAGCTGCTGGCGCTGCAGTTCATGGGCCTCGTCGCCCCGCCCGCGGGTGCGGGCATCCTGCTGCGGATCCGGGGCATCCTCATCCTCATCGCCGTCGTGCTCGGGCTGCTCGCCCTCGGCCTCGGTCTCGTCGAGCTCATCTCCCTCCCCTTCGGCGGCGTGTCGCTCGGCGGCGGCATCCTGCTCGGCTTCCTGGTCGTGGCCGCGGCCCTCGGGGTGATGGCGCTGCTCGGACGCCGGCGCCAGCAGAAGGCCCGCGCCGAGCGCGCGGCGGCGGGCTCCTAGCCGGGCCGTGTGCGGGCGCTACACCCTGGCCGGACCGGACCCGTCGGTGCTGCGCGGGCGCTTCCCGCTAGGCGAATCGGTCGAGATCGAGCGCCGGTACAACGTCGCGCCGGGTGACGACGTCGTCGGCGTCATTCGCCGGCGCGAGCACGAGCCCGAGGGCACGCTGCTGCGCTGGGGCCTCGTTCCGCACTGGGCCAAGGATCCGAAGGTCGGCTATCGCACCATCAACGCCCGCGCCGAGTCGCTCGACGAGCGCCCCGCGTTCCGGCGCGCATTCGAGCGCCATCGCTGCCTGATCGTGGCCGATGGCTTCTACGAATGGCGCAAGCTCGACGACTCGCCCCGGCCGCCCAAGCAGCCGTACTGGGTGAGCCTCCCGGACGGCGAGCCGTTCGCCTTCGCCGGACTGTGGGCCGGCTGGCGCACGCCGGAGGACACATGGCTGCGGTCCTGCGCGATCGTCACCACCACGCCCAACGAGACGCTGGAGCCGATCCACGACCGCATGCCGGTGATCCTGCCGGCCGACGCGGAGGCGGCGTGGCTCGACCCCGCCGGCGACCCGGACGAGCTGCGTGGGCTGTTGCGGCCGCTGCCCGACGATTTGACCGCCGTGCGGGCCGTCGGCAACGCCGTCAACGACGCGCGCTACGACGGGCCGGCGTGCCTCGAGGCACCGGCCGGCGATCGCCCCGCCGATCCGGCGGCACGCCTGTTCTGAGGCCCGGCCGCGGCTACTTGCCCTTGACCTGCACGACGCGCATCGCGTCGATCACGACCGGTTGCAGCGGTTGATCGGTGTTCGGGTCGGTCGGCAGCACCGCGATGCGGTCGGCCGTGTCCATCCCGGACGTCACGCGGCCCACCAGCGCGTAGTCCGGATTGAGCTGCGCGTCCGGGCCGGTGACGATGAAGAACTGGCTGCCGGCGGTGCCGGAGTCCTCGATCTCCTGCCGCGCCATGGCCACGACGCCGCGGGTGTACTTGACGTTGCCGGGCGGCGGCTCGACCGTCTTGTAGCCGGGGCCGCCGCTCCCGTCGCCACGCGGATCGCCGCCCTGGATGAGATCGCCGCGCAGGATGCGTTGGAAGGTCAGGCCGTCGTAGAAGCCCAGCCGCGCCAGCGACGCGAACGAGGCTGTCGTCTTGGGTGCGCGCTTGACGTCGAGCGTGATCGTGATCGGGCCGCAGCTCGTCGTCATGTTGACTCGCCAGGTCGTGCCGGCATCGAGCCGCGCGGCGGGCGCCGGGAGATTCTCGCTGCCGCGGGTCCTGGGCGCCGGGACCCGCTGGCACGTCGCGGATGGCGGCGGCTTGGCCGCCAGCGCCGCGGCATCGGTGCTGAGCGTCGCCGTGGTTCCCGCCTTGCGCTCCTTGTCGGCACCGCACCCGGCGGCCGCGGCCAGGCTGAGCATCACGGCGAGGAGCAGCGCGAGGGGTCGCGACACGGCGGGGAAGGATAATCCAGGTCCCGTGCCCCTTTCGCCGCTTCTCCGCCGGTACGACCACGCGCTGCTGGACCTCGACGGCTGCGTGTGGGTCGGCGACGCGCCGACCGAAGGGGCGGTGGAGGCCGTGACCGAGCTCCGGCGGGCGGGCAAGGGCATCGCGTTCGTCACGAACGACTCCCGGGTCAGCGGCGAGGACCTCGTCCGCAAGCTGTGGGGACAGGGCTTCCAGGCGTCGCTCGAGGAGGTCGTCACGGTCGGCGGCGCGCTGCAGCACCTCCTCGCCGAGCGGGCCGACCGGCTGCGCAGCGCCTTCGTGATCGGGTCGGACGCGATCGCCGGGCACGTTTCCGATGCCGGGCTGAGCGTGACCAACGGCACGGAGTTCGCGACCCGCGCCGATGTGGTCGTGGTGGGCCTCGACGAGCGGCTCGACTACGCCCAGCTGCGCACCGCGGTCCAGGCGCTGGACCGGGGCGCCGACCTGGTGGGCACCGGACGCGACCCCACCCTCCCCATGCCCGACGGCCCGTGGCCGGGGACGGGAGCGCTGCTCGCCGCCCTGGAGTACGCCAGCGGACGGCGCGCATCGACCGTCGGCAAGCCCGACCCCCAGCTGTTCAACACGGCGCTGGACCGGCTCGGGGAGGGACGCGCGCTCGTGGTGGGGGATCGCCTGGACACCGACCTCGCGGGCGCCGCGGCGGCCGGGCTGGACGCGGCCATCGTGCTCACCGGGGCGGCCGCGCGCGACGAGGCCGAGGCGGCAAAGGACCCCAAGCCGGTCGCCGTCGCCGACACGCTCGCCGCGCTGGTGCTCGACCGAGCCGCGCCGTGAGGCGGCGCACCCACCACAAGCACTCCAGCCGAAAGGGCTACCGGCGGCTGCTCGATCGCCTCGCCGACCACGAGGCGGTGCACAGCGTGGCGACGGGCCGCGTCAAGCCTCGCATGGGATCCGGGCGCCCGGTCGCGCCCATCTCCAAGGTGCGCCGTGTGGATTCCGGCCTCTCGATCACGATCAACGCCGACGGCGCGGTGATCGACGCGTACGTGATCACGGACCGCCCCGCCGATGTCGAGGCGTTCCTGCGCGAGAGCGGCCTCGCGCGCTGACCATGGACCGTGCGGTCGCCCTGATCGTCAATCCCCAGGCCGGCGGCGGCCGCGCCGCCGAGGCGCTTCCCGTCGTCGAGGCGGCGCTGAGCCGCCTCGGCCTGCGCTTCCACACCGAACGCACCCGGTCGCTCGAGCACGCCGAGGAGCTGGCGCGGGGCGCCGTCGCCGCTGGTGAGACGCTGGCGGCGCTCAGTGGCGACGGCCTGATCGGCAAGCTCGCGGGTGAGCTGGCGGGCACGGACGGCGTGCTCGCCGTGCTTCCCGGCGGGCGCGGCAACGACCTCGCCCGGGCGCTCGGCGTCCCGCAGGACCCCGAGGCGGCGAGCGAGGTCCTGGCGACCGGGCGCATCCGCGAGCTGGACCTGGGCGAGGTGGACGGGCGGCCGTACATCGGCATCGCCTCCTGCGGTTTCGACTCGGACGCCAACCGGGTCGCCAACGAGGCCCCACCCGCCCTCGGGAATCTCGTCTACGCCTACGGGGCAGTGCGCGCGCTCGCCGCCTGGAAGCCGGCGCGGTTCGAGCTGACGCTCGACGGCCGCGGCCTGGCGTTCCACGGCGACAACGTCGCCGTGGCCAATTCCCCGCGCTACGGAGGCGGGATGCAGATCGCACGGGACGCCGAGCTGGACGACGGCCTGTTCGACGTCGTCATGACCGGCCGGATTCCCAAGCGCCGCTTCCCCATGCTCATCGCCAAGGCGTTCGACGGCAGCTACGTGGACCACCCGTCGATCCACGTCGAGCGCGCCCGTGAGGTTCGGATCGCGGCCGACCGGCCGTTCAGCATGTACGCCGACGGCGATCCGATCGGCGACCTGCCGGTGACCGTGCGCGTACGCCCGCGGGCGGTGCGCGTGCTCGTGCCGGCGTGACGGCGGACCCGGAGGTCGTGATCTGGCACGACCTCGAGTGCGGCGGCTACGACGCCGACCTGCCGCTGTGGCGCGAGCTGGCGGTGGACGCGGACGGGCCGGTACTCGACCTGGGCGCCGGCACCGGCCGCGTGGCGCTCGACCTGGCTCGCCGGGGTTGCGACGTGGTCGCGCTGGACAGCGACGCCCGGCTCCTCGACGCCCTCGAGGCACGCGCCCGCGCCGCCGAGCTGGACGTGGCCACGCTGTGCGCCGACGCGCGCGCATTCGAGGTGGATCGGAGCTTCGCGCTCTGCGTCGTGCCGATGCAGACCATCCAGCTCCTCGGCGGACCGCAGGAACGGGGGCGCTGCCTCGAGTGCGTCCGGCGGCACCTGGCCGCGGCCGGACGCCTCGCCGCGGCGCTCGCCGACCCGCTCGAGGGATTCTCCGGGGACGTCGTGTCGCTGCCGCTTCCGGACATGGGCGAGTACGACGGCTGGGTGTTCTCCTCCCAGCCGGTCGCGCTGCATCGGGAGGCCGGCGCCACGGTCATCGAGCGCAACCGCCAGCGGGTGGCGCCCACCGGCGCCCGAGCCGAGGCGACCGACCTGGTGCGGTTGGATCACCTCGAGCCCGCGCAGCTCGAGCGCGAGGCCGACGCCCACGGGCTGCGCGCGCTCCCCCGCCGCCAGGTGGCGGCGACGGAGGAGCACGTGGGCAGCGAGGTCGTGCTGCTCGAGACGGTCTAGAGCAGGTTGTTGGCCTGGAGGAACTTCTTGGCCACGGCGGCCGGACTGTTCTTGTCCAGGTCGACGGCGGCATTCATCTGCTGCATCGCCGGCACCGTCAGCTTGGCGCTGACGGCGTTGAGGGTCTGGCTGAACGCGGGTCCCTGGGCGGCGATCGTCTTGCTGGAGAAGATCGGCACCACGTTCTGGAACCCGAAGATGTTCTTCGGGTCCTTCAGGATCGTGTAGGAGCCGCGCTGGAGCTGACCGTCGGTCGTGAACACGTCCGCCACCTGGATCTGGCCGCCGTTGAGCGCCTTGTACTGGAGCCCGATGGCGAGTGGCTTGAAGTTCACGTTGGTGATGCCGTAGACCTGCTTCATCCCGACGAGACCGGTGAACCGCGTCTTGAATTCCGGCGGCGCTCCGAGTGTGAAGCGGCCGACGTTCTTGAGGTCGGACACCTGGGTCAGGTGGTGCTGCGCCGCGTACGGCGGCTTGACCGCCAGCGCGTCGACATCGTTGAACGGCGTCATGTTGAGCACGGTGTACCCGCGCCCGTTCTCGAACTTCTTCACGGCGTCGTACGTCGCCTGCGGCGTCGGGTAGGTCTTGTTGTCATGCGCGATCGCCGTCAGGACGATCCCGCTGTATTCGGGATAGCCGTTGATCTGGCCACTCGTCAGAGCCTTGTCGATCAGCTCGGACGAACCGATGTCGTTCTTGATGTTGACCGTGAACCCCTTGGCCTGCAACGCCTGCGCGTAGAGCTGGCCGAGGATGAACTGCTCGGTGAAGTTCTTGTCACCGATCGTCACGGCGGGCTTGCCGGCTCCCGGCTTCCCGCTCGGCGTGGACGTGGTCTTGCTGCTGCTACTGCTGCTGCCGCAGGCGGCCACCACCACCGCCAGCGCGATGGCCGCAGCGGCCGCGACGCCCTGCATTGTCTTGCTGTGCACGTATCCCCCTTCGTCTGATTTGCGATTTGACATGTCCGGAGAAGCTCAGTTGATCTCGGCGCCGGGCACGGGCCGGCCCGCCACCACCGGGGCGGACGCCCCCGCGTCGGGCGGCGGCGCGTCGGACATCGCGGCGGCCCGGCGCAGCCCGCGCGGCGTGACCGCGCGCTGCAGCAGGCCGAACGCCCCGTCGACGAGCAGGGCGAGCGCCGCGACCCAGATCGCCGCCGCGATCACGCCCGCGAGCTTGTAGCTCGCCTGGTTGACGATGATGTCGCCCAGTCCGCCGCCCCCGGCGATGGCGGCCAGGGTCGCGGTCGCCACCACGTAGACGGCGGACGTGCGGATGCCCGCAAACACGAGCGGAAGGCTGATCGGCAGCTCCACCCGCATGAACACCTGCCACGGGCGCATGCCCATGCCCTCGGCGGCCTGCACGGTGTCGCGCTCGACCTGGTCGATGCCGAGGTAGGCGTTCGTGAGGATCGGCGGGACCGCGAGCACCACGAGCGCCACCATGACGTTGACGAAGCCGATGCCCAGCGTGCCCAGGAGGATCGCGATGACGGCCAGGCTCGGCAGCGCACGGCCGATGTTGGCCACGTTGATGGCGATGAACGACCCGCGGTGCATGTGTCCGAGCCACAGCCCGATGGGCAGCGCGATGACCAGGGCGACCCCGATCGCCGCGCCGCTGAGCTCCAGGTGCTCGACCGTCTTGTTGACCAGCAGGTCGAGGTTGTCCCCCATGAACTTGAAGGCGTCGACGAAGTCCTTCACCGCGTGCCTCCGGCCCGCGCCCACGGCGTGACGAGGCGCTGCACGCCGACGAGCAGCGCGTCCGCCACCAGCGCGAGCAGCACCGCCAGGGCGCCCGCGGCGATGAACTCGGTGTTGAAGCTCGACTGCAACGCGGCGAAGATCGGCGCGCCCAGCCCCTCGTCGACGACGAACGCCGCCACGGTGGCCAGGCTGATCACCGTCACCGTGGCGACGCGAACCCCCGCGATGATCGCGGGGACGGCCAGCGGAATCTCGACCCTCCAGAGCATCTGGCGCGCCGTGAGGCCCATCCCGCGCGCCGCCTCACGGGCATCCTCGGGCACCTCGCGCAGCCCGGTGAGCGTGTTGCGGAACAGGATCAGGAGGGTGTAGGAGACCAGCGCGACCTCCACCGTGAGTTCGGTAAGGCCCGTGATCGGCACGAGCAGCTGGAAGAGGGCGAGGCTAGGGATCGTGTAGAGCACGCCCGCGATCAGGCTGAACGGGCGCTCGAACCAGCCGCGCTCGAAGGCGAAGACCGCGCAGGCGATCGAGATCGCAAAGCCGACGACGACCGCGATCAGCGTGAGCTTGACGTGGTCGATCAGCGCGGGCTGGAAGACGTCGCTCCAGTGGTCGGAGAACCAGTTCCAGCAGAACGTGCGGTTCTGGCGCACGCAGTCGTCGGCGTGGCCGAACTTCGGGATCACCGTCTGCGCGGTGACCAGGCTGTGGGCGATCGAGGCGGTCACGCGCTCGATGTCGGGCGGCGCCCACCTCCGTTTGACAGCGTCTCCGACACCATGTCGACGGTCACCGTTCCGGCCGGACGCCCGTCCGCCCCG
>DASYIJ010000052.1:0-30503 GCA_035997675.1 Solirubrobacteraceae bacterium
GGAGTACTCGGGCGAGCTCATCGCGATGGCGGGCTACGAGAACGAGGGTGCGCAGCGGTCCGGGCACATTCCCGGTGCGGCCTCGGTTCCGTGGGCCCAGGCGGTCAACGAGGACGGGACCTTCAAGTCGGCCGACGAGCTCGAGGAGCTCTACGGCGGCAAGGGCGTCCTCAACGGCGAGCCGATCATCGCCTACTGCCGGATCGGCGAGCGCTCGGCGCACACGTGGTTCGTGCTCCACGAGCTGCTCGGCCGCGACGACGTCAAGAACTACGACGGTTCCTGGACGGAGTGGGGGAACCTGGTGGCGGTGCCGATTGAGAAGGACGTGTAGGGCGCCGTTGGGGCTGGGGGCTTAGTTCTTAGTTCTTAGTTCTTAGGGTTTGGGTCTTGGGGTGGTGGTGGGCGCTGCTCGGCCTGGCGGCGGTAGTACTCGATTGCGCCTGTCCGTTCGAGGTCGTCGAGGAGGATCGCTTCTACGTCAAGCGTCATGTCGATCTCGTTGCTGACGACGACGCCGCCTCCGGGGATCTGGTCCTGCCACGAGACGCCGAAGTCGTGGCGGTTGATCCTCGCGGTGGCCTCCCAGCCCATGCGGCGCATGTCGCCCCGGTTCTCCTCGCCCTCCCACCAGGGCGTCATCCACTGGCCGAGGTAGGTGACGTCGAGCGGGACCGTCCGGGTAACGCCGCGGATCGTCAGTTCGACCTCCGCCTTGAAGGCGATGTCTCCGGTGCGCTCGGTGAAGCGGCCGGTGAAGGTGATCGTGGGGTGGTGCTCGACGTCGAAGAAGTCCGCGCTGCGCAGATGGGCGTCACGGGTGGGCTCGCCGGTCCAGATCCCGGCCGCGTCGATCTCCCCCTCGAACGTCGAGTCGAGGCAGCGGTCCCAGTCGAACTCCATCCGACCGTGGATGTCCTTGAAGAACCCGCGCACCCAGGTGACCATCATGTGCCGGGCCCGGAACTCGGCCTCGGTGTGGCCCGGCTCGAAGATCCACGTCGCCATTTCAGATCGCCCTCGCCCGATCGTAGGCGAACCGGCGCGGTTCTAGACTCGATGCATGGCTCGTGAGGCACTCATCGTCGTCGACGTGCAGAACGATTTCTGCCCCGGCGGGGCCCTGCCGGTCGATGACGGCGACGCCGTGATCGCCCCGCTCAACCGGATGGCCGCCGAGCACGACGTCGTGGTCGCCACGCGCGACTGGCATCCGGAGGACCACCATTCCTTCACCGCACAGGGAGGGCCGTGGCCGGAGCACTGCGTGCAGGGCTCCGAGGGGGCCGAGCTGCACCCCGACCTCGATCGCGGGTCGTTCGAGCGAGTCGTCGACGCGGGCGCCACGCCCGACGCCCCGGGCTTCGACAAGTTCGAGGACACCGGACTCGAGGAATTCCTGCGCGAGCGCGGGGTGGAGCGGGTCCATGTCGGGGGGCTGGCGCTCGACTACTGCGTCAAACACACCGCCCTGGGCGCGCGCCGGCGCGGGTTCGACACGGTCGTGCACCTCGACGCGACCCGGGCGGTCGACGTCGAGCCTGGCGACGGCGAGCGCGCGATCGCCGAGCTGCGCGCGGCCGGCGT
Source organism: Solirubrobacteraceae bacterium (assembly GCA_035997675.1). Taxonomy (GTDB): domain Bacteria; phylum Actinomycetota; class Thermoleophilia; order Solirubrobacterales; family Solirubrobacteraceae; genus JALYZC01. The sequence continues at coordinate 1,588 of DASYIJ010000052.1, forward strand.
CGAGGTCGTCTAGCGCTCGTCGATCCCGTCGAGGCGCTCGAGCAGATCCGACAGGATCCGCGCCGTCGCCCCCCAGATGAGCTGCTGGCCGACCTCGAAGACGTCCGTGCGAAAGGGCACGCCGCGGCGGATCAGCCGCTTGCGCCGGTAGCCCGCCCGCAGGTCGGGCATCGAGAACTCCAGGACCTCGGCGACCTCGGCGGCGCTCGGCTTCCACCGGTGGCCGGGCTCGATCATCCCGACGAACGGATACACGGCGTAGTTCGTGGCGATCGTCGGCGTCGGTGTGAGCGCGCCGACGATGTCGACGGTCTCGCGGGGCAGCCCGATCTCCTCCTCGGCTTCGCGCAGCGCCGTGTCGCGCAGGTCCTCCTCGCCCTCCTCGATGTCCTGGCGCCCGCCCGGGAAGGAGACCTCGCCGGCGTGCCGGCGCAGGTCGTCGCGGCGGCGGGTGAACACCGCGTGGAGCACCCCATCCTGCACGTAGAGCGGTACCAGCACGGCGGCGTCGATCCGGCCGTGCACGTCCAGCCCGGCCGCCTCCTCGGGATCGAGGAGGCGCGGACGCAGCGCGTCGATGGTGGCGGCCACGGCGGCGTTGCGCGCTAGACCGGGCTGGCGATCTCGACGCGCTCGTCGAACATGACCTCGCCGTCGAGCGTTCGGTGCACCGGACACTTGGCCGCGATCACCATCAGTCGGTCGACCTGCTCCTGGCTCAACCCCTCGGGCAGGCGCACGACCAGCGAGAACCGCGTGGGACAGCCGCGCTCGGCCGGGGAGTACTCGCACTCCACCTCGACGGGACCCACGTCCCAGCCCTTGCGATCGGCGTACATCTCGAGCGTGATCGCGGTGCAGGACGCGAGCGAGACGGCGAGGAACTCCTGCGGGCTCGGCGCCGCGTCGTCGCCGCCGGATTCGCGCGGCTCGTCGGCGCAGACGATGTGGTCACGGACCTTGAGGTCGTGCTGATATGTGCCGGTGCGGCGGCGGCGCGCGGTGGCTCTCATTTCCGTCCTCTGGAGTGGATAGGCCTCGTATCACATCGTACTCCCGGCCGCCAGGCGTGCGGGCTACTGCTCGTCCAGCGGGTTGAACAGCAGGCCGGTCGGGACCTTGGGGTGAAAGAAGGTGGACTTGGGCGGCATGTTCTCGCCGCTCGCCGCGATCGCACGCACCTGCTCGATCGGCGTGCCGCGCATGAAGAACGCCGCGTCGTACTCGCCGCTGCCCACCAGCGCCAGCGCCTCATCGTCGTTGCGCGCGTAGCCGAGACCGTCGAGGTGGTCGATCGCCTCGTCGTCCAGGCCGAGCGCGTCCTTGAGCACGAGGGCCTCGAGCACCGCGGTGTCGAGGTGACGGTAGGCGTCCGAGTGACCCTGAAGCGCCGCGTCCGCGATCGCCTGGTCGCGCAGCGTCAGCCGGAAGGCTCGCTGGAAGTGGGAGTCGATGTAGCCCAGCTGCAGCGGTCCGCCGCCGGGTGGCGGCGGCAGCGCGTCGGGTTGGATCTCCTCGAGCTCGAAGTCTCGGCGCAGCGCCGTCGCCAGCGCCTCCTGCTTGGCTGAGTCGAGGCCGCGGACGAGGCGGTGGGTGGGCAGCACCGTGAGCCCGGGATCCTCCAGCGCGACGAGGCACATCAGCACGTAGCGATGTGGGCCCTCTCCGCCGACCTCGTCGGCGTACACCCGCGCGGTCTCGTAGCGGTGATGCCCGTCGGCGATCAGGAGCTCGGCGTCGGCGAGCGTCTGCTCGACGATCGCGATCGCCCGCGGGTCGGACACGCGCCACAGGCGATCGACGGTTCCCTGGGCGTCGGTGAGCTCCCCGAAGGGCTCGCCCTCGCGGCCGGTCTGAAGCGCCTCGCGCACGGCTCCCGAGGGGTCGGGATACAGGGAGAAGATGGGAGAGAGGTTGGTGCGCGTCGCCCGTGTCAGTCGGAGCCGATCCTCGCGCGGCCCGGGGTGGGTCCGCTCGTGCGGACGGATCGTGCCGGGCCCGTATTCCTGCACGCGCACGCGCGCGAAGAAGCCGTGGCGCACATGTCGTCGACCGTCGGGTGTGCGGTACTCCTGCGCGAGCTCCCACAGCGCCGGCGCATCGTCGCGGACGACCGCCCCGGCGGCGCGCCAGGACGCGAGCAGGCGCGCCGCCCGTTCGTACGGGTCGTCGCCTTCCTGGGCGGGGACCGGCAGATCGACATGGACGACGTTGTAGGGCGAGCGCGCGGCGAGCGCCTCCCGCTGGTCGGGGTCGATGACGTCGTACGGCGGCGCGGCGACGTAGTCGAACTGCCCGGTGACGTCGAGGTCGTAGTGGAGAGCGCGCAGCGGCTGGACGTCGGCCATGGGCGGCGGCAGGCTACTTCATCGCCACGGCTCGGCGCTGGGGGCCCGGACGCAGCGCCTACCATGCAGATCTCCGATTCGAAAGGGGATGGCGGTGCTTCACGAGCAGCTTGCGTGGTACATCGGCGGGCCGGTGCTCGGCCTCTGCGTCGTGGCGATTCGTGCGCTGATCGGCGAGCGCCTGGGCATCACGGGCGGCTATTCCTCGTTCGTCGAATCGGTGTCGGCCTCGCGCTTCGGGATCGACTGGCGCGGGTTCCTGCTGATCGGCTTGATCGTCGGCGGGGCCGTCTACGCCCTGATCGCCGGCGGCCCCGACTTCCACGGCTACGGATGGCTGACGACCACCTTCACCGGTGACAGCCGTGTCCTGGTCGCGCCGATCCTCGTCGTCGCCGGCGTGCTCATCGGGTTCGGCGCGAAGCTGGCGGGCGGATGCACGTCGGGCAACGGTCTCAGCGGCACGTCGATGGGCTCGCTGGCGAGCGTCGTCGCGACCGTCACGTTCTTCGCCACCGCGATCGCCGTGAGCTTCCTGATCGAGGCGGTGATCTGAATGCGCGCGAGATTCACGGCGCTCGCGGTTGGCATGGTCTTCGGCGTCACGCTGTCCTGGACGGGCATGACGAGCCCCAACGTGATCCGCGACGCGCTGCTGTTCAAATCGGCGTACCTGTTCCTGTTCTTCGGCTCGGCCGTCGCGACTTCGTTCGTCGGCCTCCGGATCCTGCGCGCCCGGCGTGAGCGGGCGGTGCTCGTCGACCGGCCGGTGCGCTGGACGGTGGAACGGCCCCAGCGCCATCACATCGTGGGCAGCGTGGTCTTCGGGACCGGCTGGGCGATCGCCGACGCGTGCCCCGGGCCGATCGCCACGCAGCTCGGCCAGGGCATCTGGTGGAGCGTGTTCACGATCGCCGGGCTGGTCACCGGCATCGCGGTCTACCTGCGCGGGCGGCGACAGGTCGTCCCGGCCGGCGAGCGGCCGGGCGCGCCGGCGGAGCCGAGCGCGGTCCGCGGCTAGCGCGCGCGTCCGAAGCCGGATAGCGTCCGCGCATGAGCGCGAACGGCGAGTTGCGTCAGCGAGCACGCGCGACCTGGGCGGCCGGTGACTGGGACAGCTTCGCGCGGCTGGTCGAACCGGTTGGGGAAGTCGTGCTCGACCGCATCGACGTCGGGCCGGGCACGGAGCTGCTGGACGTGGGGACGGGGAGCGGCGGGACGGTCGCCATCCCAGCCGCGCAGCGCGGGGCGAAGGTCGTCGGCTCGGATGTGACCCCGGAGCTGTTCGGGCCCGCTCGGCGCCGGGCCGCCGACGCCGGCGTCGATGTCGACTGGGTCGAGGCCGACGCGCAGGACCTGCCCTTCGACGATGGGACCTTCGATCGCGTGGTCTCGACGTTCGGCGCGATGTTCGCGCCCGATCACGGCCGGGCCGCGGCCGAGCTCGTCCGCGTGTGCCGCCCCGGGGGGCGAATCGGCATGACGACCTGGGCGAACGACGGGTTCGCGGGCGAGTTGTTCAAGCTGACCGGGTCCTTCCTGCCGCCGCCCCCACCGGGGGTGGAGCCGCCTCCGCTGTGGGGAGTGCAGGAGCACGTGGAGGAGGCCTTCGGCGCGGCCGGAGCGACTCCCGCGATCGCGCGCGAGACCGTGGACTTCAACTTCGCGTCCGTCGAGGACGCCGTGGGCAGCTACGCCGACGACTTCGGGCCCTTCGTGATGGCGCGCGCCGCGCTCGAGCCGCAGGGCCGCTGGGACGATTTCCTCGACGCGTTCACCGAGCTCGTCCGGCGGTTCAACACGGCCGACGACGGGGCCGCGCGGATTCGCTCCGACTACTTCCTGATCCTCGTCGAGCCCTGAGCGGGCGCTAGCCGGCGAGCCGGTTGGCGAACGGCTGGTAGGCGCGACAGGGCTCCCCGCGCAGGCCGGGGCAGGGAGGTAGGGCCGTCGGCACCTTGACCCCCGGGACCACCGGGAGGATCACGCGCGACGGCATGGCCCGGGAGTGCGCGATCGATACCGACGCGCGGCCGCGCGGGTGGACGTCGGCGAACGCCCATATCGGCTGGTCCCCGCCGGGGGCAGACACGAGAATGCGGATCCGGGATCCGGCGCGGTAGGCGTGGCCCTGGTAGTAGAGCGGCACGACGACCTGCGTCCAGCGGCCCCTGGGCAGCGGCGCGGCGTCGGCCCGCCGCAGGCTCGGCACCGGCGCGAGCAGGGTGCTCTTGCGGGGGTCCAGCTTGCGGCCGTCGGAGCGCAGCCACCCGTTCTGCACGAAGATCTCCTTGCCGTCGGGCCGCACCTCGGAGACGGTGACCTGCAGGTCGACGTTCGGGGCGGAGGACCGGATCCACGCCTGCACCGCTCCGCCGCCGATGACCGCCGTGTCGGACCGGAGGGGCGACGTCACGTAGGCCACCGCGCTCCCGGCGGCACCCTGAAGCCAGCGGTACTGGGGCGACGCGGTCCAGAGGCCGCCCGGTCCCGAGCTCGTGTTCCCGGTGAAGCTGGTCGGCGGCCGGGCCGTCCGGTTCCAGGTGAAGCCGTCGGCGCCGGCCTTCGCCGGCCTGGAGGTCGCGAGCGCACCGCCCGTGCCGAGGTACCAGGACGCCGCGCGCGCCGCCGACGCCGGGAAGCGCGAGAACGACTGCTCGAAGCCCGGGACCGGCGCGCCCGGGGCGCCGCCGGCGCCGTTGTCGAAGAGGATGCGCACGGCGGGCAGCCGCTGGAAGGCGGCCAAGGCGCCCTGGTAGGTGGGCTGGGCCTGGATCGGGTCGTCGGGCAGCTGGACGTTCGGGACGCCCATGGCGGCGCTGAAGATCGTCGGGGCAAGCCCCTTGAGGGACGGAGACAGCCGTGGCGCTCGGCGGGCGACGTAGAGCTCGAGGAAGTCGAACCAGCGCGTGAACGTCGCCGGGTCCAGCGAATCGATGTGAGTGCCGTTGGTGAAGGTGAACCACTTCCGGCGGGTGCCGGTGAAGCGATCCGCGAGATTGGGGCAGTGACCGCCCGTCTGCTCATCGGTCCACTGGCAGGCGAGATACACGGGCGACGAGATCTTGCGCACGAACGTCTCCGGGGCCAGAGGGTCGGCGACCGAGGGCACGTAGTAGCGGTTGGCGTTGATCTTCGCGATCAGGTTGACGGCCTCTCCGTGCAGGGCCTGGTTCGCCCGGCATGTCGTGTCGCCCTTCTGGATCTGCGTGAGGGCCCACCGCTGACCGCCGCTGGCCGACGCCGGCATGGCGTCGTGCACGCGGTCCTTCGCCCACGACAGCGCGAACCCCGTGTTGAGGATCCCGCCCGGGTAGAGCGTGGTCGCGGTGTTGTCGATCACCGACAGCGGCGTGATCGCGGCCAGGCTCGGCGGGCGGGTGGCGGCGACGAACAACTGGCTGATCCCGCCGTAGGAGACGCCCATCATCCCCACCTTGTGGTGCAGGGCCCAGGGCTGGCGGGCGACGGTCTCGATCACGTCGTAGCCGTCGAGACCCTGCAGTGGCTCGAAGTAGTCGAAGGCCCCACCCGAGCACCCGGTCCCGCGCATGTTCACGTCGACGACGGCGTAGCCGAGCAGCCCCGCGATCTGGTGGATCGAGCTCTCGCCGCCCGCGGGATTGGCGTAGCCGTATCCCGAGTACTCGACCAGGGTCGGGTAGGGCCCCTTGTCGGCCGGGCCCGGCAGCTGCACGTTGATCGCCAGCTTCGTTCCGTCGCGCGTGGTGAGGTAGCCATAGCCGGTGGGAAGCGCCTGGCCGTAGGTCCTCGTGCTGGCCGGGGTCGAGCGGGTGGAGAGCACGGTGACGGCAGCGGACTGCACGCCGCCCCGGCGAACCCGGTAGCCGCGGCCCGGCGTCACGTTGCGAAACAGGGCGCCGCCCAGCGAGTCGGCCCGGCGTGATCCGATCCGGATCCCACGGCCGTCGACGAGCTCCAGTCGCGCGCCCGCGCCAACTCCGGTGACCTGGACCTGTTCGACGCTGCCCCGGGCGGTGAAGGCGGCCGCCGCGCGGCCAGTGCCGGCGGCGGCCGGCGACGCAAAGGTGGCCGAAATCAGCAGCACGGCGAGCGCGAGGAGGGTCCGCTGCATCGACGCAGCCTGTCAGGTCCGTGTTGAGAGCTCGCGAAGCCTCAGTGCTGCGGTTTCTTCTTGGGCGGGCAGCGAACCGGGCTGTGGATCGCGCGGGTGCCGACGAGATCGGAGTTGAGCTGGTGCATCAGCGCGTGCATCTCGCCGCCGGATGCCGTGTAGTGATCGCAGCGCGCCGTCTCCGGGATGGTCCCGTTCTCGTCCAGCGCGAACCCGACCTCCATGTGACCCGGGTCGCCCGGCGCGCCCACTCCGCCGGCGATCGACACCGGCTGCCCGGCCCGCACGGTCTGCCCGGCGCGCACGAGGGCGCGGCGGGCGTGCCCGTAGAAGACGAACCGGCCCGCGAACGGCCCGTCGAGCAGCTGTAGGACGACCGTGCGTCCGGGGAAGTAGCCGCGGTTGGTCGTGACCACGGCGCGGCCGACGGCGAGGACGTGGCCGCCGGGCCGGGTGGCGAAGTCCTGCCCGCGGTCGGTGCGCTCCTCGTAGAAGAGCTGCCCTGCGGCCACCGGGAAGCGGTACATCGAGAAGGCTCGGGGGACCGTCCGCGACGGTGCGGCGCCGGCCGGTGCCGCGACGAGTGCGGCGAGGGCCACGGACGCGCACAGTGACGCGAGGGACGGGGCGAGAACGCGGCGCATACGGTCCATTCGGCGCTCCCGCGGTCGGGCATGAGCTTTTGCGTCGCGCGATGGTCGCCGTCGGCACTCGCGCCGACGGCGGCCCCGGCTAGTCGGTCCACCAGCCCTGGATGACCTCGCCGTCGCCCTTGTGGAGCGGGCCGACGGCGAGCACCTCGATCCCATCCGGTCCGGCCTCGAACGCCCGGGTCACCTGCGGCTCGACGCGGATCGCGTCGAGCGCCCTGACCTCGATGATCTCGTCGTCGAGCTTCAGGCGACCCGAGCCCGAGAGCACGACGTAGACCTCCTCCGCGTTCTCGTGGCGATGCGCGATCGCCTGGCGTCTCCCCGCCTTGACGCGATGGTGGCTGACGCCGGTCGCCTCGGTCTCGAGATCGTCGTTCGCGAACCTGGCCTCCTGCACGTCCTCGAATCCGAATCGGGGTGCGGAGTCTCCGACGTCGGTGAGCTTCTTGAGTGTGTACGGACCGGTCATCTACGGGCTCCCTTCGGGATCGGGCGTTATCGCCGGGTCGAGGCTACGGGAGGATGACGGTCCTCCTCCACCGGCGGCCTCGCGGGTCTACGAGCTCACCGATTGGCCGCGAGCTCGAGCCCGTCGTGCTCGAGCTCGGCCGCTAGGGGAGCAGCGCCCCGTTCCCGCCCGGAGAGGCCGCGCCGGCGACGTCAGCATCGAGGGGAGCCGGCCGGCGGTCACGAGCCTGTTGCGCCTCTTCCCGCCTGAAGGCCGGTGACGTCAGTCGGATTGCCCGACCGATTAGTTTCGTCGCCGCCGCCGGTCAAAGAGGCAGGACGTCATGTCAGAGCGCGCCAACCCAGTGGTTCACCTGGAGCTGCATACCGGCAACCTGTCGGGCGCACGGGACTACTACGCGGGGCTCTGCGGGTGGCGCCCGGAACGGATCGACGCCGCCGGCCGCTCCTACCAAGCACTCGAGCTGGGCGGCGGGTTCGGCGGCGGGATCGTCGAATGTGAGGCCCGGCGGCCGCTGTGGCTGCCCTACGTCGAGGTCACCGACGTCGCCGGTATCACCGACCAGGCCCGCCGGCTCGGGGCCTCCGTGCTGCTCGAGCCACGCGAGGGCCCGGCGGGCTGGCGCAGCGTGGTGTCCGCCCCCGCGGCGGGGGAGATCGCGTTCTGGCAGCCCAAGCACCGCCGGCGCTCCCAGTACGGCTTCGACGGCCCCGTTCCGTAGCCGCGGCGGGGCGTCAGTCTGCGGTCGGCTGGACGCGCGACGCGGGCCACGGCGTGACGTGGCCATCGTCGTAGCGAACCCAGACGAAGCCCTCCCAAGCGCCCTCGCCGAACCGGCTCGGCTTCGGGGAATCGAAGAACCCGACGACGGTCGCCTGCACCTCCTCGGTGCCGCCACGACCGGGGGCGCGGACTCGGTCGCCCAGTCTCATCGTCTGTGACGAGCCCGCCACGGTGACAGCGTAACCCGGCTCCATAAAGGCACCGGAGAGTGGTGAGTTGGGTCGTCGGACTCATCGTTTCGAGGTGCTGGCGCCGGCCGTCCGCGGGCGTCAGCGCGCCGTGTAGATCGCGATGTCGCGGTTGCTGTACGCGAGGCTCGCAACCTGGGCGAGCCCGCGGCTGGCGTCGGCGTGGAGGCGATCGACGACGAGGTAGCGGACGCCGTAGCGGCGGACCAGAACCGACAGCGCACGGCGATCGGCACGTTGGAACACCGCGTCGTTGAGCCGGCGCCGGTCCGGGAACGGCTGACGCGCATTTCGGAAGACCGCGCCTTCGCCGATCTGGAACGAGCGGTTCGCGTACACCCAGCCTTCGAGGAAGACGCGACGCTCGGCCAGCGCGGAGTAGATGTACTCGTCCGGCGCCGGGAACGGCCGGCGGTTGTGGCGGCGGTGGGTCGAGTAGTTGTTGACCGCGAGCACCGCCTTCGTGGGCGTGTGGCGTCGAATCCACGCGAAGCCGGCCGCGATGCGCGGGGTGACCTGCGCGCCGGCCTGAACGTAGGTCGGCCGGCCGGCGACGACGCGATCGATCCGGTGCGGCGCCAGGTCCAACGGAGTGTTCAGCAGGCCGACGGCCACGATGGCGAGCGAGCTCGGCCACAGCCACGACGCCGAACCTCGCCGCCGCCCGAGCACGAGGGCAAGCGCGAACACGATTGCGGCGAGGGCGGCCACCGCCAGGTCGAGCGCCGGGAACCACGCCCGCGACCGTTCGTTGGCACGCGCGAGTATCCAGACGGTGACGAGCGCCGCGGCGGCGACGGCCAGCCCGGCAGAGGCCGCCGCCGGCCAGCGTCCACGTGCGCGGTCGGCCAAGCGGCACAGGCCGGCGGCGGAGACCGCGGCGCCGGCAACCAGCCCGTACTGGCTGAAATAGGACTGGCTCAGGCCCGGATGGGTGAACACCAGGAAGGGCACGAGGCCCCCGAGGAGCAGGCAGAGCATCAGTGATTGGCTGGCGGAGATTCGAGCTCCGGTCCGCGCGAGCCACGGCAGGCCGACCAGCGCCGCACCGTACGCGCCGACCAATCCGAACACGACGGCCAGCGGCCACAGGACGAGCGAGCCGATCGCCTGGTGGTGCAGCGCCGCCGTGATCGGGTCGAGGCCGCGCAGCTGCCGAATCGCGCCGGGCGGGTCGATCGCCAGCCCGGACGACCCCGCGCCGCGGTACATCACCAGGTAGGACAGCGCGTAGACGCCGATGACGGAGAGCCACGGCCCGAGCAGTCCGTGCACGCCCGGGGCGGCCCGCCGCCACCCGCGTGCCAGCAGCCAGAGGCCCAGGCCCGCGGCCAGGACGGGCAGGATCGTCGCCTTCGCCGCCGCCGCGCCACCGAGCAGGATGAGCCAGAGCAGCCACCAGCGCCATCCCGTCGTCTCCTGGGGCGTCTGGATCCGCGCGGCGAGCAGCAGCAGCAGCGGCAGGAAGAACACGAGCCCCGCCAGGAACGTCGGGCTGAGCCCGAACATGTCATTCGATATCTCGTTGCCGAACGTCAGGCCGTGCACGGGGTCGAGATCGATCTCCCCGGCGAACAGCGCGAGGACCGCCGTCACCGGGCCCGCCCACGGGCGACGCGCGATCACCCATCCGAGCTCGCACAGCCCCAGCACGCTGACCAGCAAGAGCGGCACCAGGTAGAGACGGAAGAACACCAGCGGCAGGGACAGACCGGCGACCTGGCTCGCCGATGCCGCGCTCAGCGCCGCGAACCAGTGGTAGGGCAACGCCGTTCCCGCCACGGTCGGATCGGTCAACGGCCAGTGATGCAGCGCCTCCGCGGCCAGCGAGAGGCTCCAGACGTCGTCGAGCCCATAGGTCACGCTGGCGACCGACCCGGGCAGCGGATCCAGCCAGGATTGCAACGCGAGCCCGACCAGCGCGGCGACGCAAACGCCCGCGACGGCCCACGCCCTTGTCGATGCGGATCGCGCGACGGCGCGCGGGCGCACGTGGGTGAGCGGGCCGCGTCGCAGGGCGAGCGGCAGGAGCGCCACGATCACGAGTGGATACGCGAAGACCAGGCCGCGAACCCCCGCCGCGGCCGTGACCACGAATGCCAGCGTCAACAGGCCCTCCCCGAGCGCCACCGCGGCCACGAATCGGCCAAGTCCTGAAACCGGCCAGCGGATGAGCACAGCGGCCGCCAGCCACCCCGGCAGAAGCACGAACAGCACCGTGTAGCCGACGAACGCGGCGATCTCGGTCACGCCGACGCCGGTTGCCAGCCATAGCGCAACGGTCACCGACAGCACGAACAGGGCCGGCCCGAGCGCCACCAGGGTCGCCCACAGGCCACGAGCCGGGGACGTCCGCCAAGGCTGGTGCAGGACGACCGCCACGCACCGCGACGCTAATGCTCACTTCATGTGGCGTGGGTTAGCAACGCCTTGAGCCGACGTTGACCCGGTCACGCTTGCCGCGGCCGCCCGCATCGGGGCGTCCCGGCCGTCGCCGTTGTCGGACTCGTGGTAATCGTGCCGCATGGACTCCGACGAATCGCAACCACACGTGCGTACCGCCACCCCCGCGGACGCCGCGGCGTGCGCCGCGATCTACGCCCCGTATGTGACCGACACCGCGATCAGCTTCGAAACCGTGCCGCCCGGCACCGACGAGATGGCGAACCGGATCGCCGCGGCCCTGCGGAGCCACGCATGGGTGGTGCTCGAGCCGGAGGGGACGGTCCTGGGATACGCGTACGGCGGTCCCTTCGAGCCCCGCGCCGCCTACCGGTGGTCGTGCCAGGTGAGCGTGTACGTCGAGCTCGGCCGGCGGCGGACCGGGGCGGGCCGCGCGCTGTACTCCGCGCTGTTCGCGCGCCTCGCGGAGCGCGGATTCCGGAACGCCGCCGCCGGCATGACGCTACCCAACGACGCGAGCTCCGGGCTTCACCGGGCGATGGGGTTCCAACCGGTGGGGACCTACCGCCGCATCGGGTGGAAGCACGGTGCATGGCACGACGTAGCGTGGGTGCAGCGGGCCCTCGCCGCCGGCGAGGGCCCGCCGACGGAACCGGCCTGATCCGGGCCCCGCTACAGACCCACGCTCGTCGCGGCGCTGCGGACGGCGGCGAGCAGAGCACCGACCGATGGGCGCCGGGCGTCGGCCGTGCGGGTGGCGGTGAAGATCGTCCGGTGCACGGGACCTTCGGCGATGGCGCGAACCACGACGCCCGGGTGCTCGCCGGGCGCGACCAGGTCGGGCAGAAGCGTGACGGCCAGGCCCTGGGCGACGAGCCCAAGGCTGACGACGCTGTCGTTCGTGCGGTGGCGGATGTCGGGGTCGAAGCCTCCGAGCCGGCGGCACGTGCGGTCGGTCATCTGCTCCCACGGCGTACCGCGATGGCCGGTCGTCCAGACGTCGCCGGCGAGGTCGACGAGCGGTACCGAAGCGTCGTGTCGGCGCGCGACCGGGTGACCCTCGGGTAGCACGACACCGACCGGGTCGCGATGCAGATCGTGCCGGTCGACACCGGCGGGTCGGGTATGCGGCTGGTGCTCCCACTCGTCGGCCAGGACGAGATCGACGTCGCCCAGCGCGAGCGCGGGGAGCGAATCCTCGGGTTCGGCCTCGACGAGCTCGCAGTGCAGGCCGGGCGCGTCTCGAGCGAGCGCGTGCATGGCCGGGGAGGCGAGGCGCAGAGCGGCGGATTGGAACGCGGCGATTCGGGCGCGCCCCACGACGCTGCCCTGGGCCGCCGCGAGCTCGGCCTCCGCGAGCTCGGCGCGCTCGAGCAGCGCTTCGGCGTGGCGCACCAGTACGAGCGCCGCGTCGGTCAGCCGGACTCCGCGCCCCGCCGGCTCGAGCAGCGCCACGCCCGCCTCGCGCTCGAGCACCGCGAGCTGCTGTGAGATCGCCGACGGCGTGAACTGGAGGGCATCGGCGACAGCGGCGATCGTCCCGCGCTCGTGCAGCTCGTAGAGCAGGCGCAGGCGGCGGAGGTCAAGCACGGCGCAGGCGCCACGGCGCGATGATCATGAAGCGATGCTACTGAATAAACGTCAGCAATCTGGATCGTTTCTGAAGCTCGAGGACGGCAGGATCGGGCCATGCCCTCCGTCGGCGCCCTCCTGTGCCTGGCCTCCGCGGTCGCGTTCGGCGCGATGGCGATCTTCGGCAAGCTCGCCTACGAGCAGGGCGCGACCGTCGGCACGCTGCTGGCCTTCCGGTTCGTCCTCGCCGCCGCCCTCTTCTGGATGCTGGTGGCCGCCACGGGTGCGACGCGTCAACTGCGCACGCTCTCGCGCCGCGACCTCGGCACCGCTCTCGCGCTGGGCGCCGTCGGCTACAGCGCGCAGGCCGGTGCGTACTTCGCGGCCCTGCAGCGCCTCGACGCGTCTCTGCTGTCGCTGCTGCTCTACACCTTTCCCGCGATGGTCACGGTCGCGGCGATCGCGCTCGGCCGCGAGCGGGCGAACCGCCGCACGTCGGGCGCCCTCGCGCTCGCGTCGGGCGGCCTGTTCCTCGTCCTGGCCGGGGCGGGCGCGGGGGCGCTCGACCCCCTGGGGACGTTCCTCGGACTCTCGGCCGCCGTCGTCTACAGCACGTACATCCTGGTCTCGGCGGGGGTCTCCGAACGCGTCGGTCCGCTCGTGCTGAGCGCGCTGGTCTGCACCGGTGCGGCGACGACGCTCACGCTGGTCGGCGCCGTCGGCGGCGACCTGCACCTGGGCGACGTGAGCGCCGCGGGGTTCGGATGGCTCGCGGCAATTGCGGTCGTCTCGACGGTCGTAGCCGTCAGCCTCTTCTTTGCCGGCCTCAAGCGAGTCGGGCCCTCGACCGCCTCGATCCTCTCGACGGTCGAGCCGGTGACCACCGTGCTGCTGGCCTTCCTGATCTTCGGCGAGTCGCTCGGTCCGGTGCAGCTCGCGGGCGGGGCGCTCGTCGTCGGCGCCGTGCTCGTGCTCAGCGCTCCGGCGGCCGGAAGGGGTCCGTCCACGACCGTGCCGCACGACGTACCCGGTCAATCGACGGCGTGAATGGGGGAGAGTCCGATGACGATGTCTGACGCGCTTGCAGGCAAGGTGGCTCTCGTGACGGGCGCGACCCGTGGCGCCGGACGGGGCACGGCGGTCTCGCTGGGCGAGGCCGGCGCGACCGTCTATTGCACCGGTCGCACGACGCGGGAGCGGCGATCGGAGTACGACCGGCCGGAGACGATCGAGGAGACGGCCGAGCTCGTCGACGCCGCCGGTGGCAACGGGATCGCCGTCGAGGTCGACCACCTGCAGCCGGCGCAGGTCGAGGCGCTCGTCGAGCGCATCGACGCCGAGCAGGGACGCCTGGACGTGTTGGTCAACGACATCTGGGGCGGCGAGCTGCTGGCGCAGTGGAACACGCCCGTCTGGGAGCACGACCTCGACGGCGGCCTGCGCATGCTGCGCCTGGCGGTCGACACGCACCTGATCACCAGCCACTTCGCGCTGGCGCTGCTCGTCCGCCGGCCCGGCGGACTGGTCGTCGAGATGACCGACGGCACGGCCGAGTACAACGCGCAGCGCTACCGGCTCTCGACGTTCTACGACCTGGCCAAGACGTCGGTCCTCCGGCTCGCGTTCGCGCAGGGGAAGGAGCTGGCGCCCCACGGCGCCACCGCCGTGGCCCTGACCCCAGGCTGGATGCGCTCCGAGATGATGCTCGAGAACTACGGGGTCACCGAAGCCAACTGGCGCGACGCGGCCGTCGGGAACCCGCACTTCGCCGCGATCTCCGAGACCCCACGGCTCGTGGGTCGCGCGGTCGCCGCCCTGGCGGCCGACCCGGAGGTCCACCGTCGCAACGGTGGCTCGTTTTCGTCCGGCGGCCTCGCGCGCGAATACGGCTTCACCGATCTCGACGGCTCGCAACCCGACTGCTGGCGCTACCTCGTGGAGGTCCAGGACGCGGGACGCCCGGCGGACCCGACCGGCTATCGCTGACGAGCGGTCCGGTCAGTTCTCCTTCGGCATCGAGACGCGGACACCGTCGGTCGGCTGCTCGGGCCCCGAGTCGTCGGGGCCGGTTTGGCCGTCGACACGCCCGTTGCCGGTCGCCGCGTGCTCGGCCGTCTCGGAGTCGCCGCGGAACGGGCCGGGCTTCGGACGCGGTTTGCCCCCCGGGAAGGCGAGGCGCAGAATCGTCCGCTGCACGCCGCCGAGCTGCTTGAGGAACGGCCCCGTGTTGTAGGGAAGCTCGTAGCGCTCGCAGATCGCCTTCACGCGCGGCGCGATCTCCGCGTAGCGCGTGCTCGGCATGTCCGGGTAGAGGTGGTGCTCGACCTGGTAGCCGAGGTTTCCGCTGGCGACGTGGAACATCGGGCTGCCGTCGATGTTGGCTGCGCCGAGCAGCTGGCGCACGTAGAAGCCGCCGCGAGACTCGTCCTCGACCTCGTCCTGGCTGAACGTGTACGTCTGGTCGGGGAAGTGGCCGCAGAAGATGATCGCGTACGCCCAGACGTTGCGCACGATGTTCGCCGTGACGTCGGCGCGCAGCGTCGCGCGGAACGTCGTGGTCGCCGACTCGAGGATCGTCTGTGACGGTGCCGGACGCCGGCGCAGCCGCCGCAGCATGCGCTCGCGGACTCCCGGGCGCCGCGTCGCCTCGACGCCGGCGCGCACGGCCGCGTCCGCGAGGGCGCTGATCAGCGGCCACGCGATGTAGTCCTTGACGATCTGCTGCCGCCCCTTCCGGAGCATGCCCTTGACCTCGCGCTTGAGCTGCTCCTTCGACTTCTCGCGCTTCTTGATGGCCTCGAAGTCCAGGTCGTGCGTGGCGACGCCCCACTCGAAGAATGCAGCGAGCACGAGGTTGTACAGCGGTTGGAACAGGTAGACCGGATGCCATTTCTGGTGCGGGTCGATCCGCATGATCTCGTAGCCGAGATCGCGATCCTTGCCGAGGATGTTGGTGTACGTGTGGTGCACGTAGTTGTGGGAGTGCTTCCACGCCTCGGCGGTCGACGCCGAGTCCCAGTCCCAGGTCGAGGAGGAGATCTGGGGATCGTTCATCCAGTCCCACTGGCCGTGCATGACGTTGTGGCCGATCTCCATGTTCTCGAGGATCTTGGCCATCGAGATCAGGGTGGTGCCGGCGATCCGGGCCGGCCGGTGGCGCGAAGCGAGCAGGAACACACGGCCCAGGACGACCAGCCGGCGGTGCATCTCGATCATGCTGACGATGTAGCGGCGGTCCCGGTCGCCCAGCTCCGCGAAGATCTCGTCGTGGATGGCGTCGAACTCGCGTCCGAGCTCATCGATCTGCTCGGTGGTCAGCCGGGTGAGCGGGCTCTCGATCATGGTTGGCATATGGGTCCTCGCTTAGTGGTCACAGGGCGATCTCGACAGGTCCCTCGGGAGCGTTGACGCAGGTACGCACGATCTCGCCCTCGCTGCCGGACACCTCGCCGGTCCGGAGGTCGCGGATCTTGCCCGAGCAAAGCTTTCCCACGCACGTGTGGCAGATGCCCATCCGGCAGCCGTAGGGCAGTGTGGCGCCGGCCTCCTCACCGGCGACGAGGATCGGCTCGGCGCCCTCGCTTCGCGCCTCGATGCCGCTCTCGAGGAAGTTGATCGTGCCGCCCTCGCCGAGCTCGCCGTCGCCCTGGCCGATGATGGGCTGGAACCGCTCCATGTGGAGCCGATCGCAGTCGCCGGCCCTGTCCCAATGCTCGCTCATGGCGTCGAGCATGTCGCCCGGTCCCGAGAGGAACGCCTCGCGCTCACGCCAGTCGGTGCATAGGTCGTCGAGGTGCTCCGGGCCGATCCGGCCGTGCTCGCCGGTCAGCTGCTCGTGCAGGCGCATCCCTGGATTGCGGGCTGCCATGTCGCGCAGCTGGTCGCCGAAGATGACGTCCTCGCGCCTGCGCGCGGAGTGCAGGTGGACGACGTCGTCCAGTGCGCCGCGGCGATCGAGGTCGCGCAGCATGCTCATGATCGGGGTGATGCCGCTGCCCGCGCTCATGAACAGCAGCTTCCGCGGCGGCGGGTCGGGGAGCTTGAACGTTCCCTCCACGTCGCTGAGCCGCACGATCGTCCCCGGCTGGGCCTCGCGCACCAGCCACGGCGTGACGGTCCCCTCCTCGACGAGCTTGGGCGTGATGCTGATCAGCCCGTCGGGGCGCCCCGGGTCCGACGTCAGCGAGTAGGCCCGCCAGTGGTGGACGCCGTCGACGACGAATCCGATGCGCAGGTACTGCCCGGGCTCGTGACCCGGCCATTCCCAGCCGGGCTTGATGAAGATCGTCGCCGCGTCGTCGGTCTCGCGCTGGACGCGCTCGATCCGCCCGCGCAGCTCCTGCGTGGACCAGAGCGGGTTGATCAGCTCGAGGTAGTCGTCCGGCAGCAGCGGCGTGAACAGCGAACGCATCGCGTTGAACGCACGGCGCTGCAACGCCGGAACCTGCGGTTTGGCGCCGCGCTCAGCCACTCGTTGTGCCGCCGGCGAACAAGGCCGCGCGCACGGTAGCCATGCCGAGAACGCCTGTCAAACAATCGTTCTCATGCGAACCGGCGGGATGGTTACCATGGCCGCAGCATGGCCTCCCAGCCCGCCTCGATGCGCCGCGATCGCGAGCGCGATCTCGTCCGCGCGACGCGGGCGCTCTTCGACGAGCGCGGTATGCAGGACGCGCCGATCGAGGAGATCGCCCGAGCCGTCGGCATCGCGCGGGGGCTGATCTACCGCCACTTTTCCTCCAAGGAGGAGCTCTACGTCCTCACGGTCACCGAGTACCTGTCCGAGCTCGAAGCGCTACTGCGCGAGGCATCGTCGCCCGAGCTCGAGCCGGTCGCGCAGCTGGAGGCGTGGGCGCACGCCTACGTCGGCTTCTGCCTGCGCTATCCGGCCTTCCTCGACTGCGCGCTGTCGCTCATGCGACGGCCGGCGCGCGAGCTGCGCGACGCGCTGTCGGACTCTGTCTGGCGGCGCCTGGGCGAGGGCATCGCCGGCTGCGTCGGGCACGTCACCGAGATCCTGCGAGAGGGTGCGCGGGACGGCACGTTCTCCGTCGAGGACCCCGACTACATGGCCAATGTGCTGTGGACGCAGATCCTCGGCGCGACCCATCTGGCGCGCATTCGGGTGGGCGTGCGGGAGGTCGCGCCCGGAGAGCCGGAGCTGTTCACCGTGGAGCCCGAACAGGTCGCGCGCACCTGCGTGGCAAGCGCGCTCGCGACCGTCGGAGCGCGGCCGGCGTCATCGGGTTGACCGAGCGCACTGGCGCGGCCCGGGCTCTGAGCACCCTGCGTGACTCGACCGGGCCTCGCGTTGCCGCAATCGTCGCCGGCGGGCTCTTCGTAGGTCTGTCGCTGCTGGCCAACGTGCCGATTCTCCGCCGCGGCCTGAGCGCCGACGGGGCATTTGGGCCCGCATACGACGATCAGACGCACTACTTCTCGTGGGTGCAGGACGCGAGCCAGCACCTCTTGGTGTCGAACCGGTACGACCTGCCCACCTCCCCGCATGACCTGCTGCATCCGGTCCTCGCGACCTCAGGACTGATCCATCGAGCTACCTCTCTGGGAGTGGTCGAGAGCTACGTGCTCTGGCTCCCGGTGGCGTGGGCGCTGGTCATCTTCGCCGTGTGGCGATACGCGGGGCGCTTTCTCGGCACCGGCTGGGCTCGCACCGCGGCCAGCGCCATCGCGCTTCTGTGGGTTCCGCCCGCCGCGGCGATCGCCGACTGGACGCACTGGCAGGACGTCCACTGGTTGGCGACCGGTTACGACAGCACCACGCTGACCTGGACTCGGGGTGCCTATCCGGGAATCCTGGCGGGTGCCCTCCTCCCCCTGGCGCTGCTCGGCGTGGAGCGGTGTCGCCGCTCGTCCTCCCGAGCTCGCGTGGCCGGCGTCGCCGCGCTGGCGCTGCTCGCCAGCTGGATACACCCATGGCAGGGCGTGCTTCTCATCGTCATCGTGGTGGTCGCGGAGGGCGTCACGATCCTG
Source organism: Solirubrobacteraceae bacterium (assembly GCA_035997675.1). Classification (GTDB taxonomy): domain Bacteria; phylum Actinomycetota; class Thermoleophilia; order Solirubrobacterales; family Solirubrobacteraceae; genus JALYZC01. The sequence goes on from DASYIJ010000052.1 coordinate 20,091, forward strand.
AGGACCCGGACCTGGCGCCCGGTCCCGGCGGTTGTCGTCGGCGCGGCGCTGGTACCGCTCGTCTACTGGGCAATGCTCCCCCGGCTCGATTCGTTCTGGTCCGGGGCGCAACTGGTCGGACGAGCCACGATCCCGCTGACGCTGGCGATTCTGATCATCGCTCCCCTGGCCGTCCCGGCCGCCGGGGCGTACCGACGCCTCCCATCCGATTGGGGGGAGATCGCACTCCGCGCGTGGCCGGCGGCCGCAGTTGTGCTCGCGCTCATCCCCGGCTCCTCACCGACGCACTACCTGCTGATGCTTCCGCTCCCGCTCGGCGTCCTGGCGGTTCGGGGCCTCGCGGCGATTCGGCCGCGGAGCCCGGCGAAGGCGCTGGCGATGGCAGCGCTCGCCCTGCTCGCCGTGCCCGGCGCGGTATGGCTGGCGGATCGGGAAGCCGGGGTCGACGGCTTCAGCCTGGATCGGCTCGGCCGCGGGGAGCGTGCCGCGCTGGAGAGCCTGGCGAAGGAGCCACGGAGCGGGGGCGTCATCGCCTCGTCGGAGGCGGTTGCGTCCATGGTTCCCTTCCGGACTGGGCATCCGACCTACGCCTCCAACGACGTGTGGGCAACCGACGCGGGACGTCGCGCTCAGCGGATCGCCGAGCTATTCGGCGGAACCATGCCCGGGCGAGACATTCGCGCGTTCCTGCGTGAGACACGGGCGCGGTTCCTCGTTGCCGATTGCGCGCGCGGCACGGCTCAGCTGGAGACCGCTCTGCCGCGGGGATCGACGCGTCGCACATGGGGCTGCGTCCGGCTGTACAGCCTGCCGGCAGCGTGACACGCCACAATCCTCGGCCATCCGACCTGGTCGCACCCCGGTGTCACCCGGGGCGCGAGGCGTGCTCGGTGGCTCAACCGGCGTCCGCCTGGGCCGGTGCGCGGTCCGGCGTGGTTCGCAGGACCCGCGCGATCGGGCGCGGCATCCACCAGTTCCAGCGCCCGAACAACGCGACGAGTGCGGGGACGAGGAGGGTCCGCACGACGAACGCGTCGATGAGGATCCCGGCGGCGAGCCCGGTGGCGATGACGCGAACGGGTAGATCCGGGTTGGTGCTGAGCGCGAGGAACGAGATCGCGAGGATCAGTCCGGCCGACGTCACCAGGCGGCCGGTGCGAGCGAGCGCTGCCACAACGGCCTTGTCGGTGGATCGGGTCCTGTCGTATTCCTCGCGCATGCGCGAGAGCAGGAACACCTCGTAATCCATCGACAGCCCGAACAGGAAGGCGAACACGATGATCGGGATGAAGTCGCGGATCGCTCCCGTCGCGGGGACGCCGTAGATGAGGTTGGAGCCGTGGCCCTGCTGCCAGAACAGCACCAGGAAGCCGTAGGCCGCGCCCAGCGAGAGGATGTTGAGCACGACCGCCTTCCCCGCGAGCACGATCGAGCGGAAAGCACGTGCGAGCACCACGAACGTCAGGAGCGCGATCAGGCCGAGCATGAGCGGGAAGTTCCCGTACACGGCCGTCACGAAGTCCTTCGCCTGGGCGGTGTTGCCGCCGACCTCGGCGCCACCGGGCACCGAGCTCATACGTGTCCGGAGCGTGTCGATCAGCGCTCGCCCCGCGGAGGTGCTGCCCTGGGCGCGCGGGATGACGCTCACCATGGCGTCGTTGCCGTGTCGGAACGCCGCGGTGGCGGGCGCCAGTGTCGTGTACACGCCCGGAGTAGACGACGCGATCTGGCTGACCCGCGCGGCGCCGGCGGCGCCGCCGTGGGTCAGGATCTGCACGGGGAAGACGACGGCGTTGGGCACCCCCTGCCGGTTCAGTCCCTGAAGGGCCCTGGCCGCCGGTGTGTTGGTCGGGAACGAGTTGGAGTTGGGCTGTCCGGTGTTCATCGAGAGGGCGGGCAGCGCCAGTGCGACGATGATGGCCAGCCCGGCGGCGCCGGCGATCCAGCGGCGCCGGACGATCAGCCGGCCCCAGCGCTCCCAGCCACGACTGAAGGTCGTGGAGGACCTGTGCACGCGGCGGCGGTCCAATGCCGGACCCCACGCCGCCAGCGTGGCCGGCAGGAGCGTGATCGCGGCCGCCAGGGCGACGAGCGGGATGAACAGGCCGCCGTAACCCACGCTGCGCAGGAAGGGAACGGGCAGCACCACGAGGGAGAACAGGCCGATTGCCACGGTCAGGCCGCTGAGGATGACGGCGCGTCCCGCCGACGCCCCGGCGGCGACGATCGCGTCTTCGTTGTCGAGGCCCTTTTCGCGCTCTTCTCGCCATCTGGTGACGACCAGCAGCGAGTAGTCGATCGCGACGCCCAGGCCGATCAGCGCGACGAGGTACTCCACCAGGAAGCTGACATCGGTCAGCTGGGTGACGCCGCCCACGAGCAGGAAGCTGATCAGGATCGAGGGGACCGCCATCAACAGGGGCACGACGGCGATGGCGGAGCCGAACACGAGCGCGAGGATGACCAGTGCACCGGCCGCCCCGATGAGCGTCTCGACCAGCGCGCTGGGTGCGCCGCCGGCGGCGACATTGGCGCTCTGCAACTGCTCGAAGCCAGTGACGCTGACGGTCACTCCTGCCGGCGCGGCGGCATGGAGAACCGGCGGGATGCGTTGTATGACGCCCTTGCCGAGCGGCACGTCGGGATTGGGCATGTTGATCAATGCCCAGGTCGTGCGTCCGTCCGCGGAGATCAGCTTGGGGTTGTGCGTGTTTGCGTAGTCGGCGACGGCGAGCTTCCCGGCGCGTGGGGCGGCGGCAAAGGTCTTGGCCGCAGCGGCCTGTCCGGCGGCCGTGTGCATGGTCTGGCCCGGCGGAAGGTGCAGGACCGCGATGGTCGGCTGCTCGTTGCCGTCGATGCCGAAGCGGTGCTGCATGCGCAGGTTCGCGTCGTAGCCGGGGTTACCCGGGGTGGCGAAGGAATGCGTCATTCGACCGGTCGTCGAGGAGAGCGTGAGCACCCCCGCCGTGGCCAGAAGGATCCATACGAGAGCGACGATCTTGCGGTGGCTGAGTGCGAGGCGCGTGATATTGGTCATGGCCGGGACCGTACGGTCGGCCGGTCGGCATTTCGTCGGCCGCGCGGACGCACTTTCGCTAGCACGCGGGAGGTACCCCGGCGAGCGTGCGGGGGCTCCCGAGTACTCCTGCGGATGTACCCCGTTAGCGTCCGCGGGGCCGATGCTGGGGTGGGCCCACCAGGGCTACAGTCTTCGGCATGAACGCGCGCGCATGGCGATATTTCGATTGGGCACTCGCCACCGCCGGCGCCGCGGCACTGATCGTCGACGCGCTCCTCCGCGGCGGCGGCAGCCTTCCGCTTGTCGCCTACCCGCTGGCGGTCGTCGCCGCCGTCCCGCTGGCGTTCCTGCGAAAAGCACCGCTCGCCTCGCTCCTCGGTGTCGAAGCCGGCGTCATCGCCTGCGTTGCGGTCTTCAAGCCGGTGGAGGCAGCAGTCGCCCTCGTGGCGGTGGCGTTGTTCACCGTCGCGTTGGTCGGCGACCGCCAGCGCTCGCTGCTCGTCGGCGGTGTCACCGCGGTGGCGCTCGTCGCAACCACCCTCGTCGTGGACGGAAAAATCGAGCTCGCGAACGCGGTCACGCGGCTGCTGGTCGTGTTCGTCGCCCTGGCCATCGGCGACACCATCCGCTCGCGACGAGCCCTGCGAGTGGCCACTCTCCGGGCGGCCGAGCAAGAGGAACGCGAGCGGGAGGAGGAGAGCCGTCGACGCGTGGCCAACGAGCGCCTGCGCATCGCCCGCGACCTGCACGACTCCCTGGCGCACGCCCTCGTCGCCATCAACGTGCGCGCCGGGGTTGCCGCTCACCTGACCGATTCCCAGGACCCGACGGCCGCGTTGCTGGACATCAAGGCGGTCTCCGCCGACGCCCTGAGGGACCTGCGCGCCACACTCGGCCTGCTGCGGGAGCAGGGCGAGGCGGCACCCGTCTCGCCGGCCCGCGATCTGGCCGCGCTCCCCGAGCTCATCAACCGAGCACGCGCATCGGGACTCGACGCCGACATGGAGGTCGAGGTGAACGGTGAGGTCGTGCCTTCGCCGGTCGGTCGGGCGGCATTCCGGATCGTGCAGGAGGCGCTCACCAATGTCGTCCGCCACGCCCATGCCGCCAGCGCCCACGTCGTCGTCGCCACGGGCAACGGGGCGCTCCGCGTCGAGGTCACGGATGACGGACGCGGCGGTACCGGCGGGACCGAGGGCCACGGTCTCCGGGGGATGGCGGAGCGTGCCGCCGCTCTCGGTGGTCGCGTCGACACGGGCCCGCGATCGGAAGGCGGCTGGCGTGTGGAGGCGGTCCTGCCGCTGTCGCGGAGGCGCGACGCATGAGCGCCGGGATCCGCGTCGTGCTGGCCGAGGACCAGGCGATCGTCCGGGCCGGGTTCCGCGCCCTTCTCGATGCCGACTCCGACATCGAAGTGGTGGGGGAGGCCGAGACCGGCGACCAGGCGCTCGAGCAGGTTCGAGCATTACGACCCGGCGTCGTGGTGATGGACATCCGGATGCCCGGAATGGACGGCCTCGAGGCGACGGAGCGGATCACGAACGACGACGCGCTCACCGACACGCGGGTGCTCGTCCTCACCACCTTCGAGCTCGACGAATACGTGTTCAGCGCACTCCACGCCGGCGCGAGCGGATTCCTGCTCAAGGGCGGCGAGCCGGCCGACCTCCTGCAGGCCATTCGCGTGGTTGCATCGGGCGAGTCGCTGCTCGCCCCGAGCGTGACGCGTCGGCTGATCGAGGCCTACACCTCGCGACCCGACACCTCAGCCCACCCCGCGATCGAAGGGCTGGACGAACTGACCCCGCGCGAGCACGAGGTCCTCACGCTCGTCGCCGCCGGACTGACCAACGCGGAGATCGCCGAGACGCTCCAACTCAGCCCGCTTACCGCCAAGACCCACGTCTCCCGGATCCTGATGAAGCTCGGCGCCCGCGACCGCGTGCAGCTCGTCGTCATGGCCTACCAGAGCCACCTCGTCGAAGGCTGATAGCCAAGCCCTCGTTGCACCGCGGCGCTTGACGCATCAGATCGGCGACCCCAGCCAGGGCACATAGGATTGCGACCGTGCCGTTCACGCTCAGGAACCTCAAGGAGGACCTCGAGGACGTCGGGTCCAGGTTCGACGGCGCGCCGGACCTGGAGTTCCGCTTGGCCACCCAGGCGCTCGAGCTCGAGCTATCCGGCCTGAGCTACCAGCGCGTCCCGCCCGGCTATCGCTTTCCGTACGGTCACACGCACAAGAAGCAGGAGGAGGTGTACGTGATCCTGCGCGGCAGCGGGCGGATGAAGCTCGACGACGAGATCGTCGAGCTCAAGGAGTGGGACGCGGTGCGCGTCCCGCCCGGTACGTGGAGAGGCTACGAGGCCGGGCCGGAGGGCCTCGAGATCATCGTCATCGGCGCGCCCAATCTCGGCGAGGCTCCGCGCGAAGACGTCGAGGGCCAACGCGACTGGTGGGCTGACTAGGGCCAGGCCCTTGAATCGGGGCGGCCGGATTTGAACCGGCGACCTTTCGGCCCCAAACCGAATGCGCTACCAGGCTGCGCCACGCCCCGTGACCGAGCGAGTGTAATGCCCGGCCTCGGCGGGCTCCGCAGCTCGTCTGCCACCATTTCGGCATGGAAGCCTCGATCGCCTCGCTGCCGCCCGGCCCGAGGCTTCCGCGGATCGTGCAGACGGCGGGGTTCATCTTCACGCCGATCCGCTGGATCGAGGCCAACCGCCGCCGGTACGGCGACATGGTCACCTTCAGCACCGCGTTCGACTCCGGCTTCGTGATGGTCTTCGACCCGGACCTGATCAAGCAGGTCTTCCGGGCATCGCCTGACCAGCTGCGGGCCGGAGAGGCCAACGCGGTGCTCGAGCCGGTGCTCGGGCGCCGCTCCGTGCTCCTGCTCGACGGCGACGAGCATCTGCGGGAGCGCAAGCTGATGCTGCCGCCGTTCCACGGTCAGCGCCTGAGGACGTACGAGGCCGTGATGGAACGCGCCACCGACGACGCGATCGACGGCTGGCCGGTGGGGGAGCCCTTCACGCTGATCGAGTCGATGCAGTCGCTGACCCTCGACGTGATCATGGCCACGATCTTCGGGCTCGAGGAGGGTGCGCGCCGAGACGAGCTCAAGCGCCGCGTTCGTGCGACGATCGATCCGGTTGGGCGCCGCGTGGGCGGGTTCCTGCTCATGATCCTGCGTCAGCGCCTCGGCGACCGCCGGGCGATGCGCGAGTTCGCGGAGCGCAAGCTGGCGATGGATGCGCTCATCTACGAGGAGATCGCCGCCCGCCGCGACGCGCCGGACCTCGAGAACCGCGACGACGTGCTCTCGCTGCTCCTGCTCGCGCGCGACGAGGACGGCGAACCGATGAGCGACGGAGAGCTGCGCGACGAGCTCGTGACCCTGCTCGTCGCGGGCCACGAGACCACCGCGACAGGACTCGCCTGGACCTTCGACCTGCTGCTCCACAACCGGGCGGTGCTCGCCCGGCTGCGCGACGAGCTCGACGGCGAGGGTGAGGGCGAGGAGTACCTCGACGCGGTCGTGAAGGAGTCACTGCGCGTGCGATCCGTCGTGCCGGGCGTCGGCCGTGTCGTGCGCGGCGAGCCCTTCGAGCTCGGCGGCTACGTGATCCCGACCGGCGTCGAGATCAATCCGTCGATCGCCGTCACGCACCGGCGCGGGGACCGTTACCGGGCTCCGCTGGAGTTTCGGCCGGAGCGCTTCCTCGGTCCCGACGCGCCCGACACCTACACCTGGATTCCGTTCGGCGGCGGCACCCGCCGTTGCCTGGGCGCGAGCTTTGCGCTTCAGGAGATGCGCCTCGTGACGCGGCGCATTCTCGCCCGCACGGAGCTCGTCGCGCAGGACCCGCGTCCCGAGCGCATGCTGCGCCGCGGCATCACCCAGGTCCCGCGCAACGGCGTGCGCGTCGTGCAACCACTTGCGCCCACACCACGTGAGGAGGCCACCACATGCGCATCGGCGTCATCGGTCCCGGACGAATCGGCGGAAACGCAGCCCGTCAGGCACTGAAGGCCGGCCATGAGGTGGTGCTCAGCTTCTCGCGCGATCCACGTCGCCTGGAGGCGCTCGCCGGCGAGCTGGGACCCGGGGCGAGCACCGGTACGCCGGCGCAGGCGGTCGAGTCGAGCGAGGTGGTCGTCTTCGCCGTGCCCTGGGACGCGATCGACGACGCGCTTGCGCAGGCGGGGACGCTCGACGGACGGGTGATGATCGACACGACGAACCAGTACGGGCAGTCGGCGATGCCGGCGCCGGGCCAGACGGCAGCTCAGTTCAACGCCGCGCGCATGCCGGGCGCGCGCTACACGAAGTCCTTCAACACGCTCACGTCCGCGTTCCAGGAGAAGGCGGCCGACCGCGTCGGTGACGAGCGCGCCGTGCAGTGGATCTGCGGCGACGACGCTGAGGCGAAAGAAGTGGTGTCGGACCTCATCGATGCGATGGGCTACCAGCCTGTCGATCTCGGTGGTACCGCCGACTGCGAGGTGATGGAAGCCCCGCGCCGGCCCGGCACTGTCTACGGCGAGGAGTACCGCCTGCCCGCGGCGCTGGCGGTCGTCGAGGCGGTCAAGGCGGGCGAGCCGATCCCGCCCACGCCCAGTTATTAGCGGTCGTTGCGGGCGGATCACGCTTTACCTATAAAGCCGTCCGACGGGGTGCCGATGATTCCCGTAGACCGTTCCCCCCGCGTCTGCAGGAGGCCCATCGTGCCGCTGTTTCGCCGCCCCCAGGCACCCGCCGCCGCCCGAGTCCAGGAGACCGCGGTGCCTGCTCGAAGTGGGGTCAAGCGCCGCATCGTCCTGCACGTTCTGCGTGCACCGCATGGCGAGATCGCCGTGGCGCTCGACGAAACCCGCGGTTGCGCCCACCGTCGGACTCGCTGAGCCCGCCGTTACGCTTGCCGGCGAGCCCCGGTAGCTCAGTGGACAGAGCGTCGGACTTCTAATCCGAGGGTCCCAGGTTCGAATCCTGGTCGGGGCGTCGGTGTCTTCCCCATGGAGCTTGTGAACGCGGCGTGGAGGATCCGGCGCGCGGGACGGGACTCGCTCAGCTCGGCTTGATCTCGATGACCGGGATCGGCCGCGCAGTCTTCTGCTGGTAGGCGCTGTAGCGGTCGCGGTTGTTGTCGTTGACGATCCGCCATAGCCGTTCGTAGTCCGGGTCCGACGGCTCGATTACGCGGGCGGTGCTCGTCAGGCGCTCTCGTCGCATCTGGATGCCAACCTCGGGTTTGGCCTGCAGGTTGTAAAGCCACCCCGGCGCCCGATCGGCCCCGCCGTTCGAAGGCACGACGAGATAGCTTTCGCCGTCGCGCGCGTATACCAGCGCGTTCGTGCGCATCGCCCCCGACCGGCGACCGGTCGTTCGCAACAGTAGCGTCGGAACCCCGAGCATCCTGTGGCCTATACGCCCGTTGCTGCGGACATAGACCCACTGCTGCAGCCGCAACAACGCACTGGTCACCGACACAGCCTGAACCCTACTCAGCCCGCGTCTGGTTTGATCGGAAAGCAGAAGCGAAGACACCGCTGGTGCTTTCCATGCAGAGCAGGGTGCCGGTTTTCGATGTCTCGCGAGCGACCGCCGATCGTGTGGAGGCTGGTGATCTGTGTAGGGTCGCCCGCCGGGCCGGGCAGGTTGAGATTCCACCGAGGAGGTAGTGATGGCGAGTTGGTCTTTGCGGGGGGGACGGGGCGCGCTGTGTGCGCTGCTGTGCGGAGTTTTTGTGCTGGGGTTGGCCACACCGGCGGGGGCGGCGACGAACAACATCTTCACCGTGGCGGGGACACTCACTGGGTCCGGCTCAACAGGCGACGGCGGCCCGGCGACCGCGGCCAAGCTCAACCACCCGTGGGCGGTGGCGGCGACCGCCGACGGCGGCTTCCTGATCGCCGACCAGTTCAACAATGTGGTCCGCCGGGTGTCGCCGGCAGGGATGATCACCACCGTCGCCGGGACGCTCAACACGTCCTGCCTGGCTGCGCCGTGCGGCGACGGCGGCCCCGCGACCTCGGCCACGCTCGTCGACCCGGAAGCGGTGGCGGCGACCGCCGACGGCGGCTTCCTGATCGCCGACGGTAACGACGAGGCGATCCGGCGGGTCTCGCCGACGGGAACGATCACCACCGTCGCAGGGACGATCACGGCGTCCGGCTCCAGCGGCGACGGCGGCCCGGCGACCGCGGCCAAGCTCTCCCAACCGGACGGGGTGGCGGCGACCGCCGACGGCGGCTTCCTGATCGCCGACGCGGGCAACGACGCGATCCGGCGGGTCTCGCCGGCGGGGACGATCACCACCGTCGCGGGGACGCTGGGGACGTCTTGCGCGGCCGTGCCCTGCGGCGACGGCGGCCCCGCGACCGCGGCCACGTTTATCGACCCCGAAGCGGTGGCGGAGACCGCCGACGGCGGCTTCCTGATCGCCGACGGTAACGACGATGCGATCCGGCGAGTCTCGCCGGCGGGGACGATCACCACCGTCGCCGGGACGCTCGGGAGTCCCGGTTCCAGCGGCGACGGTGGCCCGGCGACCGCGGCCAAGCTCCGCCAACCGGACGGGGTGGCGGTGACCGCCGACGGCGGCTTCCTGATCGCCGACTCGGGCAACGGGGCGATCCGGCGGGTCTCGCCGGCGGGGACGATCACCACCGTCGCGGGGATGCTGGGGACGTCTTGCGCGGCCGCGCCGTGCGGCGACGGCGGCCCCGCGACCGCGGCCAAGCTCGGCCTGCCAAACGGAGTGACGGCGACTGCCGACGGTGGCGTCCTGATCGCCGACACGGGCAACAGCGCGATCCGGCGCGTCTCGCCGGCGGGGACGATCACTACCGTCGCGGGGACACTCATGACGTCGGGCTCCAGCGGCGACGGCGGCCCCGCGACCGCGGCCAAGCTCAACCAGCCGATCGGGGTGGCGGCGACGCCCGACGGCGGCTTCCTGATCGCCGACTCGGGCAACAGCGCGATCCGGCGCGTCTCGCCGGCGGGGACGATCACTACCGTCGCGGGGACGCTCATGACGTCCGGCTCAAGCGGAGACGGCGGCCCCGCGACCGCGGCCAAGCTCAACCAGCCCACCGCCGTCGCGGCGACCGCCGACGGCGGCTTCCTGATCGCCGACGCGGGCAACAGCGCGATCCGGCGCGTCTCGCCGACAGGGAGGATCACGACCGTCGCCGGGACGCTCATGACGTCCGGCTCCAGCGGAGACGGCGGCCCCGCGACCGCAGCCAAGCTCAACCAGGCGACCGGAGTGGCGGCGACCGCCGACGGCGGCTTCCTGATCGTCGACCAGGGCAACCACGCGATCCGGTTCGTCGACGCCGACCTGCGACCCGGCCCCAGCGGCCCCCCGGGACCCCAGGGCGC
>DASYIJ010000062.1:0-11547 GCA_035997675.1 Solirubrobacteraceae bacterium
CCGCCGGGGTGATCGAGAAGGTGACGTGGGGCGCGAGCGTGGCGTCGGTCTTGTCGACGCGTCCGATGATCGTGCCGGCGATCACCTGGGCGCCCGGCTTCAGCGCGCGGAACTCGACTTGCGAGCGGCTCAGGCCGAGGACCTTCGACGATTACGCCTCGAAGGTTCTCGGCCTGAGTCGCTCGCAGGTCGAGTTCCGCGCGCTGAAGCCGGGGGCGCAGGTGATCGCCGGCACGATCATCGGGCGCGTGGACAAGACCGACGCGCAGCTCGCGCCGCACGTGACCTTCTCGATCACCCCGGCGGGCCGCGGCGCGCCGCAGATCGACCCCAAGCCGATCCTCGACGGCTGGAAGCTGCTCGAGGCCACGGCCATCTACCGCGCGTCGGGCAAGAACCCGTTCTGGGGCCGAGACGCCAAGAACCCCTCGATCGGCCAGATCCTGCTGATGTCGAAGACGCAGCTCGAGCAGCGGGTCCTCAACGACCCGCGCGTCGAGATCTATGACTGCGGGCGCCGCGACATCCAGTCGCACATCATCGACCGCCGAGTGCTGGCGGCACTGGAGTTCCTCGCCGGCTCGGGCCTGAAGCCCTACGTGTCCACGCTGAAGTGCGGCCACAGCTACTACGTCGCCGGCGGCGGCATGGTGTCCGAGCACACCTACGGCGACGCCGTCGACATCGCGATGATCAACGGGATCCCGATGTCCGGCCACCAGGGCGCGGGCTCGATCACCGACATCGCGGTGCGCCGGATCCTCACCCTGCAGGGGACCATGCAGCCCAACCAGGTGATCACGCTGATGAACTATCCCGGCGTCTCCTACGCCTGGGCCCAGGGCGACCACGCCGACCACATCCACGTCGGCTTCCAGCCGCTCGCCGGTGACAGCGCCAAGCTCCAGCGGCAGTACAGCTCGGTGCTCAAGCCGGACCAGTGGGTCAAGCTCATCGACCGGCTCAACCAGATCGAGAACCCGGTCGTCCCCACCAAGCCGTCGAAGTACTCGCTGCGGACGCACTAGCGGTTGCTGCCGGGCCGGATTCCGGCGTTATCCAGATCTTCTCCACGTGGTCACCGGTCCTTCACCGGCGAAGGCGACGGCCCCCATTAGGTTCCGTCCGTGCTCGCCACGCCCGATGCCACCGCTCCGGGCCTGACGCGACCGGTCCTGAACGCCGGACCGCTGGAGATCCGGCCCGCCGAGTTTCAGGTGCTGGCCGACGGGAGGCGGGCGAACCTGACCGTCCGGGAGTTCGAGGTCTTCCTCGCCCTGGCCGAGCAGCGCGACCGCGTGGTCACCCGCGACGACGTCTACCGGCGCGTCTGGAGCGGGCAGATGGCCCGCCGCGACCGGTCCGTGGACGTCTTCGTGCGCAAGCTGCGGCACAAGCTTGCCCAGGCCGCGCCGGGCTGGGCGTTCATCCACACCCACTTCGGCATCGGCTACCGGTTCTCGCCGGAGCGCTCGCCGACCCGTAAGCGCTAGCCCGCGAGCTCTAGCGGGTCAGATCCCCGCTGGTCGACACGGTGGCCTGCTCCATCAGGCTCGCGCCGCACTGCCAGCAGAAGACCGCACCGCGCCCGTGAAGGGCCTCGCAGGACGGGCAGGCGCCGGCGGCGCCGGCCTGCTCGAGTCGCAGCAGGCGTTCGACCTCGCCCAGCTCGGCGTCGATCTGCTGGAGCTGAGCCGCGCGCCGCACGAGCAGGTCGAGCCGGAAGTGGTCGCGGATCGCCATCTCGTAGGCCACCCCGCCGAGATTCCACTGGAGCTCGGCGAACTGCTCCTGCAGCACCCGGCGGCGCTCCACGAGCTCGGCCGGTCCAAGCAGGTCCTGTGCCGGCGCGGCGACCGACGTCGCCGCCGATGCGTGTGCCGTGCCGTTCGTGGTCGGCGCCGGACCGGCGGAGCCGTGCTGCGGCTCGGCCGCGGGCGCGGCCGTGGGCAACTTGGGGAACATCCGATCGATCAGGCTCATCCGATCGTCTGCCCCCCGCCGGACCCGCCGCCCGGTGCCTTCTTGTCCGTCGCCGGCGGCGGACCGGGAATGGCGATCTTCTTCGGCAGCTTCGAGCTCTTCTTGAAGTAGTCCGAGCCCGAGGTGTTGTTGAGGCTGTTGAGCTGCTGGCGGCTGACGGTCGCGGCCGGGCCGGTGGAGGACGCGGACGCGCCCCCACCCTGGGCCACGTGGATGACCTTCGCCTGCGGGAACTTCGCCTTCAGCCCCTTGAGCGCCTTGGCGGCCTCTGCCTGGGTCTTGTAGACGCCCGAGTAGACGACGTACTGGCCACCGGAGAGGCTCGCGTAGGAATCGGAGTCCAGCGCGCCCACGTTGGCCGCCCCCTTGCTGCCGGCGTCGCTCTTGGCCGCCGCCACGGCGGCCGGCTGCGTGCCAGCCTTGGGCAGCGCCTTCAGCTCGACCGTGTAGCCGTCCTTTCCGGCCGGCCAGTCACCGGTGAACTTGGGGCCGGTACTCGCGGAGGAGGTCGCCGGGCCGCCCGCCGCGCCACCGACGCTGATGACCTGGGGCGCCGCCGCCCGCTTGGTCGAACCGGACACGCTGCGACCGATCAGCACCCCCACGCCGAGGACGAGCGCGACCACGCCGACGCCGATCATGGCAACGGTCGGGGTCCACGCCCCGGGGGCTCCGCCGGCCGGCGAGGACGCGGTGGCCGGGACCACGGGTGGCCCCTCGCCGCCCGCGCTCCGGCTCGCAGCGCCCGGGAGCACCTCGGTGTAGGGCACGCGGGAGTCGGCGCGCCGATACCCGCAGTTCAGGCAGTAGCGCTGGTCCTCCGCGAGCGGGACCCCGCATCCGGCGCAGAGCTCCCCGGGCTGACCCAGGGCCGGGGCGCTCATGGTCTCTGGTGTGGACATGTGAGAGCTCCTCAGCTGAACGTGGTGGGTGGCGCCGCCACGCTCAGGTGCGCGCCCTTGGGGTTGCCGATGAAGAAGATCGTGTAGCGCGTGGGCTTGTTCGGCCGCAGGCGCTCGATGCCGCCCCGGCCCGCCGCCACGATGCGCCCGCCGCGGGTCGCGACGCAGTAGAGGACGAGCTTTTTCTGGACGACCGGCGAGCGATCGGTGACCGTCCCCACCGCGGACACGCCGCTCGTCGGGTCGGTCTCGAGATGCGGCGCGCCGACCTGGATGGAGGGGACGGAGCGTGGCGGCGCGCCGTGGCCGACCCCGACGCGCGCGACGACCGACCGCGGGACGCCGGTGGCGCTGACCTGGTCGTTCACCCAGACGAACTGCGAGGCGGGCGGAAGGTAGGCCGGGCCCACGAGGGACGGCTCGATGCCCGTGGCGTCGTTGCGGAAGACCGAGGTCCCGCCGGGACCGCGGACGTCGATCGCCACCGGGACGTTCACGAGCGCCCGATGCGAGTTGTTGCGCAGCTCGACCACCGCGGCGGAGCCGTTGTCGTCGTGGAGCGCGGCCGTCCGCAGCACCTTCACGTCGGGGTTGAGGTGGGTGATCAGCGTCTGCGTCCGCTGGGACAGCACGGTGTTGCCCTTCTTGCGCAGCTGCGCGCTGCGATCCTGCGTCGACTCGCAGCCGCTGATCGCCGCGACCGGAACCACGAGCGCGAGCGGCGCTGCCCACCACGGCTGCGGCCTCATCCGAACGCCCCGCTGACGTACTCGCGCGTGCGCGCCGCGTGCGGCGCGCCGAAGATCTGCTCGGCGGGTCCGTACTCGACGAGCTCGCCGAGGTACATGAACCCCACGTAGTCGGCGATGCGCCAGGCCTGCTGGAGGTTGTGCGTGACGATGACGACCGCGATCTCGGCGCGCAGGCGCACGATCAGCTCCTCGATGGTCGCCGTCGAGCGCGGGTCGAGCGCGGAGCACGGCTCGTCGAGCAGCAGGACCTCCGGCTGCGCGGCCAGTGCCCGGGCGATGCAGAGCCGCTGCTGCTGTCCCCCCGAGAGCCGCAGCGCCGGGTGGTCCAGGTCGTCGGCCACCTCGTCGTAGAGGCCGGCCCGCTGAAGGGCGTCGATCACCGCGGGCCGCAGGTCTGCGCGGCGCGGACGCCGGGACCCCTGCTGGCGCAACGCGTAGGCGACGTTGTCGAACACGCTCATCGGAAAGGGATTCGGCTGCTGGAAGACCATGCTCACGCGGCGGCGCAGGCTCGTGACCTCGGTGCCGTCGATGTCCTCGCCGTCCAGCGTGATCTGGCCTCCACGCCCGGCGCTGGGCGTCAGCTCGGTCAGGCGGTTGAGCGACCGCAGAAGCGTGGTCTTGCCGCAGCCCGACGGTCCGATCAAGCCCAGCACCTCGCCCTGCCGAACCGGAAGCGTCACCGCCGACACCGCCGGCTTGTCGCCGTAGCTGACGGACAGCTCGTGCGTGCGCATCCGCTCCCGGCCCAGCGGCCCCGGTTCGCGCCGCGAGGGCCGAGCGGTGGTCGCCGGCCCGGGGCCGGGGGCCTGGGAAGCGACGGGAGCGCCGGCGTGGCCGTTGCTCGTCTCGGCGCCCGGCGCCGCCGCGGGCGGCTGGGCGACGGTCGGCGCCTCGTCGACCACGATGCGGCGGATCGGCGGAGGAGTCAGCTCGCCCACCGGGCCCCCTTGCGGCCGCGGCCGAGGAGATCGACGACGAAGTTGAGCCCGATCACCGCGATGAGGAGAACGAAGGCGGCGGCGTAGGCCTTCTGCTGGGCGTTGCCCTCCCCGGCCGGAGAGTTGTTGTAGACGTAGCTGGTCAGCGTGCTGCCCGTCCCGCGCAGGGTGTCGAGGATCGGTGCGCCGCCCGCGCCCTGGAGCTGGAGCGAGGCGCCCAGCAGGATCACCACGATGGCGGTGTCCCCGGCGATGCGGCCCATGCCCAGAGCGGTGCCGGTGGCGATGCCGGGCCGGGCGGCCGGCAGCAGGACGCGGCGGATCGTCGCGGCCTTCGTCTTGCCGAGCGCGTAGGAGGCCTCCCGAACGTGGCCCGGGACGGCCTGGAGCGCCTCGCGAGTCGCGCCCACGACCAGCGGCAGGGCGATGAGCGCCATCATCGCCGCCGCGGCGAAGAACGACCGCCCGAAGACCGCGCCCCCCTGCGCCGTGAAGGACAGGAAGCCCAGCGCCTGGTTGGAGAAGATGATCAGGCCGAAGATGGCCAGGACGATGCTCGGCGTCCCGGCCACGATCTCGACGCCGGACTCGACGGCGCGCGCCAGCCAGAACGGACGCCCGTACTCCGTCAGCCACACCGCGGTGGCGACCCCGAGCGGCGCCGCGAGCCCGGCGCCCATCACGGTCAGGATCAACGTGCCCTCGAGCGGGTCGAGAAAGCCGCCGGACCGCGCCTGGTCGGCGCCCGCCTGAGGACGGCTGGTGATGAGGTCGAGCGACAGGTACTGGGTCCCGCGCACGAACATGTAGATCACGATGGCCCCGGCGATCAGGCACAGCAGGATCCCCGCGGCCCAGCACAGCGCCAGGCCGATCCGGTCGACCAGCGGCCACGACGCGCTGGAGTCGGTCGCGCGGGTCCGTCGCGGCGGCGCGACCGGTGCCGGGGCCGCGCGGGTGACGCTCACGGAGTGACCCCGTAGCGCTTGAGCGGCTGCTTGGCCGCCCACCCGCCGAGGGAGAGGAACATGCTCGACACGAGCAGCACCGCCGCGAAGGCGTAGATCGTCTGGCCGAAGGGCTTCACCGAGAGGCCCTCGGCGTTGTCGACGATCGTGGCCGCGAGGGGACGGACCGGCTCGAACGCGAACGTGAGGCCGTCCAGCGGGTTCGGAGCGAACCCGATCGAGCCGGAGACCATCGAGAGCATGATCGCCTCACCCAGCGCCCGGGCCGTCGCGAGCACGGCGGCGGCGATGATCGCCGGGCGAGCCGTCCGGACCGAGATCGTCCACATGGTGCGCCAGCGGTTGACGCCCAGCGCCTGGGCGCCCTCGGTCCAGGCTCGCGGGACCGCCCGCAGGGAGGTGACCACGATCGCGATCATGATCGGCGTGATCATCACCGTGAGGATCAGAACGGCGACGAGGAGGCTGGACCCGTTCAACTGAATGACGTAGGCCACCGATTCCTTGCGTGATCGGCTGATGAGGTGGTCGTTGATGAACGGGACCAGCACCAGGATCCCGATCAACCCGTAGATCACCGACGGCACCGCGGCCAGGAGCTTGACCACCGGCTCGAGGATCCGGCGGAGGCCGGGCGGCGCGAACTCGACGATGAACACCGCCGAGAGCAGCGCGAACACGAGCCCGATCACGACCGCCGCAGCGGTCGTGAGGGCCGTGGCGTAGATCAGCGGCCACGCGTGGAGCGTGTAGATGTAGTGCGACGGGTCGGCGGGGGACTTGAAGATCGCCCCCAGCTGACGGTCGATGTTGCCGCCGCCCCCGAACCACGCCAGGCCGTTGTGAGCGAAGGACGGCCACGCCCTGGCGAGCACGAAGATCACCATGCCTCCGATGACGACGAGGACGGCGCAGGCCAGCGCGCCGAGCATCCGCTCGGCGCGCCGGTCGCTCCAGCCCCGCTGCTTCACGTGGCCGTTTCCCGTCATGTCAGGCGGGGACCCACTCCGTGGTCACGATCGACCGCGCGGCCCGGCTGCGGGTGATCCAGCGGAGCCACTTGGCGGTCGAGCCCGACGCGTTGCCCCGCGTGACCATGTAGAGGTTCCGCGTACCCTCGTACTGTCCGGCCTTCGCGTTGCGCAGGGTGCATCCGACGCCCTTGTAGGACACGCCGTTGGTCCCGCCCTTGAAGGCCAGCGACACGTAGCCGATCGCGTTGCGATCCGAGCGCACGGCCTGCTGCACGAGTCCGTTGGACCCCCGCTGGCTCGACGTCGAGGATTCCTTGGACGAGCCCAGGAAAAGCTTCTGGAACGCGTCATGTGTCCCCGAGGCCGCCGTCCGCACGTTGATGTCGATGGGTCCGCTGATGGTCGCGCCGGGGACCTGGCTCCAGTCGCGCACCTGGCCCGAGAAGATGGCCTGGATCTGCTGCTGGTTGAGGCTCCCGATCCGGTTCGCGGGGTTGGTGACGATGCACACCGCGTCGCGGGCGATGCGGTTGAACACGATGCCGCCCGGATCGCCGGGCTGCGGGTCGCGCGACGAGTTCCCGATGGTCACGCGCCCGTGGGCCACATCCGAGATACCGATGTTGGACCCGCCCTGGAGGAGGCGGAACCGCACCGAGCCCGGAAACGCGCGTAGGTACCCGCGCGCCAGCTTGGCGGCGAGCGGGGCCACCGTGGTCGACCCGCTCATGGTGATGGTCGGCTTGGCCGAAGCCCCGGCCGGCACCGCAGCCGCGGTGCAGGCGGTGGCGAGGCAGCCGAGGACGATTCTGCGCTTCTTGCCAGTGAGCATCAGACGGGCTCCTTTGTCATCTACAGGTCGGGAGGGCCGGTCAGCGCCGGGTGCGGCGGACGGCCTTCTTGGTCTGGCGACGGGCGCGCACGACGCGCGGACAGCCGCGTGGACGCCCGAGCGTGAACACCCCGGCCGGCGCGCCCTTTGCGTCGGAGACGGAGATGTAGAAATTCGACGTGGGCGAGCACGGCAGCTTGTCCGTGTCGACCGACGAGGTCACCACGTGACCTCCGCCGGCCTTGCCGTTGCAGACCTCTCCGTGACTGGGAAGGACCCCTTCACAGCTGTAGCTCTCGCCGTTGAGGCCCTGAAACGTCATCGGATCCTGCACGACGCCCTCCGGTTCGAAGGAGGCAATCTCGTCGATGCTGAAGACCGTGTAGCCCGCTATCGCATCGCTGCAGCGGAAGCGGTAGACGACCTTGTTGTCACTCGGCACCGTCTTGTCCAGGCGTGTGAACCCGGTACACGTCTCGTCGTTGGCCGACGCGGTGGCCGACGCGGCGAGCAGCGCCACGGTCGCGATCGCGGTGGCCGCTAGGACGAGTGCCAGTCGACGGCTCCTGATACCGGAGCGAGACCGGGCTCGCGGGATGACGACTCTGGTCATCGAACCTCCATGTGGGATGAGAGGACGCGGCCACGGGTGCGACGCGCCGGGTTCTCTTTGACAAACCGATCCTCAGCCGCTTGCCGAGGCGCGAGCAGTGTCAAAGGTCTGAGGGGGGTGGGTGTAAACGCGGCGTATCGCTCTGGAGAAGTTTTGGTGATCAGTTGGTGAACGACGTCAAACCAGGCGTCGTTCACCATTCGTTGACGGAGGGTTCACATTCCAGTGCAGTGAAACCGCGAAGGTAAGCGGGCGCCCGACCGGGCGTCGCTTGCGATGCTCGACTCCCCGCTTCCCCTCTTCGCCCCCCCGCCCGCCGGCGACGCTCGCTGCCCGGCATGCGCCGCGACACTGGCATCCGATCAGCGCTACTGCCTGACCTGCGGCGAGCCCGTGCATCCGCTCGGGGACTGGGCCGCGGAGGCGATGGGCACCGAGCCGGCGCCCGCGGCCGAGCCCGTGGGCGCGGACGCGTCACGGCTCCCGGCGCCGCGCTCGACCGCGCTCATGACGCTGCTGGTGCTCGCCCTCGGAGTGTTCATCGGGGGCGCGTTCGGGCCGCAGTCCACGGACACCCTGGCGGACAACTCCGACCAGAGCGTCGTCGTCGTGGCCGCGTCGCCGGCGGCGCCGGCGCTGCGGCCCGCATCGCCGGCCGCCGCCGACACGACCTCGTCGCTGGCCGACGCGGCCGCGGGCAGCGGCGCGGCCCCCGCAAGCGGGCCGGCCAACGCGGTCACCACGCTCGCCGGCGTCGCGTCGGGCCCGGGAGTGAGCGACTCGGGCCTCCCGGTGACCGATTCGACGACCGGGTCCTCGACGCCGACCGGCAACTCAGGGGGCGGCGGCGGCACCACCGGCGCCTCGGCCCCGACACTTCCGCCGATCAAGCATGTGTTCACCGTCGCCATGTCCACTCCCGACGAGGCTCACCTCCTGGGGCCGACCGGTCCGTCCTACCTGCGCACCGAGCTCCTCCCCCGCGGCGCTCGCCTGGCCGGGTTCCGCGCGATCGCCGGGGGCGACCTGGCGGCCCGGATCGCGCTGACCAGCGGACAGGCCCCGTCGGCCGAGATTCGCGGCGGATGCCCGAGGTACGCGGACCTCCTGCCCGGTCGCCTCGACGTTCACGGGCTCGCGACCGGCGCGGGTTGCGTGTTCCCCCGGCCGGTCAAGACCGTCGCCGCGCAGCTCGGCCCGCAGGGTCTGGCGTGGCGCACGTATGCCCAGGGCATCGTCACGCCGTGCCGGCATCCCGTCCCGGGCGCGCCCGACGACACGGCGCTCGATCGCCCGGCCGACCACTTCGGCGTCGCCGCCGTCCCGTTCCTGTACTTCCATTCGATCGTCGACACCGGGGACTGCAACGCCGGGGTCGTGCCGGTCGAACGGCTCAAGGATGACCTCGCCTCGGCCCAGACGACGCCGAACTACACGTTCATCGCGCCCGATCGCTGCCACGACGGCCGCGACGGCACGTGCGCCGACGGCCAACCCGCCGGGGCGACCGGGGCCGACGCGTTCCTGCGGCAGTGGATCCCGGCGATCCTCGCCTCACCGGCGTACCGGCAGGACGGACTGCTCATCGTCGTGGGCGGCCGGGGCGATCACGCCGGTGCGCTGCTCGTCTCGCGCTACGTGTCGGCGGGCCGCACCGTGCGTGCGCGATACGACCATTACTCGCTCCTGCGCACGGTCGAGGATCTGTTCGGGCTCGCCCGGCTCGGCCACGCCGCGGACACGGCCACGAAGGCCCTGGGCAGCGACGTGTTCACGACGTCCGGCTAGGCGATGCGGCCTACGAGGTCCACGACGAGCGTGGACCAGCCGAAGTCCCGCGCCCCGTGGCCCCGCCCGGTGTGCGGGTTGTAGTACTCGCGAAAGCCTTCGCGGTCGATCGCGGCGAGAACCCCGCGCAGGATGTCCGCGGCCTCCGTCTCGTACCCCAGGTCGGCCATCGCCGGGAGCAGCAGCCAGGCGCTGTTGACCCAGGCCGGGCCGCGCCAGGTCCGGAAGCGGTCGAACCCGGCGCGGAAGGCGGGCTCATCCATCGCCACCGACGGGATCCCGGCGGGCGCCCGGTAGCGGCGGGGGTGGAGCAGGTGCTCCTCCACCAGGCGCCGGCGCACGTCGTCGGGCAGCCCGGTCAGGGCGAGCGGCGCCAACGCGGACCAGGTCGAGACGCGCAGCGGGCGCTCGGCCGCGCCGGCGAGGTCGAAGAAGAGGCCGCTGCGCTCGTCCAGGCACCGCTCGACCAGCGCCCGTTCGGTCCGCTCGGCGCGCGCGCGGTAGACCGCGGCGTGGGGGCTCTCCCCCAGCAACCGCGCCAGCGCGCGCAGCGACAGCGCGTACGCGACGTTGAAGAGCACGTCCTCCACGTGACGATCGCCGGCCGCCATCACCGCCCGCGACCGATAGCCCAGGCGCCGCGCCCGTTCGACGCTCACGAAGTACCCGGGCCGGTCGTGCTGCATCCAGCCGAACGCGGCCGCGTACTTGGGCGAGTCGTCCAGTCCCGACTCGTCGGGGTGGAGGATCGAGAGCAATCCGTCGTCGTCGGGGTCGCGTTCGCGGGCCAGCCAGTCGTAGTGACGGCGCAGGCCGTCGAGGCCCTCGGCGGCGAAGCCGGGCGCGTCCACCGAGGCCTCGGCCACGCGCTCCCACGCCAGCGCGAGCAGCGGTGTCTGGGTCGACGCGGTGGCGCCGCTGCCGCGCACGGTCAGCGTGGCGTACAGGGGCGCCCGGCGCCAGCGTGCGGGACGGTCCCAGAACACCGTGTGCGGCACGAGTCCGTCCTCGCCCGCGGCGCGCAGCAGCGTGCGCAGTTCAGCCCGCGCGCGCCGCGGCTCGATCCGCGACCAGACGATCGCGTGGAAACACGAGTCCCAGTACCACTGGTGGACGTAGCGCCGCGGCGCCGGACAGGTGTACGCGAAATGGACGCCGTCGCGCACCCCCTCGCGCCAGTTGCCGCGCAGCACGCGCGCGGCGCGGTCACGCAGATCGCGAGGCGGACTTCCGGCGGGTCTCTCAACCAGTGAGGAGATCGTCGTAGGTGAGGGCGGTGCGGCGGCCGGCACGGCGCAGGACCGACTCGAGCGCCAGCACATGGCGCGGGTGCTCGAAGTCGGCCGGGTGGAGGTCGAGACGCAGGGTGCGGCCGCCGAGCGCCGCGCCTGCGCGCACGGCCAGCGGCGAGATCGCCCGCTTGAGCGCCGAGGAGGTGCCCAGGGTGAGCGCCGGCGCCGCGGCCCAGCTGCGCGCGCCGCCGGCGCGTCGGTGCATGCCGAGCAGCCCCGCCCACCAGTCGAACGCGCCGGCGAGCTCGCGCCGCAGCGCCGGCGTGTAGGCGTAGGCCGGGGCCACGAACCCGCGCGGCTCGAGTCCCGCGAGCCGCATCACCCGGCGCCCCGCCTGCACCGCGTTGTGGGTCTCCTGCTCGTTGAGACCGACGAACTCGGTGGCCGCGCCGCCCTGGAGGCGCGCGAGCGCCTGCCGCAGCGCCGATCCGCGCCGGGTCTGCGCATGGCGCAGGCCGTGTTGCGCGACCGCGTCCCCCGCGTAGGCGCGGTCCTCGAGCCA
>DASYIJ010000109.1:0-52274 GCA_035997675.1 Solirubrobacteraceae bacterium
GTCCCGGTGACCGCGCAGCCGCTCCTCGGCGGTCGCCGCGAAGCTGTCGAAGTACGTCCACCAGAGCCCCACGGTGGTCAGGAGCCCCAACGCGACCGCGGCTACCAGCTCGGTGTCGACCGGCCGGCCGCTCGCGCCCACGCCGATCGTCACGATCGACTCGCCGAGGCAGATGATGATGAACAGGCTGTAGCGCTCGGCGAAATGGGCGACCGCGACCTCCTGCAGCCCGCGTAGGCGCTCGCGCGTCAACCAGGCCGGCCCCGCGTAGTCGATGGCCAGCGCCGCCGTCCAGAACGCGATTCGCGGCAGGCCGTCGAGGAACGAGCCGGCGATGAGCAGCGCCATGCCGATGACGACGGTCACGGCGAAGCCCGCGATCGCCGTCCACGAGGCGTTGCCGCGCCGCGAGGCGTCCGCGTACAGCGCGAGGTGCAGGAGCCGCACGCCGGTGTACGTCACGGCGAAGAGCGTCGACTCGTCGCCGAAGGCTCCGGGGATGGCGAGGCCGGTGATGAAGATGAGGACCATGCCCAGCAGGAGCGTCGCCCGCAGCACGGGAGAGGCGGTGTCCTGTGCGTTCGCCGCCCACACGAACGCCGACCACGCCCACCACACGAGCGCCAGCACGAGCATGGACCGGCCGAAGCCCGCCCACGTCAAATCGCTCGCGAGCAGGGCGGTGACCTGGGTGACGGCGAAGACGAAGACGAGATCCCAGAGGAGCTCGACCGGGCTCGTGCGGCGCTCCATCAGGCCCTCGGGGATGGCGGCCATCGCGTGCCGCCTCGGGCGACCGTCAGGCGGCGCCGACCAGCTCGGCGCTCTGGCGCGTGAGCTCGGCGACGTGCTCCTCGAGCCTGACGGCGCGCCGCTCGAGTGCCTCGCGCGCCCGCTTGCCGTCGCCGTTCGTGCGCGGGTCCAGGGTGTGGCGCACGTGCTCGGCCACCTCGCGCTCGAGCGCCTCGATCTGCGCTCCCAGGTCGGCCACCTGCGCCTCCAGCGCGGCGCGCGCCCGCTCGGCCTCGACGGCGCGAATGTGCGTGCTGGACAGGCGGAGCACCAGGCCGGCCTCGCGGCCTTCGAGCTCCGAGAGGCGATCGCGCAGCTCGAGGACCTCGCCACCCGCCAGCGCGGCCTGCGCCTCGGCGGCCACGGCGCGCTCGCGCGCCTTGCCCAGCGCGGCGGAGAGCTCGTCGTGACGGTGCTGCGCGGCAGCGTTCGAGCTCGCGAGCTCCGAGTCGAGCTGCGCCAGCCGCTCTTCCTGGGCGGCGAGCTTGAACCCGATCACGTGCGCGGCACCGCGTGCGACGTCGAGCGGGGTGTGCAACTCGCCAAGGGTGTCGGCACGCCAGGCGAGCGCCGCGTCGAGCTCGCTCAGCCGCGTGCCGAGCACGTCCATCTCGACCTGAGCCGACTCGGAGGCAAACTCGTCGGGTCGGCGTTCGGGCGTCGGGAGGGGAAGCGGCCACGCGGCCACGTGCGGAAGGTGGACGGCGAACCCGTCCTGCTGCGTGAACGCGTCCAGGGGCACGAGGTAGGTGGTGCGCCACGGGGATGGAACTTCACCGCCGCCCGGCGGGAACGCCAACCCGCGGTCCAGCGGAGCCACCCGGTGCTCGCCGCGGCCCGCGCCGATCACGAGCACGGGCGTGGGCATCGTCCGGCCGCTCGGCGCGTGCCACTGGCCCCGCAAGCGCACGAGCGCGGTGTCCCGCGTGACCGGCAGGTAGGTGAACTGGTCGATGGCGAGCGTCGTGGCGCGGCGGGACGACCGGAGGCCGACGGCACGAAGCATCGCTCCTATCACGCGCGAGCTCCTGATCAGCGAGGAATACCACAAACCGGCAGCTCTACGCCGTGATGGGCAGGATTGGCCCCGCGGCCATCGGGTAGGGACGCGGCGTGAGCGCACAGGTCGAGCAGTCGGCCGCGGCGAGCGCGGCGCGCCGCGAGCCGCTGTGGTTCGCCGACGTTCCGAGCACCGACCACCCGCCCCTGCGGGGCGAGCTGACGGCGGACGTCGCGGTACTCGGCGCGGGCATCACCGGGCTGCTGGTCGCCTATGCCCTGACGCGCGCCGGCGCGCGAGTCGTCGTCCTCGAAGCTCGGAAGGTGGGAAGCGGCGCGACGGGCCACACGAGCGCGAAGCTGACCTCGCTGCACGGCCTCGCCTACAGCGGGCTGGTGCGCCGCGTGGGCCGCGAGCGCGCGGCGGCGCACGCCGCGGCTAACGAGCACGGGATCGGCGCGATCGCCGAGATCGCCGGCGAGCTCGGCCTGGATTGCGACCTTCGGCAGCGCGACAACTACACCTACGCTCCCGACCGCGACGGGCTCGACGCCGTCGAGCGCGAGGCCGAGGTCGCCCGGGAGCTGGGTCTGGCCGCGGAGTTCACCACGGAGGTGCCGCTGCCCCTCGGTGCGGCCGGGGCCGTGCGCGTGCGCAACCAGGCGGAGTTCCATCCCCAGAAATTCCTCGTGGGTCTGGCGGCGTGGCTGGCCGAGCACGGGTGCCCGGTCCACGAGCAGAGCCGCGCGACCGGCGTGCGGCAGGGCGCGCCCTGCACCGTGCGCACGCCCGATGCCTCCGTGACCGCGGACCGGGTCGTCGTCGCGACCCACCTGCCGATGCTCGACCGCGGGCTGTTCTTCGCCCGCAGCCACCCGGAGCGCTCCTACGTCGTGGCGTCGCCGCTGCGCGGTCCCGGCCCCGACGGCATGTTCCTCAGCACGGAGGGGCCGGCCCACTCGATCCGCACCCATCCGTACGCCGGCGGGGAGATGCTGCTCGTCGGGGGCGAGGGCCACAAGGTCGGCCAGGGCGGCCCGACCGAGCCGCGCTACGAACGCCTCGCTGCCTGGGCCGCGCTCAACTTCGACGTCGGGGCCCCGCGTTTCCGCTGGTCCGCGCAGGACCACGTTCCCGCCGACAAGCTTCCGATGATCGGCCGGCTCTGGCCCCTGTCGGACCGCATCTTCACCGCGACGGGTTACGGCAAGTGGGGCCTGGCCCAGGCGGCCGCCGCGGCCGAGATCCTGCGTGACCTCGTGCTGGGCCGGCACCATCCCTGGAGCTCGGTCTACGACCCCAACCGGGTCGATCTGCGGGCGGGGGCCGCCGACCTGGTCACGGAGAACGCCAACGTCGCCGAACGCTTCGTGCTCGACCGGGTCCGTCGGCGCGCGCCGGCGGACCGGCCGCTCGCGCCCGGGGAGGGCCGGGTCGTCTCGCACCGGGGCCGCCAGGTCGCCGTCGCCCGCGACGACGCGGGTCGGGCGCACGCGGTCTCCGCGCGCTGCACCCACCTGGGCTGCATCGTGAGCTACAACGACGCCGAGCGCAGCTGGGACTGTCCCTGCCACGGCTCGCGCTTCGCGCTTGACGGCGACGTCCTCGAGGGACCGGCCGTGGCGCCGCTCGCGCCGGCCCAGTCGCCCGAGGGTCTCTGACGACGGATCTCATCACCGTGCTTCACGCGCGGGGCGTTGGGTAGACGATGGAAGGCGTCGAACGGGCGGCGCAGCCGCACGCGGGACCGTGCCGCTACGCGCGGTGACGAGACTGAACGCGGAGGCGCCGCCCGTTTGCGCCCTGACCTGCGCCGGCGACAGCTAGGCGTCTTCGAGGATGAAGAACTCGAAGCAGCCGGGCGGATCGAAGACGATCTGCGACTGGTAGGTCAGGACACGCCGCCCGAGGGCCTCCTCGACCACGCCCTTGAACTTGTCGGCCAGCGCCGTCTGGAAGGCGATGCGGGTGCGGCGCACAAGATCGTTCTCCCCGGCGTCGATCAGCGTCTGCTCGGCGGTCGTGAAGATCTCCTGCATGACGCAACAGACGTAGGTGTCGTCGAGGATGTACGTCTTGGCCTTCGTCGGCCCGCGGCCATAGGACTCGCTCATCAGGTGGACCAGTCCGTTGGAAATGGCCTGAAGCGAGTTGTTCGGGCCCGACGCGTCGTCCTGTGTGCTCTGCTGCTCCATTCGGTTTCCCCCGGTCGGGCGGGGAAATTTATCTGTTTTGGCCAAACGGGTGTCCGCGCCCTGACGTTCGATTTCCGGCGTGGTGGGTAAGTACTACCTGCGGTGAGGTGTGCGGCCCCGGTTTGCGCATCGAACTGCTTCAGTCGAGAGCGACGCTTGCTAATCCTCATGGCGGACCGGTCGGTGAGCGGAGTTGCGCGGCATTTCATGCACGCAATCCGAAAGGTTCACTATGAGCACGCTCCTCGCCGAGGACGTAGTAACCGACGCCCAACGAGAACGCGGCTACGCCCGCGACGCCGAGGGCGATGAACGCGCCATCGCGCGGCTGTTCCGTCGCGCCCACGCCGGTGACGACGCCGCGCGGTCGGCGCTGATCGAGCGCTTCCTTCCGCTCGCCCGCAGCCTCGCCCGACGCTACATCCGCAGCTCCGAGTCCGCCGACGATCTCATGCAGGTCGCCTCACTGGCCCTCGTCAAGGCCGTGGACCGCTTCGACGCCGATCGTGAGGTCGCGTTCTCCACGTTCGCGGTACCGACGATCCTGGGCGAGCTCAAGCGCCACTTCCGCGACACCGCGTGGGCGGTGCACATGCCGCGCTCGCTCTCCGAGGGGGCGCTGCGGGTCGAGAAGGCCGAGCGCGAGCTCGCCAACGAGACCGGTCGCCGGCCATCGGTGGCCGAGATCGCCGAATCGATGGGCCAGGACCTGGAATGGGTGGTCAACGTCCTGGATGCGAGCCGCGCGCACGACGCGCTCTCGCTCGACGCCACGGTTGACACACCGGACGGCGACGGTGAGACGCTCGCGGCCACGCTGGGCGGCGAGGACGAACGGTTCGACTACGTGGACGAGCGCGACGCCGTCTCCAGCTCGCTGCACCAGCTCACCGCGCGCGAGCGCAAGGTGCTGGAGCTGCGCTTCGGCTCCGAGATGACCCAGTCGGAGATCGCCGAGCAGATCGGCGTGTCGCAGATGCAGGTCTCACGAATCCTGCGGCGCACGCTCGAACGCCTCCGCACGCTGTCCGGGGCGCGCCCGAATTAGCGCTCCGGACTACTCCCCGAGACCGGGCCGTACGGATCCTTTCGTCGAGGACCACGGATGGCGCAGATGATCCGACGCCTCCGGGCGGGCGACCGACCGGAGGCGTCGGAGGAGATCGGCGACTAGCCGACGCGGGCGCCGCGCAGCTGCGGGAGCACGTGCTCCGCGTAGGTGCTGATGGCGCCGCGCGGATCGGCTCCCGAGTTGTTGGCCAGGACGACGATCGTCGCACCGAGGCGCTCGATCTGGTGGATCCGCTCCACGTGCTCCTCGGGGTTCGACGACACGATGAAGGCCTGGCGGAGATCGTCGTCGGAGAGCTGGCGCTCGCCCTCCTCGTACATGCGCTGCGGATCGTGCCAGTCGTCGGTGTAGAACTCGTTGGGCTGGGCGCCCTTCCAGACGCGAACGCCCTCCAGCGCCGCGTCGTCGTCCGGCGCCCACGAGAAGCCGGTCTGCAGCAGGATCTCGCCCGGCTCGCGACCGGCGTCGTCCGCGGCCGCACGGTACGCGTCGATGACCCGCGGCGCCTGCTCGGGGTCGGCGAGCGTCCACAGGCCGTCGCCGTGCCGTGCGGCGACGCCGGCGGCCTTGGGGCCGAACGCCGACACGTAGATCGGCGGGCGCCGCTCGGCGCGCGTGTGCAGGTACGCGCGGTCGGTGCGGAAGTGCCGCCCCTCGTGCGTCACGCGCTCGCCGGCGAACAGGCGGTGGATGAGCTCGAGAGCCTCCTCCATGCGGTCGACCTGCTCGCTCACCGGTGGCCAGGGCGCCCCAAGGGGCGATTCGTTGAGCGACTCACCGGAGCCGAAGCCGAGGAACGGCCGGCCGGGGAACATAACCTCGAGGGTCATCCAGGCCTGCGCGATGAGAACGGGGTGGTAGCGCGGCCCGGCGGGGGTGACGCCGGTGCCGATCGGCACCCGCTCGGTGGCCTGGCCGGCGGCGCCGAGCCAGACCCAGGCGTGCCCCGACTCGCCGGGCTCCCACCAGGGCTGGAGGTGATCGCTGCAGGCGATGCCGTCGAAGCCGGCGCGCTCGGCGAGCACGGCCTGCTCGCGGAGCTCGTCGGGCGGAAACTGTTCGTGCGAGCAGAAGTGGAAGTAGCGCGTATCGGTCATGGTCTCCTGCTACCCGCGGCAGGAGCGCGCAACCCGACCGCGCTCAGCGGGTCGAGCGGCCGCCGTATTCCCAGAGCAGAACGTGTGCGAGCACCCAGCCGATCACGGCGCCCGCGGGGATGCAGGCGGCGAGCGGAAGCGAGAACCACCCGGCGATCGCCCAGCCCAGCCCGGCGCCGAGGGCGCCGGCGAAGACGATCTGGAGACTCGCCGCGCGGCGGATGTTGGGATCGCTCAGGTAGGGATCGCGCTCCTGATCTGCCATGCCGGCCCCCATACCCAACTCGCAAAGCGCCAATCGTGACGGTGTTTGTCCGCGCGGCCCGCGGTGAGAACACCGGTATGGAGACTCCCGAGGAACGCCAGGAGCAGGAATTGGCCGACCAGACCGCGATCGGCGGCGAGGGCGGCGACGATCGGGGCGAGGCCGAACGCGACGAGCAGGCACCGCCCGAGCGCGACGAGGGCGGGGAGGGCAACGAGGGCGAAGGCCCGGCGGAGGGCGACGAGTAGCTAGGCCGCGCGCGCGAGCGCCGGCGACTCGTCCTCCCGGATGAGGTCGAGGACCGCGGACTCGACCCGCGTGCGCACGCGCGCGTCGGCCAGGTCGGGCTTGCCGCCCAGCTCATCGAGCGCCGGCGCGATCGTCCAACCCGACTGGTAGCGGTCGATCACGCGGGGGTCGATATAGGACGCCCGGCAAACGGCCGGGGTGTTGCCGAGATACGCCGCGACCGACTCGATCGCATCACGGATCGCGCGCTTGCGGGCGGTCTTCGTCTCGGGCGGCTCACGTCCGGCGAGGGCCACGGCGGCAAGGACGGTGGCGTTCCAGGTCCGGAAGTCCTTCGCGGAGTGCTCGTCGGCCGTCGCCGCCTTGACGTACTGGTTGATGTCGTCCGAGCGGACGTCGAGCCAGCGGCGCCCGTCGCGGTAGGCCAGGAGCTCGGGGCCGCCGCCGCGACGGCGTTTGAGCGCGGCGACGATCTCGCGCACGGCCGGGTCGGTGATCGCCTGGACTCGCCGCTTACCGCTCTTGGCCTTGTAGTCGAACACGATCGAGTCGCTCTCCAGGCGCACGTGGCGCTTGAGCAACGTGGCGAGGCCGTAGCTGTCGTTCTCCTCGGCATAGTCCTCGCTGCCGATCCGGAAGAACCCGAGGTCCAGCAGCCGGGTGGCGCCCGCCAGCACCCGGGTGCGGCTCAGCTCGTCGCCGCGGAGGTCCCGCCGCACCCGCCGGCGCATGCGCGGCACCGCCGCGGCGAAGTCGAGCATCGCGTCGAACTTCTCCTGGTCGCGCCGCGTGCGCCAATCGTCGTGGTAGCGGTACTGCTTGCGTCCGGCCGCGTCGATCCCGGTCGCCTGGAGGTGCCCGTTGGGATACGGGCAAACCCAGACGTCATCCCACGCCGGAGGGATCGCCAGGTCGCGGATGCGGCGCAGGACATCGGCGTCCGCGATCCGGCGTCCCGCGTCATCGCGGTATTCGAATCCGCGCCCGCGCCGGCGGCGGGTGATCCCCGGCCTCGAGCAGTCGACCCGGCGCAGCCTCGCCACGAGCGTTCCCGTCCCTCTGCGGCGTCAGCGCGAGCGCGCCGACGCCCGGCTGCCGCCGCGGGCCGTGCCGCTGTTGGATCGCGAGCCGGCACGTGACCGTGCGCGCGTGCTCGAGCGGCGGCGGCGGCTCGAGCGGCGCTGGGACGCCGGGATCTCGGCCTGCGCGACGGCGCGGGTCAGCTGGGGAATCTGGCGCTCGAGGAACTTCGCCATGCGCTCCTCGTCGCGGCGAATGGCGCGCGCGAGCTGGGCGGTCTCCTTGTCGTTGACCGCCTCGGCCAGCGTCTCGATCGCCGTATAGGTCGCGATCTCCTCGGCCTCGTTGGCGTACTCGGTCTTCGCGTTCTTGAGCTGGCGCTCGGCCTCGCCGGTGCCCCGGACGGCGTGGAGTGGGCCCTGCGCGAGCGCGAGCGCCTTGGCGGCCGTCGCCTGGACGGTGGCGGCGAGCTCGGCGGTTCCGCTGCCGCCGAGCTGCTTGATGCGCCGCTCGACGTCCCGGGCGTGGCGCTTGGTCTCTTGGAGGTGCTGCTGCAGCCGCTTCTTGTAGGTCGCGCGCGTGGCGAGCGCGATGTGCGCCTCGAGCGCCGTCTCGAGCTCCTTCTCCTTCGAGTACGCCTCGTTGAGGTACTGGATCAGCTTGGCTTCACTCGCGTTGGTGGCCATGAGGTCCCTTCGTTGTCGTAACGGTGAAGGATCCGGCTACCCAGGCGGACGGGTCGGTAGTCGTTCGCGGCCGTTTCTGATTGGCCGCGAGGGGAGCCGGGCAGACCGGGTCATGTAGGCAATCCGAGGAGGGCCGTGATGGCCAAGCGAGACAAGGATCTGTTCGACAGCCTCCGAGCGCGCGGGGTGCGAAAGAAGGTGGCCGACGGAGTGGCGAAGTCGGTCAACGGAGCCGCAAAGCCGAAGGTGGCTCGCCGGGCCATGTCCGATCTGTCGACGGTGGTCGCCGAGATCCAGGACCGGATCCAGGGTGGCCCGGAGAAGCGTCGGGCGGCCGCGAAGAAGGCGGCCCGGACCCGCAAGCGCAAGGCGCAGCGCCGAAGCGACGCGGCGAAGCGCGCCGCGCGCACGCGCGCGTAGGGACCTGCTGCCGAGATCGGCTCAGCGCGCGCGAGCCGGCGCGCGCTTGAGCTCGGCCTTGCCCATCCGCGACCGACCCTCGATCCCGAGGCGCTGCGCTTCGCGGTAGAGGTCGGCCCGGCTTCCCCCCGGCGCGCACCTTGCCCGGTGCCGTGCGCGTGCGTTTGGGGAGGTTCTTGATCGTCTGCTTCTGCGTTGCCATGGGCGGGCGCACACGCATGGCCGCGGGGTGGACTCGTGCCTGCCGGAGTACCGTTGCGGTCCGTGATCGTGCGCCTCGAGGGCTCGAAATGAACGACCCGTTCGCCGCGCTGTCCGAACAGGAGCGCGACCTGCTGCGACCCGCGCCGCTTCCCGAATGGGTCGATCCGATGGCCGCGACGCTCACCGACGAGCGCTTCGACGATCCCAACTGGGTCTTCGAGCGAAAGCTGGATGGAGTGCGCTGCCTCGCCTTCAAGGGAGCGGACGGCGGCGTTCGGCTGCTGTCGCGCAACCGGCTGAGCCAGAACGCGCGCTTCCCCGAACTGGTGACGTCGCTTGGAGACCAGCCGTCCGAGGAGCTCGTGGTCGACGGCGAGATCGTCGCCTTCGAGGGCTCGCGCACCAGCTTCAGCCGGCTGGCCCGCCGCGGTCGCGAGCCCGTCGCCGTCCATCTCTACCTGTTCGACCTGGTGCATCTCGACGGGTTCGACACGCGGCGGCTGCCGCTGCGAACGCGCAAGGCGCTCCTGCGGCGCGCCGTCGCCTTCGGCGACCCGCTGCGATACACGCCGCACCGCAACCGGGAGGGCCGGCAGCTGTTCCGCGACGCCTGTCGAAAGGGTTGGGAGGGATTGATCGCCAAGCGCGCGGACAGCCCGTACGTCGGGAAGCGGTCCCGCGATTGGCTCAAGCTCAAATGCGGAAACGAGCAGGAGTTCGTGATCGGGGGTTACACGGCGCCGCGAGGGTCGCGCGAGGAGCTCGGCGCTCTTCTGCTCGGCTACTTCGAGCGCGGCCGGCTGCGCTACGCGGGCAAGGTGGGCACGGGCTTCGACCGCGAGACGCTGCACGATCTGGCGCGGCGACTGGCGCCGCTGCGGCGGCCGGACTCGCCATTCGCCGACGACGCTGCGCCGGCGCGCGGCACCACCTGGGTCGAGCCGCGGCTGGTGGCCCAGATCGGCTTCAGCGAATGGACCCGCGACGGCCGTCTGCGCCATCCGCGCTTCCTCGGCCTGCGGGAGGACAAGGAGCCGCGCGAAGTCGTCCGTGAGAAGGCGCGCTCCCGGTGACCGAGCCCGTCACTACGACCGCGTCGGTCCGGTTTGCGACCACGGCGATGCGGTTACACGCGAGGACGATGCGACAGGACGAGGAAGAGCGCACCACGACCGCGCCGCCCCCGCGCGAGGAGCCGAACCACACCCAGGAGCCGCCGCGCAAGCAGTCGGACCAGCTCCCCGAGGAGCGGCCGGCATCCGGCGACGAGGGATCCGACGACGACGACGCGGACGCGCGGTCGGACTAGCCGCGATGGACGACGAGCTCGAACGGCGCAGGGAGGAGGAGCGCCGCCCGGTCGAGGAGGCCGGCGGCGGCGAGGCCGAGGGCTTCGAGCAGGCGGAGGAGGAGCTCGTCGAGCACGCCGAGAACACGAGCGGAGAGGGCACGCCGCGCCTCGACGAGCTGGGCGAGGAGGCAGAGCCCGACCCGGCCACCTACGGCGAGCCCGACGAGGAGGACGTGACCGAGGTCGTCGAGGATCCGGGAGAGGGCCCCGACGATCCCGGTCGCGGCCCGGGTCTGGCCAGCGAGCGCTGACCGCATGGGCGCGGAGGAGGGCGCCGGAGCCGAGGCCTTCCTCCCCGAGCGGATCTCGATGCGCGCGCTGCGCGAGGCGGCCGCCGGCTGCCGCGGCTGCGGGCTGTACGCCAAGGCCACGCAGACGGTCTTCGGCGAGGGGCGCCGCAACGCGCGCATGATGCTCGTGGGCGAGATGCCGGGCGACGTCGAGGACCGGGAGGGTCATCCGTTCGTCGGCCCCGCGGGCCGGGAACTGGACCGCGCCTTCGCCACGGCGGGCATCGACCGCCGCGACGTCTACCTGACCAATGTGGTCAAGCACTTCAAGTTCGAGGAGCGCGGCAAGCGGCGCATCCACCAGTCGCCCAAGCGTGCCGAGATCGACGCCTGCCTGCCGTGGTTCGACAACGAGATCAAGCTGGTGCGCCCCCGCGCCCTCGTCCTGCTCGGGGCGATCGCGGCCAAGGCGCTCCTGGGAAACGACTTCCGGCTGACGCGCCATCGCGGCGAGCTCCTGGACGTCGACCTCGCGCCGATCGTGACGGCCACGATCCATCCAGCGGCGATCCTGCGCACCCGCGAAGACGCGAGGCGCCACGAGGAGCGGCGCCGCTTCGCCGAGGACCTGCACACGGCGGTGCAGGCCCTCGCGGGCGCCGAGGCGAACACCCGCGGTTGAGGCGAGGGCGGCCGGGTAGGCGCAGGCGACCGTGCCGTCCGGGCGGCCAACCGACCAAGGGAGCATGCGATGAAAGCGGTGACGTGGCATGGCAAGCGCGACGTGCGAGTCGACAACGTCCCCGACCCTGCGATCCGCAAGCCGACCGATGCGATCGTGCGAATCACGTCGAGTGGCATCTGCGGCTCGGACCTGCACCTCTACGAGGTGATGGGGCCGTTCATGGGCGAGGGCGACATCCTCGGCCACGAGCCGATGGGGATCGTCGAGGAGGTCGGCAGCAGTGTGGAGCAGATCGGCCCGGGCGACCGCGTCGTCATCCCGTTCAACATCTCCTGCGGGCACTGCTACATGTGCGACCGGCAGCTCTTCTCGCAATGCGAGACCACGCAGGTGCGCGAGAAGGGCAAGGGCGCGGCGCTCTTCGGCTACACGAAGCTCTACGGCCAGGTCCCGGGCGGTCAGGCCGAGCTGCTGCGCGTCCCGCACGCGGACTTCGGGCCCGTGAAGGTGCCGGAGGGCCCGTCGGACGAGCGTTTCGTCTACCTGTCCGACGTGCTCCCCACGGCCTGGCAGGCGGTCGAGTACGCCGACGTGCCGGACGGCGGCAGCGTCGCGGTCTTCGGCCTCGGGCCCATCGGACAGATGACCTGCCGCATCGCCCGGCACCGCGGCGCGGGACACGTGATCGGCATCGACCTCGTTCCCGAGCGCCTCGAGCTCGCCCGCCGGCACGGCACCGACGTGCTCGATCTGCGCGACCACGAGGACGTGGCGGAGACGATCCGCGGCATGACCGACGGCCGGGGGCCGGACTCGGTGATCGACGCCGTCGGCATGGAGGCGCACGGCGACCGGCTCGGCAAGCTCGCACAGGACATGGTCGGCGTGCTGCCCGACGCAGCGGCCCAGAAGCTGATGGAGAAGGCCGGAGTCGACCGCCTGACCGTCCTGCACCTCGCGATCGACACGGTCCGCCGCGGCGGCACGATCTCACTGAGCGGCGTCTACGGGGGGACCGTCGATCCGCTCCCCATGATGGATCTGTTCGACAAGCAGATCCAGGTGCGGATGGGTCAGGCGAACGTGCGGCGCTGGGTCGACGACATCCTGCCGCTCGTGACGGGCGACGACGACGTGCTCGGGGTCGAGGACCTCGCCACGCACCGGCTGCCCCTCGACGAGGCGCCGCGCGCCTACGAGATCTTCCAGAAGAAGCAGGACGGCGCCATCAAGATCCTGCTGAACCCCTGACGCGCTACTCGTCGATGCGGATCCCCGCGAGGGCCGCCTCGAGCTCCTCCCAGACCGGGATGGTGGTCAGGACGCCGCTCAGCTCGAGGACCTTTCGCAGGCGTGCGGAGGGTCCGAGCACGAGACCGAAGCGCTGGCGCCGCGACCACAGCTGCTCGTGGAGGCGGAACAGCAGGTTGATGCCGGCGCTGTCGAAGTAACGAGCATCCGAGAGGACGACGATGAGCGCGGCGTCGCGGTTGGTCACGGCGAGCGCCAGATCGTCGCCGACCCGGTCGGCGTTCGCGGCGTCGACGTCGCCGTCGAGGAACACCACCGGCATGCCGTCGTGGTGCTCGAGGCGGACGGTGGCGAGGGTCATCGGGTCCCTCCGGAGACTCGCCGGCGCAAGGTCACGACGGTCCCGTCGGGCTCGCCGCGCTGGATGGACACGTCGTCCGTGAGCCCGCGCATCAGGATCAGCCCCCGCCCGCGGTCCCGGTCGTTGTCGGGCCGCCAGGTTCCGGTGTCGCTGACGCGGATCTCGATGTGATCGCCGTCGCGCTCGGCCTCGACCTCGAAATGGCCCTGCGTCGGCGGGTAGGCGTGCTCGGCGGCGTTGGCACTCGCCTCCGAGCAGGCGAGCACGAGGTCGTAGGCCGCCTGGGCCTCGACCTCGTTCTCCCTCAACCATCGTCCGAGGTGGCGGCGCAGCGCGGCCAGCACCTGGGGGTCCGCGGCCAGGCGGAGCTTGAGGACATCGCCGAGGGGCAGCATCTGCATGGCGATGAGCGCGACGTCGTCCTCCTGCTCGACGCCCCGCAGCACCTCCGAGAGCATCCGGTCGCAGAACGCCTGCGGAGCCGACGGTCCCGCGGCCGCCGCGGTCGTCCTCAGTCGCTCGAGTCCGACGTCGAGCGATTCGTTGCGTCGTTCCACGAGTCCGTCGGTGTAGAGCAGGAGGAGCGACCCCACCGGCACCTCCAACTTGACCTCGCGGAAACGGGCGATCCGCGCCGCGCCCACCGGCGGACCCGACGGGACGTCGACGTATTGCGCCCTACCGTCGGCGGTGACGAGGAGCGGGGGGAGGTGGCCGGCGCTGACGGCGACGATGCGGGAGGTCTCCTGGTCGAGGGCGAGGTAGGCCACGGTCGCCGTCCGCCGCTCCCGTTCGCGCTGGAGCAGGTCGTTGAGCCGCCGGACGACCTCGGACGGGCTGTGCCCCTCGGACGTGAATGCCCGGACCGCCGTGCGCATCTGCGCCATGAGCGTCGCCGCCGGGACGCCGCTGCCCACCACGTCGCCGACGACGAGGGCGACGCGTCCGTCGGGGAGGTCGAACGTGTCGTACCAGTCCCCGCCGAGCTGCGCGCCGGACAGCACCGGACGGTACCGGCCGGCGATCCGCACGCCCGGAGCGTCCGGAAGCGTGGCGGGCATCAGCGTCCGCTGGAGCGCCTCCGCCAGATGGCGCTGCTCGCTCATCCCCGCGCGGTCGATCGCCATCGCGGCGCGATCGGCCGCGACCCGCAGCACGCGGACGTCGTCATCGGTGAAGTCGCGCTGCCGCCGCGTACCGACATGCAGCACGCCGATCACCCGGCCGTCCACGAGCAGCGGCACGCCGAGAAGCGATCTGACGCCGCGCTCGAGCAGCAGGGGATTGTGGATGTCGGCGTGCTCGACGTCCGCGATCGCGAGTGGCTCGCGGTCCTGGGCGATCCGGCCGGCGAAGCCGGCGCCCACCGGGATCGTCACCCCCCGGCGCACCTCCTCCTCGATGCCCCTTGCCGCCCGCGCCACGAGCACGTCGCGTGACTCGTCGAGCAGCAGGATCGCCGCGGTGTCGCAGGCGATGGCGGCGGCGACGCGATCCAACAACTCGCCGAGCAGCGCCTCCAGCGGCAGGTGGGCAAGCGTGGCATCGGTGACCTCGTCGACGTCGGCCAGCGCTCGGTCGGGGTGCCGCCTGTCGTTGGTGGGAGCCTCATCCGCCACAGCCTCGCCTCGCTCGGCAGGTTAGCCGCCGGCCGTGGTCGACACCCGGCCGCGGCCGGCTCAGGTTCCCGGTCGCGCCGGCCGCCGCCGGCCGGGCTCGCGTCCGGGCGGCTGCCGGGGCGCTTCGCGGGCCGGCGCCCGCGGAATCGGTCGCGTGACCGCTTCGTCGCCGGGCAGCTCGAACCGCTCTCCGTGGTGCCCGATCTCGATCGCCTCGCCGGCCAGGAGCTCGTACGTCGCGTGCCGGGGCTCGATCTCGACCCTCAGCCGGCGTCCTCGATACTCCAGGCGGAACGCGAGCCGGGCGATCGCCTCCGGAAGGCGGGGCGCAAAGTTGAGCTCGCCGTCGTGATCGCGCAGTCCTCCGAGTCCTGCCACGATCGCGATCCACGTGCCGGCCAGCGAGGCGATGTGCAGGCCGTCGCGCGTGTTGTGCTCGAGGTCGTCGAGGTCCATCAGCGCCGCCTCGCCAAGGTAGTCGTAGGCGAGCTGGAGATGCCCGACCTCGGCGGCGATCACCGACTGGGTGCAGGCCGACAGCGACGAGTCGCGCACGGTCAGGCGCTCGTAGTAGTCGAAGTCGTGCGCCTTCTCCTCCGCCGTGAAGGCGTCGCCGCGGACGTGCAGGGCGAGCACGAGGTCGGCCTGCTTGACGACCTGCTTGCGGTAGAGGTCGAAGTAGGGGAAGTGCAGCAGCAGCGGGTATTGCTCGGGCCTGGTGTGAGCGAAGTCCCATTCGCCATGCTGGGTGAAGGCCTCGGCCTGCTGGTGCACGCGCAGGGCGTCGTCGTGGGCGACGACGACGGC
The DNA here is from genome assembly GCA_035997675.1 of Solirubrobacteraceae bacterium. Taxonomy (GTDB): domain Bacteria; phylum Actinomycetota; class Thermoleophilia; order Solirubrobacterales; family Solirubrobacteraceae; genus JALYZC01. Next base: position 15,305 of record DASYIJ010000109.1, read on the forward strand.
GTCCGCCGCATCGCGCCACGACGCGGCCTCTTCGGCGTCGACGCCCAGCGCGGCCGCCGCGTCCGTGTGACGCTCGGATGCCGCGGCGGCGTCGCGCAGGTTCTGCTGGGCCATCAGGTTGGTGTAGACGTTGTTGTCGGCGACCGCGCTGTACTCGTCGGGGCCGGTGACTCCGTCGATGCGGAAACGGCCGCGGGCGTCGTGGTGTCCCAGCGAGCGCCAGAGCCGCGCCGTCTCCACCAGCAGTTCCGTGCCCGCCTCGCGCGCGAACGCCGTGTCGCCCGTGGCCGCCTCGTAGCGCGCCGCGGCGTGGGCGATGTCCGCGTTGATGTGAAAGGCGGCCGTCCCCGCCGGCCAGTACCCCGAGCACTCCTGGCCCGCGATCGTCCGCCACGGGAAGGCCGCGCCGCGCAATCCGAGTTGCGTCGCGCGTTCCCGGGCCATCTCGATCGTGCGCCGCCGCCAGTGCAGCGCATCGCAGGCGGCGCCGGGCTCGGTATAGGTGAGGACGGGCAGAACGAACATCTCGCTGTCCCAGAACGCGTGGCCGTCGTAGCCCGGGCCCGTCAGGCCCTTGGCCGGAATCGCCCGCCGCTCGGCCCGCGCGCCCGATTGCAGCACGTGGAAGAGCGCCACCCGCACGGCCTGTTGGACCTCGGCGTCGCCGTCGATCTCGACGTCGGCGCGCTCCCAGAACTTGTCGAGGTAGGCGCGCTGCGCCGCGACGAGGCCGTCCCATCCGATGTGGTGCGCCTCGCTCAGCGCGGCCTCGACCTGGTCGCGCACCGCGGGCTCCGAGCGCTCGCTCGACCAGCCGTAGGCCAGGAACTTGACGAACTGGATCCGCTCCCCCGCGGGGATCGTGGTCGCGGCACTCACGCGTGCCATGTCGTCCTCCGACTCGGACGTCCTCTCGACGTCGTCGGGGCCGTCCGTGATGTGGTCCATTCCGGCCGCGAGCCGCAGGCCGCTGGCCTTGGTGACGTGGACGAGCACGGCCCGCACCCCGTGGGCGGTCGACTGCTCGGCGACGAGCGGTGAGCTCACCGCGGCGGCCGCCCGGGGATCGCGGCCCCCTCCGGGGACGGGCTCGTTGGCGACAAGCTCGGACTGGACGACCACGGGGGTGGGGCCATCGCCGAGCGGCTCGACCTCGAATCGGATTGCGGCGAGGGCGCGATGGGGGAAGGAGACCAACCGGGTGCTGGTGACGCGCACCGCCTTGCCGGCGGGCGAGACCCACTCGACCGTGCGCCGCAGCACGCCGGCGCGAAGGTCGAGGACGCGCTCGTGGGACCGGAGCTCGCCATAGCGCACGTCGAACGGCTCGTCCTCGAGCAGAAGCCGGATGATCTTGCCGTTCGTGACGTTCACGATGGTCTGGCCGGCCTCGGGGTCGCCGTAGGCCGGCTCGGCGTGGGGGAGCGGGGTGACCTCGTAGAAGCCGTTGACGTAGGTGCCCGGCAGGCCGTGCGGCTCGCCCTCGTCCAGGTTTCCGCGGAGCCCCAGGTGGCCGTTAGCGAGCGCGAAGAGGGACTCGCTTTGCGCGAGCCGGTCGAGGTCGAGCTCGGTCTCGCGGAGCGCCCAGGGCTCCACCGAGAAGGCGGACTGCTCGATCATTTGTCGTCGAGCAGCTCGGCGAGGTCGGTCACGACCGTGTCGGCGCCGTGCGCGCGCAGCGCGTCGGCCTGACCGACGCGGTCGACGCCGACGACGAACCCGAAGCTCCCGGCCCGGCCGGCCTCCACCCCGGCGAGCGCATCCTCGAAGACGGCGGCCTCGGCGGGTTCCACCCCGAGCGCACGCGCGCCCGCCAGGTACGTGTCCGGCGCCGGCTTGCCCTTCAGGTGCTCGCGCTCGGCGACGACGCCGTCGATCCGTGCCTCGAGATAGCGCTCGATTCCGGCGGCCTCGAGCACGTCCCTGCAGTTGGTGCTCGACGAGACCACCGCGCGCCGCAGCCCGGCCTCGACCGCCGCCTGCAGGTAGCGCACCGACCCGGGATAGGCGTCCACGCCATCCTCGCGAATCATGCGGAGGACGATCTCGTTCTTGCGGTTGCCCAGGCCGCAGATCGTCTCGCGCTCCGGCGGGTCGTCCGGGCTTCCCTCCGGTAGTTCGATCCCCCGTGCCGCGAGGAAGGAGCGTACGCCGTCGTAGCGCGGCTTGCCGTCGACGTACTCGTCGTAGTCGCGCTCGGAGTCGAAGGGCTCGAACGTCTCGCCGGTGCGCTTCGCCCGCTCCCGCAGGTAGTCGTCGAACATCTGCTTCCAGGCCGCGGCGTGGACCTTGGCGGTGTCCGTGAGGACGCCGTCGAGGTCGAAGAGGCAGGCACGAACGCCCTCGGGGAGGCCGAGCACGCCGCGAGCCTAGCCGCCGCCGGGGTCCGGCCGGGCCGTGGCCTCCTCGATCGCGTCGGGGTCGATGTGACCCTCGTAGCGCGCGAGCTTGCCGTCGCGCACCCAGAACACGAACGTCGGATGCTCGTCCAGATCGGCGTTGCTCATGTGCAGGTGGCCGCGCACATGGACGTCCAGCGCCACCGGGTCGGCCGCCCGGCGGACGCGCTCCACCTCGATCCTCAGCGGCGTGCGCACGGCGAGATACTCCGTCACGAAGGCGGTGATGCCGTCGGCCCCGCGGAACGGCAGGTCCGTCCACATGAACGGGCGCAGCTCGACGTCTGGCGTCGAGTTCGCCACCAGCCAGTCGAGGTCGCGGTGCTCCCACGCGCGCACCACGCCGCGGGCGAGGTCGAGCTGGGAGCCATCGGGGGCGGGGTCGTCGGGCACGCTCGCACCGTACGCCGCCGCCGCCTCCTTCGCAACGGCCCTTCACACGCCGGCAAACGTCTGCCGCCTGCACGGCCGGGGCCCAGGACGTAGGCTCGGACGATGCCCGCGAGCAATGAGGGCCGGCATCGCGTCGTCGTGGTCGGCGGCGGCTTCGGCGGCCTGCAGGCGGCGATGAAGGTGAGCCGCGGCCCGGTCGACGTCACGCTCGTCGATCGGCGCAACTTCCACCTCTTCCAACCCCTCGCCTACCAGGTGGCGACCGGTGCTCTCTCGCCGGGAGAGATCTGCTACCCGCTGCGCGTCATCTTCCGCAAGCGCGACAACGTTCGCGTCGTGATGGCGGAGGTCACGGGCTTCGACCTCACCGCTCGCTCCGTGGAGGTGGAGCCGGTCGGTACCCATGGCGAACTGTCGCTGCCCTACGACACGCTGATCGTCGCCGGGGGCTCCAATTACTCCTACTTCGGCCACGACGACTGGCGGACCGCCGCACCCGAGCTCAAGTCGCTGGAGGGGGCGCTCGAGCTGCGGCGCCGAATCCTGCTGGCCTTCGAGGCCGCCGAGGTGGAGCCGGATCCCGACCGGCGAGCCGCGTGGCTGACCTTCGTCGGCGGCGGGCCGACCGGTGTCGAGATGGCCGGGCAGATCGGCGAGATCGCCCGCGACTCCCGGCGGGAATTCCGGGCGTTCGACTCACGCCGGGCGCGGATCCTGCTCGTCGAGACCGCGGACCGGCTGCTGACGACGTTCCCGCCGTCGCTGTCCGCCAAGGCCGCCCGCTCGCTGGAGCGGTTGGGGGTCACCCCCCGGCTCGGCGAGACCGCGATGGCGATCGACGCCCAGGCGGTGACGATCCGCGACCAGAAGGGGGACGTCGAGCACGTACCGGCGCGTACGACCGTCTGGGCGGCCGGAGTGACGGCATCGAGCCTCGCGGGGAGGCTCGGCGAGCTCACCGGCGCCGAGACCGACCGGGCGGGCCGCGTCACGGTGGAGCCGGACCTCTCGCTGCCGGGGCATCCTGAGGTCATCGCCCTCGGCGACATGGTGCGCATCCGCCGGGAAGACGACGAGCCGCTCGAGCTGCCGGGGCTGGCGCCCGTGGCGATGCAGGAGGGCCGCTACGCGGGCCGGTTGGTCCGCAACCGGCTCCGGGGCCGCGAGACCGCGCCGTTTCACTACCGCGACAAGGGCAATCTGGCGACCATCGGCCGGGCGAGCGCCGTGGCCGATCTCAACTTCGTCCGGCTCAGCGGCTTCATCGCCTGGGTCGGCTGGCTCGTGGTCCATCTCTGGTACCTCATCGGGTTCCAGAACCGCCTGCTGGTCCTCATCCGCTGGTCGTTCAGCTTCTTCACCCACGGCCGCGGCGCCCGTCTGATCACCGGTGAGGAGGGCTCGGCGGGCAGCTGACGGCGGACTCGCAGGAGCCCGTGAGGCTTCAGCGAAGTCAGTCCCGTTCCCATGCCGATCGCCTGGGTCTATCTGCTGCGCTGCTCCGACGGCTCGCTCTACTGCGGTTGGACGAACGACCTCGCGCGCCGGCTCGCGGCCCACACCTCCGGGCGCGGCGCGCGCTACACCGCCAGCCGCCGGCCGGTCGAGCTCGCGCTGGCCCGTGAGATGCCGGATGCGGGGGCGGCGCGGCGCGAGGAGGCGCGGATCAAGCGGCTCACACGCGCCGAGAAGCTCCGGCTCGTGGACGTCTCCCCGGCCATCGGGCGCCGGGTCAACGGGGCACGCGTCCCGCCAAACCGTTAGAACCCGCGCCCCATGCGCGTCGTCGTCACCGGAGCCGCCGGGTTCATCGGCTCGCACGTCTGCGAGCGGCTGCTCGACCGCGGCGACCTCGTCCTCGGCATCGACGCGCTGACCGCCTCCTACGACCCCGAGCGCAAGCGGCGCAACTGCGCGGGGCTGCTCGCGCGCGGGAACTTCGACCTCCGGCATCGCGACGTCAACGATCCCGGGCTCGCCGACATGCTGGCCGGCGCCGACGCGGTCTGCCACCTGGCCGGCGCTCCCGGTGTGCGCTCGACGGACACGCGGATGCTCGAACACGGCAACGTGGGCGCGACCCGGTCCGTCGTGAACGCGGCGGTGCGGGCGGCGGTCCCGCGCGTGGTGCTCGCGTCGTCGTCCTCGGTGTACGCGCCCGCCCGGTCGCCCCTGGGCGAGAGCGCGCGGCTCGCGCCGCTCTCGCCGTATGGCCGCTCGAAGCTCGAGGCCGAGCGGGTCGCCGGCGCCCTCGCCGGCGGGACGGACATCGACCTGGTGGTCCTGCGGTTCTTCACGGTCTACGGGCCGCGCCAGCGGCCGGACATGGCCTTTGCCCGGTTCATCGCGGCGGCCGGAGGAACCGAGCCGATGCCCGTGTACGGCGACGGCCGCCAGCGCCGCGACTTCACGTACGTCGGCGATGCCGCGGATGCGGTCCTCCTCGCGCTCGAGCGGGGGCGCGCGGGCGGCGTCTACAACGTCTCGGGCGCGCGGTCGGTCACGCTCGCGGACGCGTTCGAGCGGTTGGCGTCGAGCCTCGGGGCGGCTCCGCCGCTCGCCCACGCTCCGAGCGATCGCCGCGAGCATCGACACACGGCGGCCGACCTCACGCTGTCGGCGCGAGACCTGGGCTACGCGCCGCGCGTGTCGCTCGAGCAGGGCATCGACGCGCAGGTCGCCGCCGACGCGCGCGGAGCGATCGAGCTCTCAGTCCAGTAGCGGCGCGATCGCCGCCCAGTTGCGCTCGTGGTCGCGGCCGAGCGTGAGGCTCCACGCGCGCGCGCGCGCGAGCCCGGCGGCGCAGCAGCGGGCGCGGGTGCGGGCGACGCCCAGGTTCCCGAGCACGTCGCGCATCCCACGCTGGAGCACGAACTCCATTCCCTGATAGACGCCGACGCCGATGACCGCCTCGCGCAACAGCGGCCCGAGCGTGGCCGACCTCGGGATGGGCTCGAGCCGGGCGTCTCGCCCGAGCGAGCGCCGTCCGATGACCAGGTGACGCAGCGGGCGGGGCGACGCCTCGATCCGGTCCGCGAACGCATCGACGTCGAGCACGAGCTTCGGATGGAACTCCATGCGCTCGAGCTCGCGGACCGAGCCCTCGGGCAGCTTCTCGGCGTCGATGGCGTTCACCCCGATCCTCAGCGGGAAGGGGTGCAGCATCCCGCGCCGGTCCAGCAGGGGCGTGTCCTCGGAGAGGAGCCGCACCCCGTCCTCGCGCAGCGCCCGCAGGGCAAGCGTGGTCTTGCCACCGCCCGACGGCAGCATGACGGCGACGCCCCCCTGCCCGCCGACCAGGCCGAGGGCGTGGATGCGCGGAAGGCCCCGGGCGTCGAGATGCTCCCCGATCCGAGCGAGCAGGAACTGGTAGGCCGCCTCGTGAACGAGGTGGCTGTCCTCTCCCTGGACGACGAGCCGGGTGCCGGATCGGTCGAGCACCGACACCGCGCGCCCGAAGTAGTCGACCACCCGCCCTCCCTCCCGCTGGAACACGACGTTGCGCGGGGTGACGTACGTCGCCTCGAGGTCGCCGAGTCGGTCGTAGGCGGGGGGACGGCGCTGCACCTCGATCTGCAGATGGGGGCGCGGCCCCTCCTCGGGCCGCGAAAACCACGCGAAGTCGAGCCCGATCTCCTCGAGCACCTCCGGCCAATCCCCCCGCAGTTCGATCCGCAGCCCGTGCACCACGAGGGCCGTCCGAGCGGAGGCGCTCGCCGGTGGCTGAGCGGGCGCTCTCGACGGCATCCAGCGGATGCTAATCGGCTACGGTCCCGCCCATCGTGATCGAGGGTGCACGCCGGCGTCCACGTCTGGTCAGCGTCGTGGTACCGGTCCGCGACGCGGCCGAGCATCTCCCCTGCCAGCTCGACGCGTTGGCCGGCCAGGACCACACCGGACCCTGGGAGGTCGTGATCGCCGACAACGGCTCGCGCGACGGCAGTCTCGAGGTCGCGCGCCGCTGGATGAGCCGGCTGCCCTCGCCCCAGCTCGTGCGGGCCACCGCGGTGCGCGGTCCGAGCCACGCCCGCAATGCCGGCGCGGCCGTTGCCCGGGGCGACTTCCTCGCGTTCTGCGATGCCGACGACGTGGCCTCGCCGTCGTGGGTGCGGCGCATGGCGGACGCGGCCCGGGATGGAGATCTCGTCGCCGGTGGCGTCGGCGCCGGCGAGATCAACGACGACCTGACCCGCTCGTGGCACGGCGTGACGCCGCGCGACCGCGCGCTGCGGGGCATGCGCTTCCTCGTGCATGCCAGCGGGACGAGCACGGGAGTCTGGGCCGAGGCATTCGACGCCCTGGGCGGGTTCGACGAGGACGTGCCCGCGGGTGAGGACATCGAATTCTCCTGGCGCGCGCAGCTGGCGGGCTATCGCCTCGCCGAGGCACCCGAGGCGGTGGTGCACGAGCGCTACCGGCGCCGAATTCGCGATCTCGCCTCCCAGCACGTCCGCTACGGCGCGGCGGGGCCGCTGCTCTACCGTCGCTTCCGGCGCGCGGGCATGCCGCCGTCGCCGCCGGGTCGGGCGCTCCTCGGGTGGGCGTCCATCGCCGGGCGTGTCCCCACGGTGGTGTGGTCCGGCCGGACGCGGGGCCGTTGGACGATCGAAGCGGCGCTGCGCCTCGGACAGCTGACCGGCAGCCTCCGTCACCGCGTGCTGTACCTGTGACGCGCGGGCGGGCCAGCAAGCGGCCGGTCGACCTGCTCGAGGTCGGACTGATGTGGCCGCCCGAGACCTTCCTGCAGTGGAGGTTCGCCGGACTTGCCGCGCGCGGCTTTCGCGTCACCGTCGCATCGAGCGATCGGCGCACGCCGGACGCGCGCGTGGACGGCGCGAAGCTCGTGGCGCTGCCCGACTGGGACGAGCCGCGGCGCGCCATCGCGGGCGGCATCGCCTGGGGCGCCCTGCGGCTGCTGCTGGCCTCCCCCCGGCGGCTGGTGCGCCTACTGATCGCGTCCCGGCGGGCCTGGCGAAGGTCCGGACGCTGGTCGCTGTCCCGGGCCGAGCGGCGATGGCGCGCGCTCGCGCGGCTGCGCACGTTCCTGGCGCTGGCGAGGCTCCGTCCCGACGTCGTGCACTTCGAGTGGGAGTCGGCCGCCGTCGCCCACATGCCGCTCCTCGACGTGTGGCGCTGCCCGATGGTGGTGAGCTGTCACGGCACGCTTCAGGTCTGGTCGCACACCGCCACCCACGTCGAGACGACGGACGAGCTGCCGCGCGCCTTCGCGGCGGCGGCGGCCGTGCACTGCGTGTCACGAGCGGTGCAGGGTGAGGCGGACCGCTACGGCGTGGACCCGGCCAAGGTCCGTCTGATCCCCACCGCGGTCGACCCGACCGTGTTTCACCCCGGCCCGGGCCGGCGCGCGGCCGGCTCGCGGCTGCGGATCGTCGGGATCGGTTGGATGAAGTGGCTGAAGGGCTTCGAGTACGCCGTCGAAGCCGTCGCCGAGCTGGTGCGTGCCGGCGTGCCCGCCCGGCTGGACCTGCTGGGCGGCGAGCCGGCACCCTCGTCCGGGGAGCCCGGCGACCGGCCGCGAGTGCAACACGCCATCGACGAGCTCGGACTGACTCGCCACGTCCGGCTCCACGATCACGTGTCGTCGTCGGACGTCGTGGCTCAGCTGCAGCGCGCGGACGTCCTCCTGCATCCCAGCCTGAGCGAAGGCCTGCCGACCGTCGTGCTCGAGGCGATGGCCTGCGGACTCCCGGTCGTGGTGACCGACTGCGGGGGCGTCCGCGAGGCCGTGACGGACGGCGTCGAGGGCCTGGTCGTGCCGCCGCGCGAGCCGCTCCGGATGGCGGCGGCGCTGGAGGCGCTGTGGCGGGAGCCGGAGCTGCGCCGTCGCATGGGGACCGCGGGACGGGCGCGGGTCGAGCGAGTGTTCCCGCTCGAACGGCAGATCGACGCGTTCGTCGATCTGTACGACGAGATCACCGCCCGCGGCCGGGGTGCCACGCGAGCCGGCTCCGTCGCGCCAGGCCCCCCGACCACAGTCCCAGACTCCGCGCTGCGTCGGTGAGGCCGCGCGTGCAGCGCGCCCGGGCGCAGTGGCGCAGGCCGTCGATGGCCGCCTGCGGCGCGCCGCGCGTCTCCCGGGACCCGTCCCGGGCGCCGACGACGTAGCCGCGGCGGTAGTACTCCACGACGAGACGGGACACGCCGAGATCGGACGCGAGCCTGCGGTGGACCACCCACGCGTCGGGGAGGTAGACGATTCGCCCTCCGGCGGCGCGGAGCCGGTGGCCCCAGTCCCAGTCCTCGGCGACGGAGAGGCGCTCGTCGAACGGTCCCGTCGCCCGGACGGCGGATCGTCGCAGCGCCATGTTGCAGCCCCACACCTCGTCCACGTCCGTGTCGGCCGGCCCGTGGTCCAGGCACATGCCCGCCAGCTCGTGAGAGGGGCACGTGTACGGGGGACGGTGTTCCAGACGCGGCCGAACCGGGCCTCCGAACAGCCCGGCGTCGGGGTGGCGGTCCGCTCCCGCCACGAGCTCCGCCAGCCATCGTGGGGGTGCCAGGGCGTCGTCGTCCAGGAAGCAGATCAGCTCGCCGCGCGCGAGCTCGAGTCCGGCGTTGCGTGCGGCGCCCGCTCCGCCCCGGGGCCGGCGCACGTACCGGAGGACATGGTCGGCCCGGCTCGCCTCCAGCTTCCGGACCGCGGCGGGCGTGTCGTCCCGCGACCCGTCGTCGACGACGATCACCTCGTGGCCGACTCCCGGGTCCTCCTGGCGGAGGAGGTGCTCGAGGCAGCCGACCACGACGGCGCATCGATCGGCGGTCGGGACGACCACGGAGACGAACGGGGGCGGGTCAGCGGGCATAGGGAGGAAGGGCCCGCACGGCCTCGTCGAGGGCGATCACGGTGGCGGCGGGCGGCGATTTCCAGTCCCGGGCGAACTGCCGGTAGGCCTCCCAGGCCGCCTCGGCCGCGCCGCGCGCGCCCGTTGCCCGGTCCGCCAGCGCCCGCGCCGTCGCCGCCGCGGTCAGCGCAAGCTCCGGCCTGGATTGCTCGGTGCTCTCCAGGAAGAGGGCGGCGCGGGCGGCGCCGATCAGAATTCCCAGGTGCTCGCCCGATGGCTCGGCCGGAACCGGATGCTGGGCCAGCCAGGCGCCGTGCTCGGCGACCCCGCGGCGGGCCGCGTCGTGCGCCGACCAACCCAGCACGTCGGGAAACGATGCGGTCGCGCGGCCTTCGACCAGGGCGAACGACACCGGGTCGGTGACGCTGCATTGGACCGCGCGCAGGCGGGCCCGTCCGCCGTGGAAGGGGCGGATGAGCAGGCCGCCGGCCTGCAGCGTCGCATACGGGCCCTTCTCCATGACCAGCGCCGCCGCGGCGAGCCGATCGGGGTCGCCGGGGTCGCCGGCGACGAGCGCGAACGTCTCGTCTGGCATCGTCGGGTAGGCGAGCGCGCGCCAGTCGGCGAGCGCGAGCAGGCGCGGTGCGGCCGAGGGCGGCCACGGCCCGGTGGGCTCCCACCCGCCGTGGGGCAGCGCCAGCTCGGACTCGTCGCCGCCCAGCAGCGCGACCTCGGTCCGCGACGTGCCCCCCAGCTCGGCGCCGATCTCGCCGGCGATCCGGGAGGAGAGGCGCACGAACGCCCGCAGGAATTCCCGCAACGGCGGGTTCGGCGTCGTGGTGAGCGCGCGCTGGAGGGCGAGCGCGCGGTTCAATGCGGGCGCCTCGTCGGGCATGTGGACGAGCACCTCCTTCAGGGTCTGCTCGCGGCCGCCCGTCCGCCGTCCCTCGCTGAGCCACATCGACATGCGGGCCGGCTCGGCGACCAGCTTCACGCACATGCTCGCGGCTCCGGGTCGGCCCGGGTCGAGACACAGCTCGACGGCGAGGCGCCACAGGAACTGGAGCTCCAGCCAGGCCGCGATCCGGCGGCGCTGGGCATCGCGCGCGGGGTCGGCCAGCCGGCGGTCCGGTCCGGCCACACGCCGCCAGGCCGCGGTGGCCCCGTAGAGCTCGGGCCGCTCGAGCAGGCGCATCTTGTCGGCGTCGGCGGAGGGGCCGTGGTAGACCGCGGGCGCTGGACCGGCGACGGGACGATCCAGCCCGTAGGTGATGGTCGAGTCCGCCAGCGCGTCGCGCAGGTGGGCGTCCTCGTACACGCAGCAGTCGACGACGTCGGCCATCAGCGGCAGCGCGCGGGTCAGCCGATCCCAGCGCCGGCGCACGCGCGCGCTCGAGGCGCCGGGGGCTCGTCCGTCGCCGGGCACCACGACGGCGAGGTCGAGGTCGGAGAGGCCGTAGACGGGCCGCCCGCTCCCCACGCTGCCGCCGATGTAGGCCGTCGACTGCGGCTCACCGGCGCGCAGGTAGGCGCTGCAGGCGCGCACGACGCCGGCGTACGCCCATCTCCAGAGCGGTCGCAGGCGCCCCCGCTCGGTCCGCAGGACGGCTAATCTGCCCGCTTCCATGAGGGAGTCGAGCGCGGGCACAGCCGCTGATCTCTTCGTCGCTGCAGGCAATGGTCGAGGCCCGGTGGAAGCGCCGGGCCCGCGGTCGGCGCCCGAGCTGGTGAGCGTGATCGTCCCGGTCCGCAACGAGGAACGCTATCTGGGCGCGCAGTTCGCGGCGCTCGCCGCGCAGACGTATCGGGGCGCGTGGGAGGTCGTGGTCGTGGACAACGGCTGCACCGACGGCAGCATGGCGGTGGTCGAGGAGTGGCGCCGGTCGCTGCCCGAGGTCGTGGTCGTCGATGCGTCGTCCCGGCGCGGCCTCAACTGGGCCCGCAACGCGGGGGCGTCGGCGGCCCGCGGGGAGTTCCTGGCGTTCTGCGACGCCGACGACGTCGTCGCGCCGGGCTGGCTCGACGAGCTGGTCGAGGCCGCCGCGGGCGCCGACCTGGTCGGCGGGCGCCTCGAGCACCACTCGCTCAACGACCCGCTCCGGCTGGCGTGGCGCCCCACGGAGCGCGTGAGCGGGTTCTCCGTCTACCACGACTTCCTCCCCAGCGTGCCCGGCGGCAACTGCGGCGTCTGGGCAACCGTCGCCGAGCGGGTGGGCTGGGACCCCGGCTACACGTTCGGCGGCTCGGACATCGAGTTCGCCTGGCGCGCCCAGGTCGCGGGCTACCGGGTGCTGCATGCACCCGGCGCGGTGGTCAGCGTGCGCTTCCGCCGGCGCCTGCACCAGCACGCCTGGCAGTGGTTCCTGTACGCGGCCGCCGGCCCGCGCCTGTTCCGGCGCTTCCGGGCCGACGGGATGGCGCGATCGGACCCTCGCGAGGCGCTGGCCGACTGGGGATGGATCCTCGCCCACGCGACGTACCTCCTGGGTCCCTCCGAACGCCGCGGCTACTGGATGCGCAATGCGGCCTGGCGGCTCGGGCGGCTCGCGGGCAGCCTGCGTTACCGCGTTGTCTTCCTCTGACCGGTTCCACCTGCTGGAGGTGGGCCTTCGGTGGCCGCCGGAGACGTTCATCCAGCACAAGCTCCGCCGGCTCGCCGCCCGCGGTGTCCGCGTGACCGTCGCGTCGAGCATGCCGGCCAGCGCGCCGCGGCCTCGGATCCCGGGCCTCGAGCTGGTCCGGATGCCGCACTGGGAGGACCGCCCGCTCGTCCAGGCGCTGGGGGCTGCCTGGGAGGCCGCGCGGCTGCTGCCGCGCCGGCCCCGGCGGCTGCGCGCAACGCTCGCCGCCGCGCGCGGGCCGCTCTGCCCCCCGGGCCTGCGCCATGGTCCGGGGCGATGGTGGTTGCTGCGGTCGATGCTCTCGCTGGCCCGGCTGGACCCTGACGTCGTGCACTTCGAGTGGGAGTCCGCGGCGGCGCGCCTGCTCCCGCTGGTCGAGGCCCTCGGGTGTCCGATGGCCATGAGCTGCCGGGGCGCCGACATCGACATCTACCCGCATTCGCCGCTGGAGCGCTCGTGGATCGGACAGCTGCCGCTGGCCTTCGGCACCGCGGCTGCGGTGCATTGCGTGTCCGAGGCGACGCTGTCCGCAGCTGCCGCTCAGGGCCTCTCCCGATCGAAGGCCTCGGTCATCCGGCCCGCCGTGGACCCGGACTTCTTCGCGCCCCTGGATGCCCCCGCCGAAGACGAGCCCGTCCGTCTGCGACTCGTCGACGTCGGCTGGCTGCGGTGGCGCAAGGGCTGGGAGTACGCGCTCGAGGCGGTCGCGCAGCTCGCGGCCGAGGGGGCGCCGGTGCGCTTCGACATCCTCGGCGCGGACCCGCCGCTCGATCACGCCGAGCCCAGCGAGCGCGGGCGCATCGCGCACACGGTCGAGGACCTGGGTCTGCGGGACGTCGTCCACGTCCACGGCCCGGTGCCCCAGACCGAGGTGCGCGAGCACCTGCGCGGAGCGGACATCCTGCTCCACGCCAGCCTGGCCGAGGGGATCCCGAACGTCGTGCTCGAGGCGATGGCGTGCGGCCGGCCGGTGGTCGTCACCGAGTCGGGGGGCACCCGCGAGGCCGTGGACGACGGAGTCGAGGGCTTCGTGGTGCCCGCGCGCGACACCGGGCGACTGGTCGAGGCGCTGAGGACACTGTGGCGCGACCCCGCGCTGCGGCGGCGCATGGGGACGGCCGGCCGGGCGCGCGTGGAGGCGGAGTTCACCCTCGCCCGCCAGGCGGAGCTCTTCCGTGACTTCTACCGGGGCATGACCGACGCGAGGGCGCGCCGGTGACGGCGGTCGCCGGGCGAATCGCCCTGGTGGGGAGCGAGACCGCCGACCTGCGAGGCCTCCGGGAGGCGGGCTGGGACGCGCGGCTCCTCGATCCGGACTCCTGCCGGCGCCACGCTGCCCGGCTGAGAACCGGCCTGGCGCTGGCCCGCGCCGCCACCGTCAGCCCTCGGGCGGCGAGGCGCGCTCTGCGGGTGCCGCGCGAGGTGCCCCGCGTCTGGTGCCGTCGCCAGGTCGCGACCCGGCTGGTGGCCGCGCGCCCCCAGGTCGTCCACTTCGACTCGGCGCGCTCGGCCGCCGCCTGGCTCCCCGTGCTCGACGCCCTGGACGGCGCCGTGGTGGTCGGCCTGACGGCGGAGGACCTCTACGGCTCGGGGTCGGCTCCCTTCCCCGGGTGCGAGGCGGTCTGGGCCCGCGCCGCCGCCGTTCACGTGCCCGACCGGGCGCTCGAGCGCCGGGCGCTGCAGCGCGGCCTACCGCCGGACCTGCCGCGCGCCGTGGTCGTGCCGGCGGTGGAGGCGACGTTCTTCGCGACCGCCGAGGCGGAGCCCGCGGAGCGGCGATCGGGCGCGCTGCGGATCGTCAGCGCCGACTCCCTGGACTGGATGCAGGGCTTCGAGCACGCGATCCACGCGGTGCGGCTGCTGCGCGACGCCGGTGTCGAGGTCGAGTACACCATCGTGGGCGACGGCGACTACCTGCCCGCGCTCACGTTCGCGCGCCACCAGCTCGATGTGGCCGACGAGGTCCGGTTCTCGGGCGCGCTCGCGCCGGACGAGCTTCGCGACCGCCTACGCTCGGCCGACGTCTTCCTCGGCGCCTCGGTTGTGGACGGACTGCCCCGGGGCGCGCTCCGCGCGCTGGCGTGCGGCACGCCGGCCGTCCTGTCGGATCCGGGTCCGCTCGGCGAGCCGGGGCTCGACGGGGCCGCGCTCATCGCGCCGCGCCGGAAGCCCGAGGCCCTCGCCGAGAAGCTGGCGGCGCTCGCCGCCGACGAGGAGCTGCGGCGGGGGATGGGCCGCGCGGCACGGGCCTGGGCGCTGGAGCACGCGTCCGCGACCGACCGGCGCGACCGCCTGGAGCGTCTCCTGCGCCAGGCGCTAGCGCAGTGACGTCGCCCAGGGCCGGCGCCGGCGGCCGGCCGCGATGGCCGCGAGCGAGCCCAGCGCGCGCATCGCGTCGGTGAGCCCGCGCGTGCAGCGGTGGCCCGCGGCGTGGGCCAGCGAGACGGCGGCAGTCCGGCAGGCCCGGCGGGCCGGGAGCTCCTGGCCGAGCGCGACGACGGAGTAGCCCAGCCGGAAGTTGTCGCGCACGAGGCTCCAGGGCGAGACGTCGGAGCTCAACCGGCGATGCCACAGCCAGGCGTCGGGCAGGTACACGATCGTGCCCCCGACCTGGCGCAGGCGGCCCTCCCATTCGGACTCGTGCACGACCGCCAGCCCCTCGCGCAGGTCTCCGACGCGCTCCAGCGCCTCGCGGCGAATCGCCATGTTGCAGCTCCAGACCTCGTCGACGACCGCGTCCGACGGTCCCTCGTCCAACCGCGCCCCGGCCAGCTCGTGGCACCGGCAGGTCCGCGGCGCGGCTGCCTCGAAGCGCGGCCTCACGGGCCCCCCGAGACACCCGGCCGACGGATGCCGCCGGGCTCCGTCGACCACGGTGCGCAGCCAACTGCCGGGGACGAGGACGTCGTCGTCCACCAGGCAGATGGGATCCCCCCGTGCCGCCCGCAGGCCGGCGTTGCGCGCGGCGTTGGCGTCGCGGCGCGCGATCCGCAGGTGGCGGACCGCCGGCGGATCCGCGCGCTCCCGCAGATCGCCGGGGAGCGGGCCCCCGTCCGCGGGCCCGTTGTGGGCGACGATCACCTCGAAGCGATCGATCGGATAGTCCTGGTCGACCAGCGTCCGCAGGCAGTCGGCGAGGAGCCGTGTCCGGGCCGCCGTCGGCACCACCACCGAGACGAAGGGGAGCTCGTCAGACGGCATGGGCCAGGAAGACCTCGGCGGCCACGTCGTCGAATGTGCGCGGCTGCGCCAGGGCGGTCAGTTTGTCCAGGAACGCGGGGTAGTGGGCCAGCCAGTGGTGCGCGTAGCAGTCGTGCAGGCCGATCGAGGTGAACGGCCGGTCGGCGACGGTGCGCAGCACCTCCGACTCCCACTCCGGATAGGACCGCTCACCGGTGTGAAGCGCGAAGTCGTCGACCGAGACCGGGAGCTTGGCCACGCGGTTCGGGAGTGCGGGGTCGTCGATGCCCAGCGAGGCCGCGGAGCTCGCGAGCCACTCGAAGTTGTGGAAGGCCAGCCGTTCGTCGGCGAGGTCCGCGGAGAGCCGCGACCGTGGGGGCCGGTACCCCTTGATCCGGTAGTCCACCGAGCGGCACTCGTCGAGCTGGCCCGGCGAGGAATGGTCGTAGGAGTGAAACGCCACGCTGTGACCGGCGGCCCGGAGCTCGACCATGACCTCGGGCATGATCAGCCCGAGGACCTGGTAGGTGGCCGGCACGCCCGCCGCCGCCTCGACCGCGAGCATCGCGTCGAGGTGCCCGGGCGCGGCGGCGTCGGCTCGGCGGGCGAACTCGCGGTCGACGTCGAGGTGGCCGTGGCCCCGCTCGATGTCGTGGCAGACGCACACGGTGCGGCGCGCCGGCAGCTCTTCGCGGCCCGGCTCGGGCCGGACTAAGGCGCCGGCGTTGCGCTCGAGGTCGATGACCCACCAGTCGTCGCGCCGCTCGGGTGAGAAGCGCTCGACGGGCCGATCGTAGACGCGCTGGAAGAGGTCGCGCTGGACATCGCGAACGGGGTCGGTGTGCCGCATCGCCAGGTCGGCGGTCGGAGTATGCAGGCGCCGCACCCCGCGCTCCGACGCGAAGGCCAGCAGTCCGTTGAGCAGCATCTGCGGCCAGCCCCTGAACCGGTTCTCGATCCGGCTCCGGTGGCGGGGGATGCGCCCGATCCGCTGGACCAGGTCGGACTGGTGGACCAGCGAGCGGGCGACCTCGCCGTCGAGCAGCACCGTGGCGCTGGCCACCTGTCCCGTCCGGCCGAGCTGCTGGCGATGCCAGTTGACGTCGTCGTCGGCGAAGACCTCGCGGGGGAACTCCCCGGCCAGGGCCGGATCGGCGTACAGGAGGATCTGCCAGTGGGCGGAGAGGTCGCGCTGACCGCAGGCGTCCAGCGCGAGCTTGTAGCCATCGGGTCCGCACTTGGGGAGCTGATATAGCCTGTGCGCGAAGACGTGGCGCGCTCGGTATCCCCTGGTCAGGAACTCGCCTTCGCGGCCACGCGCGATCTCTCTGAAGGTGGACGCGGGCACGTCGAGCGCGATCCTACGCTGACCGTGCTGATGCCGGTGAAGCGCTTCCACGAGGCGTACCTCCGCGAGGCGCTCGCGTCCGTCCTGCGCCAGACCTCGTCGGCATGGCGGCTGATCGTGGTGACCGAGCCAGCACAGGCGGCCGCGCTCGCCGGGTTGCTCGAGGACGTGCTCGCCGATCCCCGGACCGTGCTGATCTCCAACGAGGGCCGAAAGCTGGCCGGCGCGTTGAACACCGGCATGCGCCACGCGACCACGGAGTTCGTGGCGAGCCTCCTGGGCGACGACCTGTGGGACGACCGGGCCGTCGAGGTCCTGGAGCGGCGGATCGCCGAGTCATCCGGCGCGGACTTCCTGCACTCCTCGCGCCGCTACGTCGACGGCGAGGGACGGTCGATCAGCGGCGTGATCCGGGGCCGGGCCTCGGTGACGCTGGAGGACTTCGCCTCCGGGACGCCGGTCAAGCACCTGCTCTGTTGGCGCCGGGACCTGGCGCTGTCCTTCGGCGGCATGGACGAGTCGCTCGATCTCGTCGACGACTTCGACTTTCCCTGGTGCATGGCCGAGAACGGAGCGCGCTTCTCCTCCGTGCCCGAGTGCCTCTACGTCTACCGCGATCACCGCGAGGCCTATCGCCTCACCACGCACGTGCCGCAGAGCCTCCAGGCCAGGCAGCTTGCTGCGGTCCTGCGCAAGCACGGGCTGAGCCGGGCGGCGATCCGCGACCGCGTCGAGGCGGCGCGGCGCTCCTACCTTCAGCAGGCGCTGTTCACGTCGCCGCTGGACCGCTCGCTCAAGCGCCTCCGGGGCGCCGATCCCCGGCACGGCTGGCGCGAGACCTACGCGTCGTAGGGACCCGAGGGCTCACAGGTTCTCGACGACGAGTGGGCTCTCGCGGCGGAAGATCCACACCCCGAGCGCGAACACCGCGGCCACCACGGCCAGCGGGATCAGCAGCCGGATCGCGCCGCCGCTCACGGCGGCCGCCGACGGCGCACTCGGGTCGATCACCGCGTGGCGAGCCTCGGTGAACGCCGCCGTGAGCGGATTCGCCATCGCCGGGCGCTGCAGGTTGGTGGGAAGGAACGAGACCACGTAGAAGATCGCCGAGCCGTAGAACAGCGCCTGGCGCAGGAGCACCCAGATCTGGTCGATGTCGCGGTGGCGGACGTAGAGCGCCGAGAGCGCCAGCGCGGTCCCGGTGGTCAGGAACGAGAGCAGCACCACGATCACCGGCAGCTCGAGCCAGCTCACGCGCGGCGTGATGCCCGCCACAAAGACGAAGATGAACACGACGACGAGGTTCGCGAGGAGGTCGAAGGCGGCGCCGAGCACGACGGACAAGGGAATCGTGATGTGGGGCAGGGGCAGCTTGCGGAGCAGGTCCTCCTGGCGGACGAGGCAGTTCACCGCCGTCGTCGTGCCGGTGGCGAAGAACGTCCACAGGACGAGGGCCGTGAGGAGGTAGACCGGGTAGTTCTTGACGCCGTGGTCGAAGGCCCCTACCTGCGTGAAGACCGCGTAGAGGATCGCGAAGAACAGCAGCGGGCCGGCCATCACCCACAGGTAGCTGAGCAGCGACTCCGTGTAGCGGACCCGGAACTCGGCGACCGCCAGGGCGCGTGCGACGGTGGCCACGCGGCGCGGGTCGCGGCCGAACATGGGCGGCCCGGCCCCGCGCCCGCGCGGCGGCGCCTTTCGCGTCGACGCCCTCTCCGCGATCCGGCGCTCGGCCGGTGCGCGCGCGTTGCGCTCCTCGTACTCCCGCGCGATCCGGTCCGGGCTGCCGATGTCGAGCAGCCGGCCGGCGTCGAGCAGCATCGCGCGATCGCAGAATCGCTGGACGGTCTCCATGTCGTGCGTCACCAGCAGGACGGTGCGGCCGCTGTTCCGAAGCGCCTCGAGTCTCTGGAGGCACTTCGCCTGGAAGCCGGCATCGCCGACGGCGAGGACCTCGTCGAACAGCAGCACGTCCGCGTCGACCTCGGTGGTCACGGCGAAGGCGAGGCGCATGTGCATGCCCGACGAGAAGTTCTTGAGCTTGAGGTCCACGAACCGCTCCAGCTCGGCGAAGGCGATGATGTCGTCGAGGCGCGCGTGAGCCTCGTCGCGGCTCAGTCCCAGGAGGATGGCGTTGAGGACCGCGTTGTCGGCCGCCGTCATGTCGGAGTTGAAGCCGACGCCGAGGTCCACGAACGGCGCCAGGCGGCCGTCGACCCGAATGTCGCCGGCGTCGGCGCGGTAGATCCGGGAGAGGCACTTGAGCAGCGTGCTCTTGCCGCTCCCGTTGCGGCCGACGATCCCCACGAACTCCCCCCGGCGCACCTCGAAGCTGACGTCGTCGAGCGCGGTCAGCGCCTCGTAGCTGCGATGCCGGAGCGGATGGATGACGCGCTCCTTCATCGTCGAGTAGCGCTCGTGCGGGAGACGGAAGGACTTCGTGACCGAGGTGGCCGATACCGCGACCGGCGCCGCGGACGGCTCGCGCGGGCGGTCGGGGGCGCTGGCGGGGACGCTCATGTCAGTCGGGCACCGGGCCGGCGTCGCGGGCCGGGTTGCCCACGGCGATCCGGTCGGCGCCCACGTCGCCGGTCACCACGGCTCCGAAGCCGACGACCGAATTGGCGCCGATCGACACTCCCTTGAGGACGGCGGCGCCGCTGCCGATCCAGACGTTCTCGGCGATGGACACCGGGCGCACGCCGGCCTCGAGCGATCTGTCCGACGTGCGGCGCCGGCTTACCGGGTGGTGATCGGTGTCGTAGATGCGGGCGTCGCCGAGGATCGCGTCGGGCCCCACGCGAATCGAGCGAGCGCAGCTGAAGCCGGTGCCGTTGACGTAGGACCGATCGCCGATCTCGATCCGCGCCTCGCGGGTGTTCGTCCACGGCCGGGCGTGGGAGGCCACGACCACGTCGTCGCCGAGCACGACCTCCCCGGGTCCGCGGAGCGTCAGCCTGCCCTGCAGCGAGAAGCGGCGACCGATGCGAATGCGGGGGCCGCCGGTCAGCTCGCGCAGCCGCCAACGCGGTCGGAGCGCCCAGCCCTTCAGCCAGCCGAGGATCCAGCGGCGCCCGCGCCGGCGCGGCGGCTCGACGACCGGCTGGGGCAGCGGCCGGCGCGCCGGGCTAGAAGGGTTGGTGGTCGTCCCAGTCACGCTCGTCGTCTCCGGTCTTCTCGAGCAGGGCCAGCCCCTGGTCCTCGGCGGTCACCTCGTAGGCGCGGTTGCGCCGCACGAAGTCCAGCACCCGGCTGACCGCCGGGATCCACGGGTCGTGGACCGCGATCATCCCGCCTTCGACGAGCATGCGATCGACGTAGAAGAAGTCGACCAGCACGAAGTCGAACAGATGGTGGCCGTCGATGAAGGCGAAGTCGCAGCGCTCGCCGTCGGCGACCATCCGGGGCAGCGCCTCGTCGGAGCGCTGCTCGACGACCCGGACGTAGGGCTCGAGGCCGGCGCGGCGAACGTGCGCCCGGCCGAGGGAGCGCCACTTGGTCGATTGGATGGGGTCGATGGCCACGTGCCGCCCGGCGCCCCGGTCGGCGTGCACGCCGGCGATCGCGAGGGTGGAGAGGGCGTAGGCCATGCCGGTCTCGACCGTCCGCATCAGGTCGTGGTCGCGCACGATCTCGGCCAGCCGGATCGCGTGCTCGACCGGGATCGACGTGGGGAACACCTCGAGCAGCGAGCCGTCGGGGTCCTCCACGCGGCGGGCGGCGTAGACCTCCTCCAGCACTGCCCGGGCACCGGCCGAGACGGGAATCGCGCTCCGCGCGTCGAGGGTCATGAGCTCACCTGCGCGCGCGCGGGGACGACCGAGCTCCGGCGGGCCCGAACCCGCTCGGCCAGCGACCAGCCGCCCAGCGCCGCCGCGGCAGCGCCCGCGCCCAGCCCCGGAATCCCGAAGCGCCACTCGTACAGGGTCGTGGCGACCGGGAAGATCAGCAGGTAGAGCTCGAGTCCCACGAGCAGCACGAGGGCCCAACGCACCCGCCCCGCGGCCGCCCACAGGCCGGCGAGGCCCAGCACGACGAAGAGCAGCAGCAGCGGGCCGTGGACCCGTATCGCGCGCTGATAGTCGGACAGCAGCCCCGCGCCGTCCCCCGCGCGCGGCGTGAACGAGTGGTAGTAGCGATGCGCTTCGCGGAGCACCTCGGAGTCGTAGCGCGGGACCTCGCGCAGGAACGTGAACGCGTCCGCGTCCGCGCCGCCGCCGAACCGCGTCACCCCGGCAGAGGGGTCGAAGTAGCGCCGGAGGTCGTCGCCCACGGTGTGCAGGTAGTCGAACGGCTGGTGCACGATCGCGGCCCGCGCGAAGGATGCCAGGGTGGCGTCGTGGCGCGGCGGGTCCCCGAAAGCGCGCCGCGCCGGCCCCCCGAGCCACTCGTAGTAGAGCTGGCCCGGACGGGTGTCCGGCGGCGAGGTCTCGCACAGGACCCGCGTCCCGCGGGGTGGGGTGAACCGCTTGCAGTCCGCGAACTGCGCGACGCGCGAGTAGAGGATCCATCCGCTGCCGTCCGCGACGGGCGCCCACCGGCCGGTGACGTCGTGCCGGAGGGCGGCGTAGCCGGCGACCACGACGAACGCGGCGCCGGCGGCGGCCAGCGCACCGCGCAGCCAGGGGCGGCCGGTTCGCCACAGCGCGAGCGCCAGCCAGGCGATCACCAGCGGTGCCAGCAGCAGGCTCACGGAGCGCACGGTCAGCAGGGCGCCCGCCAGCGCCCCGGTGGCGACGGGCCACAGCCACGCCCGCCGCGGCGCATCGTCCAGGCAGCGCACCGCGGCATAGAGAAGCGCCGAAAG
Source organism: Solirubrobacteraceae bacterium (assembly GCA_035997675.1). Taxonomy (GTDB): domain Bacteria; phylum Actinomycetota; class Thermoleophilia; order Solirubrobacterales; family Solirubrobacteraceae; genus JALYZC01. The sequence goes on from DASYIJ010000109.1 coordinate 36,856, forward strand.
CAGGAACACGAACAGCGATTCGGTCAGCAGGGTGTGCTCGAAGAAGATCTGGTCCCCGTTGAACCAGACGACGGCCGCCGGAATCAGCCCGAGCCAGCGCGGCCCGCCGAGGCGCCGCACCGCGAGGTACACGAGCAGTCCGCTGGCTAGGCCGAGCACGTGCTGCAGCGCCACGGTGAACACGAGTTGCGAGCTGATCGCGTGCGCCGCCCGCAGGAACAGGGGATAGCCGGACGGGTCGAGGGTGTCCAGACCGAGACCGTTGTGCGCCGCGCGCACGTACGCCGCGCTGTCGCGCTTCCCGAGCCCGGCCGGCCAGTAGGCGAGGACGGCGAAGAGTCGCAGACCAACCGCCGCCGCGAAGAGAACGCCCAGCAGGGCGCCGATGCCAAGCCGGATCCGACCGCGATGCAAGCTCGACAGGCTATCTTGCCGCCGACCATGTGCGGGATTGCCGGGAAGGTCTCGCCGGACCGCGTCGGGCCGGACCTGATCGAGCGAATGTGCGCGGCGTTGGAGCACCGCGGCCCGGACTCGCAGGGGACGTTTCTCGACGACGGCGCCGGCATCGGGGTGCGGCGCCTGGCGGTCATCGACCTCGAGACCGGCGACCAGCCGGTGTTCAACGAGGATCGATCGGTCGTGGTCGCGCTGAACGGCGAGATCTACAACTACCGCGAGCTGCGCTCGGACCTTCGGCGGCGGGGGCACCGGTTCTCGACTGACGGCGACACTGAGGTCATCGCCCATCTCTACGAGGAGCGCGGTGACGACTGCGTCACCGCGCTGCGCGGGATGTTCGCCCTGGCGCTGTGGGACCGCCGTCGCCGCCGGCTGCTCCTCGCCCGCGACCGGATCGGCAAGAAGCCCCTGTTCTACTCGCGGAACAACGGCTCGCTGGTGTTCGGCTCGGAGGCGAGGGCGGTCCTGCAGGACGAGCAGGTTCCCCGCGACGTCAGCTACGACGCGGTCGACTGCTACCTGCAGTACCAGTACGTGCCCGCGCCCCTCAGCGCCTTCGCCGCGCTGCGCAAGCTGCCTCCGGCGCACCGGCTCACGTGGGAGGGCGGCGAGGTGACGCTGGAGCGCTACTGGCGGCTCTCCTACGCCGACCGCTCGCGTGCCTCCTCGGAGGAGCTGCGGCAGCAGATCCGCGACGGGCTGCTGGAGGCCACGCGCATGCGCCTGCGCAGCGACGTCCCCGTGGGGGCGTTCCTGTCCGGCGGCGTGGACTCGAGCGCCGTGGTGGCGGCGATGGCCCGCCAGACCTCGCAGCCGGTCAAGACGTTCTCGATCGGCTTCGACGTTCCGAGCTTCGACGAGACGCGGTACGCGCGGCAGGTGGCCCGGGCCTACGGGACCGACCATCACGAGTTCCGCATCGAGGCCCGCGCGGGCGATCTGATCTCGCAGCTGGCGTGGCACTACGGCGAGCCCTTCGCGGACCCGTCCGCGCTGCCGAGCTTCGAGCTCGCGCGGCTGGCGCGGCGCCACGTGACCGTGGCGCTCAACGGCGACGGGGGCGACGAGAACTTCGCGGGCTATCCGCGCTACGCCGCGAACCTGCGCGCGGCACGGGTCGGCCGCCTCCCGAGGCGGCTGACCGCGATCGCCGCGCGGGCCCTCGATCGCCTCGAGGAGTCATCCGGCGGCGACGGCTGGGCCGGCCGGCTGGCACCGGTGGTCCGGACCGCGCACCTGCCGGACTGGGAGCGCTACCCGCTGTGGTTCTCGTTCTTCACCGAGGCGGAGAAGGAGCGCCTCTACACACCCGAGCTCTGGTCCCGGCTGTCGCGCCGCACCGCGCCCACCGTGATCCGCGATCCCTACGTCGCATCGGACGGCACGACGGTCACCGAGCGCCTGCTCGACGTCGACACCCAGACCTACCTGCCGGACGACCTGCTCGTGAAGATGGACATCGCGACCATGGCCCACTCCCTGGAAGCCCGGTCCCCGCTGCTGGACCACGACTTCATGGAGATGGCCGCATCGCTCCCGGCCAACGGGAAGCTGGCGCGCCGATCGACCAAGCGCCTCTTCAAGGACGCCGTCCGCGATTGGCTGCCGCCCGACGTCGTCGACCGGCCGAAGATGGGGTTCTCGGTTCCCCTCGCCACTTGGTTTCGCGGCCAACTGCGCGACCTCCCGCACGAGATCCTGCTCGACGGAACGGCCACCGGACGGGGCCTCTTTCGGGCGCGGGAGGTGGAGCGCATGATCGAGGCGCACCGGGCGAACTCCGGCAAGGACTACTCCAACCAGCTCTGGGCGCTCATTCAGCTCGAGATGTGGTTTCGGTCCTACATCGACCCACCGGTCCCCAGGCCCCCGGCTTGAGCGGTCGCGCTTGGCTCCTCGCCGGTCTGTCGGCCGGCCTCGCGGCGGTGCCGGCGGCCGACGCTCCCGCGCGCGCTACCGCGCCCGTGCTGCACGTGGCCGGGAATCACTTCGTCGACGTCCAGGGTCGCGACACGCGCCTGTTCCCCATGCACTTCGGGACCGGCGAGTACACCTGTGTCGAGCCTGTCTACGACGCCTCGCGCCGGGAGGGCGTCTTCTCGGGACCGACGACGACGACGCCCCTGGCGCCCATGCGCGCGTGGCACGCCAACGCGGTGCGGATCTCACTCAACGAGCAATGCTGGCTCGGCGTCAACCCGGTGCGCCGCGGCGTGCCGCCGGGCTACGGGATCGCGCCAATCACGGGAGCCGCGGCGCGCCGCGCGGGCGCGCGCCTGGGGGCGCGGTACCGGTCGGCGGTGCGGACCGTCGTCGCGCGTGCCCATCGCGCGGGCCTGGCCGTCGTCTTCGACCTGCACTGGTCGGCCGCCGGAGACGCGATCGCGCACGCCCAATGGCAGCTGCCCGACCGCCAGTACTCGATCCCGTTCTGGCGTTCGGTCGCGCGGATGTTCCGCTCGGATCGCTCGGTCATGTTCGAGCTCTTCAACGAGCCGACCCGCATACCGGCGTCGGCGCTGAGCTGGCGCTGCGTGCGCGACGGGTGCCGCCTGCCCAACGCGTGCGCGGACTGCGACGACTCGATCACGACGAACACTGCGGGCTGCGGCCGGCGCTGCCCGACGCCGCGGCGTCCCCGCGGCAGCTACCGGACGGCGGGCACGCAGGAGCTCGTCGACGCCGTTCGCGCGACCGGGGCCCGCCAGCCGATCCTGGTACCGGGGCGCTTCTACGACAACGACCTCGGCCGTTGGCTGCAGTACCGGCCGACGGACCCCCTGGGTCAGATCGCCGCCACGTTCCACGTCTATGAGAACCTGCCCTGCGCCAACGAGGCGTGCTGGACGCGCGCGGTCGCGCCGGTCGCGGCCCGGGTGCCGGTGGTGGCGACGGAGTTCGGTGCCACCATGGCGGGACAGACCGAGCCGTGTCCGGGCGTCGCGCGGTTCGACGTGCGCTTCATGAGGTGGGCGGACGCCCACGGCGTCTCCTACGGCGGCTTTCGCTGGACCGCGGACTTCTTCCACTTCCCGGCCCCGCAGTGCTCCTATGACCTGCTGGCCGCCTACGACGGCACACCCCGGTACGGGCAGGGCCGTGCGATTCACGACCACATGGTCCGGGTGGCGCCGGCGCTTCGCTAGGGGGTCTCGGCCTCGCCCAGGACCGGCGGGCACGACTGGCCTTGACACGGTTCGGGCAGGATGCCGTCACGGAAGGATGCGCGGAGTTCCTGCATCTGCTCGGAGTTCCAGATGTCCTGCATCGACGCCTCGTCGAGGTTGCCGATCTTCATCCGCAGGTAGCAGGGGCAGAAGGTCACGTCGCGGTTCGTCTCGACGCTGAAGATGCCCGTCCAGGGCTCGGTGCAGAAGTACTCCCGATCCTCGGCCGACGGCTGCGCCGGCAGCTGCTCGTCAGAGGTAGTGGACTTCATGGGCGAGTCCCTCGCGTTCGCATTTCTGGGCGGCCTGGCGCATCACGTCGTTGTATTCGTGCCGGAAGGACTCGCACGATTGCTCGGCGCCGTCGAAGGTCCAGCCCGTGCCGTTGTCGACCTTCCAGTCCTCGACCTGGCGCACCGGATCGAACTCGATGCGGTGCGGCTCGAGCGTGCCGGCGAAGTCCACGAACGGCACCACCTCGTGGAGGTTCGCGCGCATGACCACGTAGTGGGGGATCATCAACATGTTGGGCATGTCGGCCTTCGCCTCAGCGAACTGGGTCATGTTGGCCGTGACCCGCTCGAAATGGTCTCGACCGTGGATCTGAAGGTAGGTCGAGGGCGTCACCGCGTCGATCGAGCACTTGAGGTGCAGCTCGTGCAGGGCCAGCAGCTGCGGGATCACGCGCTCGTTGAGCATGAACGAGTTGGTGTGGATCGTCACGGCGATCCGCTGCGTGGCCAGCAGTTCGAGCACCTCGTTGATCCACGGGTACATGAAGGTCTCGCCGCCGATGAGCGTGATGTGCTCGGCGTAGGGCTTGAACTGCTCGAAGAGCGCGACGAAGTCCTCGAACGGCAGCACGTCTCTGCGGTGCTGGAAGTTCGGGACGCACATGATGCACCGCTGGTTGCACGGCATGTTGAGGACGACGTGGAAGTAGAACGGGAGGTGATCCACCTCCAGCTTCCTCGCACCGCAGTCGTCCAGGATGCCCGCCTTGTTCCGGGCAATGCTGGCGCCCATCGAGCGACCCTAGCACCAGGGCGCTGGCCGGCGGGACCGTATTTAGGAGAGGCGATAGACGACCACGCCTCCGCCGTCGCGGCGGCGCAGCGCCAGGCCGGTCAGAGGCCGGCCGGCCGCGTGCTCCCACGGCGTCCCGGCCACCAGGTCGGGATGCAGGACGACCACCCGCACGCCGAGGGCGCGGAGCCGCGACACCGAGCGCCGGTCGGGGAAGCCCCGCATCTCCTCCTTCAGCCGGTTGTAGGACTTCGGCTGGTAGGCGCCGATGCCGGTGGTCACCTTGGGGAATCCGTCGGTGGACCAGAGGACCACGCGCGGAGAGGACGCCTCGCCCGACTGGAGCGGCAGGTGCATCTGCGGCCCCGGGAGGCCGCGCTGGCCCGGCGGCATCCTCGGGACCGCGGGGTGCGGGGGGCCGCCGAAGTACGTCGGGGTATCGGCACCGAGGTGGATGAGCGACCCGTCGCGGCCGAGGTGAAAGCCCGAGCCCTCGAGCAGCACGAGGCCGACCAGCGCGGCCGCGACCGCCGTCGCCCACCGGGCGGGCCGCACGCGGCGCAGCAGGGCTTGCGCCCCGTCCGCGGCCAGGAGGGCAAGGGCGAGCATCGTGAGCAGCCAGATCCGCTCGGGGACGCGCACGCCGTCCCAGCCGGGGGCGTAGTCGTAGAGGAGGCGGTAGGGCCAGAGCACCCAGCCCCCGTGGGTCGAGAGGCCCAGCGATAACCACCCGGCGACCAGGGCTCCACCGGCGAGGGCGATCCGCAGCCTCCGCGGGAAGCTTCCCGCGAACGCCCCCACCAGGGCGAGGGCGAGGATCGCCACTCCCGGGAACAGCGTCTGCTCCTGCACCCAGTCCAGGCCGTCGCGCACGCCGACCGTGGCGCGCCCCCACAGCAGGTTCGAGCGCGGCGCGGCGAGGAACGCCCGCGGGCCCGTGGAGTAGAAGTCGACCTCCGGCACCGACCGCGGCCCGAACTCCCGGCTGACGTCGAGGTACGGGCGCGCGACCACGCCGTCCACGAGCGCCATCGCGGCCGCGCCCGCCACGGTCGCGACCACGAGCGAGCGCGGCAGCGGCCAGCGACGTCGGGTCCAGGAGACGGCGGCGACGACGGCGAGGATGCCCAGCAGGTAGGCGAACGGCAGCGCGAGGTTGAGGCTAAGGGTCACCTGCCAGGCGGCCACGAGCCAGGCCCCCAGCACCAGCCAGGGCCGCCGTTGCCGGTAGCCGCGCAGCCCGAGGAAGAGCGCCAGCGGGATGCCTCCGCTGGAGAGGATGTTCAGCTCGGCGTCGTGCTCCAGGCGGTAGGGCGCGTACGCGAAGGCGGCGCCCGCCACGGCGGCCCCCGCGCGGCCAGCCCCGAGCTCGCGCGCCAGCAGGTAACCGCCGACGAACGCCATCGCGTAGGCGAAGAAGAACAACGCGTTGTGCCGGGCCACGGCCGCCACCGGCCCGTTGCCGATCAGTCCGGCGGGGGCGTAGCCGATCAGCCCGTCGACGTAGGCGCGCGTGTCGGCGGCGGGGAAGAACTGGTTGGACTGGAAGAAGTGCAGCGGCTGATGCAGCAGGGCATGACCGTCCCAGGCCAGCTGCCAGGCCTCGGCCAGCGGATCGCCGAGATCCTTGGGGACGTCGCCGGACAGGTGCAACGGCAGCGGCCAGTGCATGACGAGCGCCAGCACGCAGGCCCCCAGCACCACCGACACGATCTCGCGCCTCCCGAGCGGGGGCGACGCCGACCACCACGAACGCCGCGTCTCGGCGATCAACGGGCGAACCAATCGACGTAGCTTCCGCAGGCGCGCGCCAGGGATACGGCCCGCCCGGACCACGGCGCCGGCGTGGCCGCGACGGCGTCGATCTCGGCGTCGCGCGCGATCAGCCAGCGCGATCCGCGCTCGGCGCGAACGCTCACGAGGACCCGACCGCCGAGGCTGTCGATCGTCCCGGCGAACCGGAACTGGGTCGGCGGCTCGGTGATCGCCGGAAGGCGGACGCGCCGCCCGCCGGCGCGCAGCGACAGGGGAACGGCGCTGGAGTAGCGCAGCGATATGGACCACCGTCCGCGGGGCAGGTCGAGACCCTGCGACATCTCCCGGCCGGGGGGGAGCGGCGCCGGGCCGGCGCCGCCCGACGGCGGCGCGGCGCCCGGGATGCGCCACGCGGCGACCGGACCGAGCACGGGGAAGGCACGGACGGCGGCGATGCCAGGCGGTCGGCGCCGCCGATCCGCGCACGCGAGCACGGTGCCGGGACGGTCCTGCTCGTCGAGGACCTCGCGAGCGGCGGTGGGGCCGCCGCGCTCCCAGACGTCGAACGACGCGAGGCGCCGGCGCAGGTGCCAGTTGGCCGGCGGCGCGCTGGCATACGGTCCGCGGACGGTCACGACATAGCGGAAGCGATCGAGCACCCCGGACGGGACCGAGTCGAAGTCGAACGTGCTCGTCGACTTGCGCGGGCGCAGCGTGACCGGCACGTCGGGCGCGAAGCCGTAGGGGAGCGGGTTGCCGAGCCGAACGCCCAGGAGCTCCCAGCGCACGTAGTGGTCGTCGAAGAGGACCAGTGTCGGCCCGTGGCGCAGCAGCGAGCGCTGGGCGCGGAGCTGATCCGCATGCGCGGGGGCGGACACGGAGGCGCCGCGGAGCGCGGTCGTGCTCGACCAGGCGACCACCGCGGCGAAGGCCAGCGCGGTCACGAGTTGGGCCCACCGCCGGCGGGAGTCCAGGAGAAACAGCGCGCGCGCGATGCTGAGGGTGAGCAGCGGAGCGACGACCACGAGTGCCTTGAGGCTCAGGTAGGAGCTGCTGACGGCGGCCGCGACGATGTACACGACGACGGTGGCGCCCGTGGCCGCGAACAGCCGCCCGTCGCGACGACGCGCCGAGAGGGCCAGGGCGTAGGCCAGCGCGACGACCACCACGGCGGTGGCGAGGACGACCTTTGCGGTCGACTCCGGCGACAGGCGAAAGTCGGGGACCGGCCAGCCACCGAGCCCGACGAGTGGCGACACGGTGCGGATGAAGTTGCCCCCCGCCGCGGAGGTGTCCCGGTAGCTCGCGATGTCGGTCACGACGGACCCGAGCGAGGCGCCGAGCGCGGCCGCCAGCACGACCGCGCCGGCCAGGACCGCGATCCCGGGCGCGAGGCGCCGCACTCGCGGCAGGAGCTCGCGGCGGCGGGGCGCGGCCGCCACCACGGCCCAGGCGGCGAGCGCGGCGGCGGGCCACACCAGACCCCGCAGCCCGAACGTCAGCACGCAGGCAAGGGCCAGGACGGCGGGCGCCAGCGCGGCGCGGGGGCGCGGCCGCGCCGGCAGCTCGAGGAGCACGAGCACGAGCACGAAGCCGAGGACCAGCAGGGCCGCCGTGGGCTCCTTGAACGACCCCTCGGCGAAGTACGACACGGCGAGATAGGGCAGGCCGGTCAAGACGGCGCCGAGGACGCGCCACCCCGCCGGCACGGCGCGCAGCGCCCCCAAGGCGGTGAGGGCCGTCAGCACCGGCACGACCATGAGGAAGCCCGTGAACGCGGGCAGGACGCCGAAGGGCCGCGCGAGGCCGGCGACCAGGGTGTGTGGGCCGACCGGATAGTTCGGCTGGATGCGATCGATCAGCGCGAAGCCGCCGTGGCCGGTGGAGAGCGCCTCCGCCCACGCGAGGTGAAAGCCGAGGTCGTCGAGGACGTGCGCTCCGAGGAGCCCGAGGCGCCCGTTGAGCAGGAACGGCAGCGAGACCGCCGCCGCGACGGCGGTCGCGACGCACAGGCCGGTGGCCAGGCCCCGGGGCCGGCGACGCACCTCGGGCCACAGCGTCACGGCGCCGGCCGCCGCGAGCGCCACGAGGATGGCGAGGACGGTCCAGCCGTGGCCCGGAAGGCGGACCGCCACCTCGCTCACGCAGATCGCCGCCCCCAGGCCGATCGCCGGCGCGGTCCAGGTCCAGCCACCGCCGCCTGCGAGCCGCCACACCAGGTGGCCGATGAGTATCGACAGCCCGCCGAACCCGGCGACGCAGGCGTAGACCGACAGCACGGCGGCAGCCTAGTTGGAGGTCCGGAACCGGTAGAGGGCCACCAGCACCCGGTGAAACCGGGGCTCTCCGGGAACGCGCTCGTACCCGCTCGCGACCCGGTGCTCGAGCCGCGTCAGCTTTGCGGGGGTTCCGTCGCGGAGGACCAGCCAGATCCGGGGCGGACGGGGCGCGACCGCGGGTTTCCGGACTCCCGACCAGTGCGCGTAGAAGGCGATCGGCCTGACGATCCACGCGGGGGAGTAGACGACCGCGTCGGTCGCCCGCATGTTCCTGACGATGTGGCGCGCGGCCGCCCGGTAGTCCTCCCCGCTGCCCTGCCCGTACCAGTGCCCGAGACGCCCCGCCGAGAGCGCGACGAGCCCCGCGAGGACGAGCACGCCCGCGACGCGGCTCGGCAGCCGGACGAGGCCCGCCGCGGCCAGCAGGGCGAGCGGCGGCACGGCGACGATCAGGTAGTAGTCGACGAACACCGGTTGGACGAGCGAGATCGCGAGGGCCAGCAGCACGGGCGTCACGATCCACGCGGCCACGAAGCCGACTCGCCACCGTTCTCGCTCGCGGAGGCCGCGCGCGACCGCGTAGCCGCCGAGGGCGAGGAGCGCGCACGCCGCGAGCGCGCTGCCCCCGGTGAGCGTGACCGGAAGGTTGAGGAGATCGCCGAGGTCGGGTGCGACGATCCACGCGATGGACTCCGACCCGGCGCGCAGGGCGAAGATCGCGGCGGGCACGCAGAGCGCCAGCAGCGCCGCTCCGACCCACAGCCACCGCGGGGTGAGCGCGCCGCGACGCCTGACGGCCACCAGCGTCAATACCTGGGCGAGCACGACGAGGGCCGCGAAGTAGTGCGCGTACACCGCGAGGGCGCTTGCGAGCACGTACCCGATCCGATGACCACGCGACGGCTCCTGCAGCTCGGCCACGAAGAAGTACGACGACAGCGCCACCAGCAGGACCAGCAGCCCGTAGCCGCGCGCGACCTGGACGTACTGGACGTAGAACGCATCCAGCGCGAGGAGCAATCCGGCGACCAGCCCGGCGACTCGGCCGAACAGGCGCGTTCCGAGGAGGGCGACCACCGGGACGGCGAGCCCGGCGGAGACGGCGCCGAGGCTGCGGACGGCCGTCTCGCCGTCGCCGAATACGCGCAGCCAGCCATCGAGCAGCAGGTAGTAGAGGCCCATGTTCGGATCGCCGCCGCCGACGACGCTCCAGAGCCCGCTCGCCCCGAGCCGCGCATGGTCGACGCTCACGGCCTCGTCCAGGTCGACGCTCTTCGCCGCCAGCCCATGGAAGGCGAGCGCCAGCGCGAGGACCGCCAACGCGACGAGTGGCGCCCAACGGCGTGCGGCGTCCATCTCAGGCCCTACGCGTAGGCGAAGAACTCGACCCGATAGCCGTCCGGGTCCGCGACCTGGACACGGACCAGGCCGCCCTGGTCCTGCCACTCCGTCTCGGGCACCCCGGCTGCGCGCAACCGTTCGCGCGCCGCCAGCACCTCGTCGGTGCCGTCGAGCTGAAAGCCGAAGTGATTCGTGCGCGGCAGAGCCGTGGGCACCGTGCCCTCGCTCAGCGCGAGCAGCGAGCCGTCGGGGGCGCCGAGGATCAGCAGATGCTCGTCATCGTGCACGCGCTCGGTGAGGCCGAAATGCTCGCCGTAGAACGCGGCGGAGCGTTCGCGGTCGCCGACGGTGAGCGCGACGTGGTTCAGCGGCATGGCGCTAGGCGACCGCGGGCGCGACGCGCCGGCCGATCTGGCCGACCGCGTCGAGATCGCGGTGCAGGAGGTGCTGGAGCATCACGCGCCCGACGCCGGCCCTCTCCAGCTCGCGCAGCCGCTCCGTGGCCTCGTCGAGCGTGCCCGCGATCCAGCTCGGCGGCAGGCTGTCGAGGAAGCTCTCAGGGCCGCCGTCATGCCCGCGCCACTCGGCGAGCCGGCCGGCGCGGTCGAGCAGCTCGGCGCGGTCTTCGCCGACGAGCCAGCCCGTCATCAGCGAGAGGGGCATGGGGTCGCGGCCCTCCTGCCGGCACGCCTCGTCGAGGTCGCGCCGCATCGCGGCGCATTCCTCGGTCGTCTTGTACACCGAGTTGTACTCGTCCGCGAACCGCGCGCCCAGCGCGAGGCTGCGCGGTCCCCCGCGCCCCCCGAGGATGAGATTCGGCCGCGGCCGCTGGACGGGCTTGGGCCGCGCGTCGAGCGCGCGGATCTCGTAGTGCCGACCCTCGAAGGAGAACGGTCCCTCCTCCCATTCGCGGGTGACCACCTCGAGCTGCTCCTCGAGCCGGGCGAGGCGCTCCGCGAAGGGCGGGAAGGGAAACCCGTACGCCTCGTGCTCCGCATCGAGCCAGCCGGTGCCCATCCCGAGCTCCGCGCGCCCGTTCGAGACGTGGTCCGCCGTGACGACCACCTTGGCCAGCTCGGACGGATGGCGGAACGTCGCCGGTGACACCAGCGTCCCGAGGCGCACCGTGCTCGTGACGGCCGCGAGCGCCGAGAGGGTCGCCCACGCGTCGAGCGAGCCGCGGTCCGCGCGGCCCTCGACGGACAGGTAGTGGTCCGACCGGAAGAGCGCCTCGACGCCGTGCTCCTCGCACGCGCCGGCGAGCGCCCTCCAGTCCTCCCAGGTCACTCCCTCCTGCCCCTCGATCATGAGGCCCACGCGCATCGCCGGGCACCATCGCAGAGTCGCGCTAGCGCCGCGCGCTCGCCGGCAGGCGGTCGGTCAGCGCGACGGCGACCACCGCGGGATGACGGGACCTCGCGATGACCACGGCGTAGCGCCCGTGCTGTTGCGGCACGCGCGGCACGGCTCCCCGGCGGTAGGGGCCGCGGTACACGAACAGGCATCGTTTGGGCTCGCGGCTCGTGCGCCTCTTCGTCGAGGAGCGCGCGCGGGGGGCCGGGAGCGGGTGGCCGACGGCCCGCAGGATGGCCACGGCCTGGCCGCGCCGGAGGCGGTGGACGCGAACCAGCGTGCCGTGATGGCGCAGCGTGTTCCGGACCAGCGGCAGCGCCGCCGCGCAGGCCGAGACGTTGTTGGTCGCCACGCCGCCGCGCGAGCCGATCCCGCACCCGCTCAGCGCGAGGAGCGCTCCCACGATGACCGCTCCGCGCCTCACGCGGTCACCCTCGCCGGCTCGTCTCGACGCCATTCGCGGCGGACGCGCAGGTAGGCCAGGCCGCCGGTGGGCAGCAGGCCCCAGAAGCTGATCAGGCGGTAGAGCAGCACGGCCGACAGCGTGCTGGTCTCGGCGCCGCCGAAGGCGACGAGACCGACCGTCAGGCTCCCCTCCAGCACCCCCAGCCCACCCGGCGTGATCGGAAGGGTGGCGGCGAGCTGAGCGGCGGCGTAGATGAGAAGCAGGCCCTGCCAGGGTGGCGGGTCCCCCACCGCGAAGAAGCACAGCGCAAGGCAGAGCGCATCGCCGAGCCAGCAGGCCACCAGCAGCAGCGTGGACAGCGCGAGGGCCGAGGGGCGAAAGGAGACCTCGGCGAGCTGGCCCGCCCACTCTCCCGACGGTCCCGAGCCCTCGAGGCCGGCACGCTCGGCGAAGGACTCCATCGCCGCCGCGAAGCGGCGAACGGCGCGCGCCAGCGTTCCGCGGCGGCGCAGCACGACGACCACGCCGACGAGCACGGCCACGAAGGCGAGCAGTCCGAAGCTGATCGGCAGCAGGTTGGGAATCGCGTTCTGCGTGCCCGCGATCGCCGCCGCGACGAGCGCCAGGACGGCCAGCGCGACCATGTACAGCGCCGACACGATGAACACGACCGCGACGACGAGGGCCGGAGCCACCCCGAAGCGGCGCAGCACTCGGTAGGTCACCACACCGCTGACGGCGACGCCGCCGGGGATGCAGAACGCCGCGGCCTGCGCGGCGACGCTCAACTCGGTGAGCGGGAGGAGGCCGACGCTCGCCCCGCCGTCGGCGAGCAACCGCTGCTCGCCCGCGGCATAGGCCACGTACGAACCGACCTCGGCGATCACGGCGAGCGTGAGCCACGCCGGATTCACCTTGCTGATGTTGTCCAGCGCCGCGAGCAGCTCGTCGCCGTTGTTGATGAGCACCCAGACCGTGATCGCCGAGGCGACCACGAAGAACACCGGCTTGACCAGCCGGCGCCAGCGTGCTCGGCGCGGCAGGCTGGCGGGTGGGGCCGACATGCTCCGCCGTCAGTTGGCCGGGCCGTTGCTCGGCTGGCACTGACCGCTGGAGGCGTCGATCAGCGCGAGCCGGAATTGCACGCCCACAGTGATCGGCCCGGATCTGAAGGCGCGGACATGCGTCCATCCGTCCGACGCCGGCAGCGCGCAGCCGGCCTTGTCGGCGACGGACCAATACGGGGTGTAGCGCAGGCGGACGGTGAAGTCGCCGGCGCGAGCGGCGTTGAGGACGAAGCCCTGGGGAGCGACGCTGACCAACCGTCCGGGCCCCTGAAGTAGGGGCCGGGCGCCCGTCACGGCGAAGACGCGCCAGTCCCGGGAATGCCACACGGGGCGAAGGAACGCGGGGCGGCTGCGGATGATGCGCGCCTCGGCCAGCGCGGCGTCGTCCAGCGGGACGTCGGGCAGGGCGACGTAGCTGACGGCGTTGTCGAGCAGCCACGCGTGGTAGCGGTCGGCGGTCAGGCTCGACGTGTAGAAGAGCCCGTTGTAGCGCACGTCGAGCTGGCGCTCCCAGCCCCGGGCCAGCTCGAGTCGCCGGGCCACCCACACGGTCTCCCAGTGGTTGCGGGTGAGCGGGATCTCGATCCGCATGGGCCCGCGGCGATCCGCGGCGTCGTCGAGGAAGCGCACGAGCTGCGCGTAGTAGTCGCGGTGCAGCGAGGGGTCTCCGGACGCCACGGCAACCGCGTCGGTGCCGGGCGCCCACTGCCACGCCAGCAGGGGCACCGCGAGCACGGCAAGCGCCGCGCGGCGATCGCGCCAGAGCACGCAGACGAGGAGCGGCAGGCCGAATAGCTCGCCCAGCCTCGTGACGTTGCCGCCGAGCGGCGTCGGGATCGCGAAGGCGGCCGCCGCGGCGCCCGCGTACAGGAGGACGCCGACGCCGAGGGTGCGCTCGGTGCGCGGGAGCAGGAAGAGGCCGGCGGCGGCCAGCGCACCGACCACGAGGAGATCCGAGAAGTCGAACGGTTGGCTGCCGACTTCGGGGAAGAGCCCGGCGAACAGGACGATCGGTGCCAGCGCCCCGGCCGCGACGCCCGCCGCGTCGCGGCGGCGGTAGACGGCAAACGCCGCTACGGCCGCCAGCGCGAGGAACGCGCCGGCGACCGGACTGGCGAGGGCGGTGGCCGCCGCCAATCCGGCGGCGAACAGCGGATGCCCGCGCCGCAGCGCCACGAGCGCCGCCAGGCCCACGGCGACGCCGAGCGCGAACGTCACGCGTCCCGCCGCGAGGTTCGCGACCGCGCCCGCACCGAACGCCATCGCGCCGACGCGGGCGCCGGTGCCGTAGCGCTCCGGCAGCAGGCGCTCGAAGAGCAATGCGGCCGCGATCGTGGACAGCACGCCGACGAGTCGTTCGCCGAGAGCGGCGCCGAGCGGTGGGAACAGCATGGAGTACCCGGGAAGGTTGTGACCGCCGTACCACTGGGCATCCCACAGCGCAAAGCCCTCACGCTGGAAGAGATGGACCCGGAAGTACGCGGCCGCCTCGTCGCCGGTCCTCGGCGCCAGGAGGGCGAAGGCGATTGCCGCCGCTGCGGTGATCAGCCAGGGATGCTGGGCAACGCCCAGGAGGCCGCGGCGGGCTGCCGCGCGGGCGCCTCGCCATCGCTCCCGCGCGATCGAGCCGGGCAGACGGGCGCGCTCCGGGAAGGCGTCTTCGAAGCTCATGTGCCGTTAGAAGCTAGTCGCACCGGCCGTCCGGGGTCAGTTCGTGGGGAGAGGTTTGCCGTCACACCGCAGCGCCTGGATCCGCGCGCGCGCCGTGGCCGCTGCGTCGGGCGGGAGCGAGGCGAAGGCCGGTGCGGTCGCCATGCCCTGCCCGGGCCCGCTCACGTAGTCCAGCCAGCGCTTCAGCCGGCGGGCCAGGTCGGGTGCCTTGTGCGCGCGGCAGGGGTCGCGAAAGACGAGGAAATTCAGCGTAACCACGAGCGGGTAGGCGCCGCGGGCGTCCGGCGGGAGGAAACGTCCACCGGCCGGCAGCGATGCGCTCGAGACGCCGGTGCGCTGCGCGGCCGCCACGCCGACGTAACCGATGGCTCCCGGGCGGGCGGCCACCGTGCGGGCGGGTCCCTCGTCGGGCGTGTTCGGGCGGCTGACGATGCCGTGCGGAACTCCGTGGTGCGCGGTCACCCCGATGCCGGTCGGCCAGCGCACGACCTTCCCGGCACCAACGGTCCGCCCCCACCCGCGGCTTCCGCGCGACAGGAAGGCCGTGAAGGTCGCGGTCGCCCCCGACGCTTCGGCCCGGTGCACGACGGTGACGCCCAGGGGTGGAAGCGCGACACCCGGGTTCAGGCGTCGGATCGCGGGGGCGTCCCAGCGGGTGATCGATCCTCCGAACATCTGCGCCAGGGTCGCCGCGTCGAGGTGCAGCCCCGCGCCGATCCCCGGCACCGAATACACCACGGCCACGGCGGCGCGTGCGATCGGCACCTCGAGGACGGTCGTCTTCTTCGAGGTCGCCGCGGCCTGCTCGATCCCGTTGAGCGGCACGCCGCTCACGCCGAAGTCGGTAACGCCCGACGTGACCTGCGCGATCCCGTCCCCCGAGCCGACGAGG
>DASYIJ010000135.1:0-14793 GCA_035997675.1 Solirubrobacteraceae bacterium
GATCGGCTTCGCCGGGGCGTCGGCGGTCGGCGGCGCCGCCCAGAGCTTCGGCATGCTCGTCGGGGCACG
The DNA here is from genome assembly GCA_035997675.1 of Solirubrobacteraceae bacterium. Taxonomy (GTDB): domain Bacteria; phylum Actinomycetota; class Thermoleophilia; order Solirubrobacterales; family Solirubrobacteraceae; genus JALYZC01. Next base: position 70 of record DASYIJ010000135.1, read on the forward strand.
CGCGGTCCAGGGAGCGTTCGGTGCGCTCCTCGCGCCGGCCGCCCTCTCGCTGCTGACGACGACGTTCACCGATCCCGGCGAGCGCGCCCGGGCTTTCGGCATCTACGGCGGGATCGCGGGCGCCGGCGCATCCATCGGGCTGCTGCTCGGCGGCGTGCTGACCGACGCGCTGAACTGGCGCTACACGATGTTCGTGAACCTCCTGTTCGCGGGCGGCGCCGCGATCGGCGCCCTGATCCTGCTCGTCAACCAGCGCCCCGCCGAGCGGCCCCGCTTCGACATCCCCGGCATCCTGACCGTGACGGGCGGTCTGTTCTCACTCGTCTACGGCTTCAGCCACGCGCAGACGACGAGCTGGGGCAACACGACGACGATCGCGTTCCTGGCGGTTGCCGCCGCCCTTCTGGCCGCTTTCGTGGCGATCGAGCGCCGGGCGGCAGATCCGCTGCTGCCGCTCCGCGTGATCGCCGACCGCGATCGCGGTGCCTCGTTCCTGTCCGTCGGGATCTCGGGCGCAGCCGTGTTCGCGGTGTTCATGTTCCTGACGTACTACCTGCAGCAGAATCTCGGTCTGTCGCCGATCGCCAACGGGTTCGCCTTCCTGCCCATGACCGCCACGATCGTGGTTTCGTCGGTGCTGTCGAGCACGAGGTTGGCGCCGCGCTTCGGTCCGAGGCCGCTCGTCGTCGGCGGCATGCTGCTCGGCGCCGCCGGAATGCTCTACCTGACCGGGCTCGGGTTGCACTCGAGCTATGCCGCCGACGTGCTCCCCGCGCTGATGATCATGGGGGTCGGCTTCGGCATGATCTTCGCCCCGGCGATCAGCAACGCGACGCTCGGAGTGGATGCCCACGATGCCGGCGTCGCGTCGGCGACGGTGAACGCCAGCCAGCAGGTTGGCGGCTCGATCGGCGTCGCGCTGCTGAGCACGCTGGCCGCCAGCGCCGTGTCGAGCTACATCGGCGGCGCGCGTCCGACGCCGGCACTGATGGCCGCCGCGACCGTGCACGGGTACACGACCGCATTCTTCTGGGCCGCCGGCATCTTCGCGCTCGGCGCGATCGTCGCGGCGGTGCTGTTCCGGCCGGGCGTTCGCGTGCTCGACCCGGCTGCGGAGCCTGCGCTCGCGCAGTGAGGACCCCCCGGAGCGAGACCGGCGCCCGCGATCTCATCACGCGGGCGCCGGACCGCTCCTCGGTTCAACGGTTCGCAGCGGAGTAGATTCCTCAGGGCGATGGCCGCCGAGCTGCTTGTCCTGGTCAAGCACGACTGCGAGGTCTGCGATCAGGTGCTGCCGGTGCTCGACGACGCGGCCGCCGGCGGGGCGCCGCTGCGCATCCTGTCGCAGTCCTCGCTCGAGGAGACCGAGGCGCAGGCGCGGCGGATCGGCCTCCGCACGGTGCCGGACGTCGACGTGGACCTCGAGGTGTCGGCGCGGTTCGATCCCGAGGCCGTACCAACCGTGCTGCTGCTCGACGGCGGCGAGGAGCGGGGACGCGTCGAGGGCCTGCAACGCGAGCGCCTCGCCGAGCTCGCCGGACGCGCCGGCGCCGAGCTCGTCCTGGACGACCTGCCCGAGCTGCGCCCGGGTTGCGCCAGCGCAACGCGGGACCCAGACATCGCCGCGACGCTCGCGGCGCGCCGCGCCCGTAGAGATGGGCGCCTGCGCGCCCGCACGGTCGAGGTCGGCGCGCTGGAGGACGTCTTCGAGGCACTACACGACCGTGGGCTGACCGACGGGCTGCCGGTGGTCCCCCCCACGCCGGAGCGCGTGGTGGGCATGCTCGAGCACACCGAGCGCGACCCGCAGGAGATCGTCGGCGAGGTGCCGCCCTACGGCGGGAACGCAACCGTCGAGAAGGTCGCGATCAACGCGGTCATGGCCGGCTGCGCCGGGGAGACGCTGCCGATCGTGCTGGCCGCCGTCGAGGCCGCGTGCCTCGACTCCTTCGCCTGGCACGGGCTCATCGCGACCACATACCCGGCCGGTCCGACGGTCATCGTGTCCGGCCCCCTGGCGGCCCAGGCCGAAATGAACGCCGCGGGCAACGCACTCGGCCAGGGCAACCGCGCCAACGTCACCATCGGCCGGGCGCTGCAGCTCGTCGGCCGGAACGTCGGGGGCGGACGTCCCGGGGTCGAGGACCGCGCGACGCACGGTCAGATGGGCAAGCTCGGGTCCTGTTTCGCGGAGCGGCTGGACGAGACGGCCCCCTGGCCCGGCCTGGCTCAGGACCGCGGGGTGGACGCCGACGAGACCGGTGTCACGCTGATGGCCACCGAGGGCCCGCGCGTGATCGTCGACCAGCTCGCGCGCGATCCGGAGGGCCTGTGCGCGTCGCTCGCGCTCGCGCTGGAGTCCGTCGCGCACCCCAAGCAGCGGCTCGCCTTCGACGCCCTGGTCGTGGTCGGCCCCGAACACGGGCGCGTGTTCCGCGAGGCCGGCTGGGATCGCGCCCGCGTCGCGGAGCGGCTGTTCGAGCTCACCACGTCGCCGGCCGGGGAGCTCGCCCGCGGCGCCGGCGGCTCGCCCGAGGGCATCGACCCGAAATTCGTGAGCGACCCCGAGATGCCGGTGGCGAAGTTCGCCGCGCCCGACCGCATCCTGCTGGCGCATGCCGGTGGTGACGCCGGGCTGTTCTCGATGGTCTACGGGAGCTGGGCGGCCGGCGAGATCGGGTCGGCCCCCGTTACGGTGAGCGTTGAGCCCTGGCGATGAGCGCCCTGGAAATCCTCGATCCCACCGCCGAGCGCGACCCCGAGGGCCGGCCGCTCGCCGAACGCCCGCCCGCCGGCCGGACGATCGCGCTGTTGGACATCCGCAAGCCCCGCGGCGACGTGTTCCTCGACGAGCTCGAGCAGCTCCTGACCGCCCGCGGCTACTCGGTCGAGCGCACGATGAAGCCGACTTTCACCAAGCCGGCGCCGGCCGACGTGCGCAAGGAAATCGCCGCCCGCTGCGACGCCGTGATCGAGGCGCTCGCCGACTGAGGATCCTGCGTGTCGTGCGGTCTGCGCGACGTCGTCGAATTCGAGGGCGCCGGCCGCCCCGCGGTGCTGATCGCCTCCGACGCCTTCGTGCAGGCGGCCGAGGAGCAGGCGGCCAAGCTCGGGCAGGCCGAGTTGCGCCGCGCGTTCGTCGCCCATCCCGTCCAGGACCGGACGGACGAGGAGCTGCGCGCGCTCGCCGTGGCGATCGTCGACGAGGCGCTCGCGGGGTTGACCGGCTAGTCACCGTGTGATTACCTCCGGTCATCGCCTGATGACCAGCACCCGCCAGCGCATCGTCGACGCCGCCGTCGAGCTGTTCGCCCGACAGGGCTATGCGCGGACGACCGTGGGCCAGATCGAGGCCGCGGCCGGCCTCACCCCCCGCGCCGGCGGGTTCTACAAGCATTTCCCGAGCAAGGACGCCGTGCTCGAGGTCGCGCTCGAGCAGCAGACCGAGGTCGTCGATGCGGTGGTCGCCGCCCTGCACGACCACCCCCTGGGCGACATGCCCGCCGAGCTCCGACTGCTCGGCCGCGTGGCGATGCACGAGCTGGACTCCGAGCGCGATCTGCTCCGCATCGTCATGAAGGACGGCGACCAGTTCCCCGAGCTCCGGAGCGAGTTCTTCGAGCGGTTCCCCCAACGCGGGTACGGGATCGCGCAGCAATGGCTGCGACGCACGCTGGCCGACCGCGGCCGTGAGGTCGCCGATCCCGACTCGCTCGCCGCCGTCCTGATGGGCGGCCTCGTCCACTTCTTCTTCATGGAAACCGTGTTCGGCGAGCCGCCGCCGGGCACCGATCGCGAGCGCTTCCTCGAAGCCTGGGTGCAGAGCATGCTCGCGCTCCTGTCGGCACTTCCCGCCGCGACCCCCAAGGAGGCAACGGCATGACGCACGACGACCACATCGACCGCCACCGCGGATTGATCGCCGCGCTGCTCGTCGCGCTCGGCGCGCCGCAGGCGCTGATCGGCCTGTGGGCGCTGCTCGCCCCGCGGGGGTTCTACGACGACTTCGGCCCGGGCGGTGGCTGGGTGTCGGCGCTCGGGGCCTACGACGAGCACCTGGTGCGCGACGTCGGCTCGCTGTTCGTCGGCCTCGGCGTCCTCATGGTCATCGCCGCCGTGCGGGGCCGGCGCAGCCTCACGCTCGCCGCGGTGGCGGTGTGGCTCATCTTCGCCGTCCCCCACGCGATCTACCACGCGCTCAACCTCGGCCCGTACACCACGGCCGATGCGGTCGGGAACGCAGCCACGCTGGGCTGGACGGTGCTCGCCCCGCTCATCGTGCTGGCCCTGCTGCGCGCGCGGGCGCCCGCGCGGTCCAGCGTTCCGAGCGCCGAGGGCTGGCGGATCGCGGGGGTCGGCGACCGGGGCGCGGGTCCGCTCGCGCGCTACGCGTTCTGGTATTCGCGCCGCCACTATGGCCACGTGGTCGGCCCCACCCGCGTGTTCGCCCATCACCCCCTGCTGCTCGGCGGCTACGGAACGCTCGAACTGGCCGTCGAGCGCGCCGACCGGGTCGACCCGCGGCTCAAGGCGCTGGCCGAGCTCAAGGCGGCGACGCTGACCGGGTGCGACTTCTGCATCGACATCGGCTCCAAGCTCGGCCGCGACAGCGGTGTCACCGAGCGTCAGCTCAGGGAATTCCTGTTCTACCGCGAGAGCGACGCGTTCTCCCCGCTGGAGCGGCTGGTCATCGACTACGCCGCGGGCATGAGCCGCACCCCGGTGGAGGTGCCGGACGAGCTCTTCGCCCAGTTGCGCGAGCGCTTCGACGACGCGCAGCTGGTCGAGCTGACGGCGGCGATCGCCACCGAGAACTTCCGCGGGCGCTTCAACTGGGCCTTCGGCATCGGCAGCGAGGGATTCGCCGACGGGACGGCGACGCCGTCCGCCGAAGCCGCCCCGGCATAACCCGTCCGGCGCGGCGCTTAAGGTCCGCGCAGCCTCGGGGTCCGGCCCCGGGCGACCGCGCCCAACATGCCCCCGCTGATAACCCGCGAGGAAGCGCTGCGCCTCGGTGAGCTCGAGGAGCCCGCCGAGATCGAGGCGTTGGTCGAGCGCGCCTGGCAGGCCCGGGTCGACGGCTTCGAGGACGCGACCGACATGTGCTCGCTGGTCAACGCGAAGGCGGGCGGCTGCGCCGAGGACTGCGGGTTCTGCGCGCAGTCGCGCTTCGCCGAGGCCGAGACGCCGATGCACGCGATGATGGAGCCCGAGCAGATCCTCGAGCACGCCCGCGCGGCCGAGGCGGCCGGCGCGCACCGCTTCTGCATGGTCACGCAGGGCCAGGGACTGTCCAAGCGCGACTTCGAGCGCGTGCTCGACGGCACCCGGCTGGTGGCCGAGCACACGAACCTCAAGCGCTGCGCGTCGATCGGCCACATGTCGACCGACCGCGCAAAGGCGCTCAAGGACGCCGGCGTCCAGCGCGTGCACCACAACGTCGAGACGGCCGAGTCCTACTACGACGAGGTCACCACGACGGTGCGCTACGCCGGCCGCATCCGCACCATCGAGGCGGTCAAGGAGGCCGGCTTGGAGACCTGCGTCGGCGGGATCCTCAACCTCGGCGAGACCCGTGAGCAGCGAGTCGAGATGGCCTTCCAGCTCGCGGACATCGATCCCACCAGCGTGCCGATCAACCTGCTCAACCCGCGGCCCGGGACGAAGTTCGGCGACCGTGACTTCATGGACCCCTGGGAGGCGGTGAAGTGGATCGCGATCTTCCGGCTCATCCTCCCCTCGGCCCTCTTCCGCCTGTGCGGCGGCCGGGTCGAGAACCTCGGCGAGCTCCAGCCCATGGCGATCAGGGCCGGCGTCAACGGCGTGATGATGGGCAACTTCCTCACGACATTGGGCAATACGCCCGAGCAGGACCACGAGATGTTCGAGGACCTCGGGCTCAACACCGCCCGCCAGCCCGACAACGGAGCCAACCCGCGGCCCGACAACCGCGACGGATGGCTGGAGGGCGAGACGCCGGACGTGGTCGAGGCCCATCTCGACCCCGACACCCCGGCCGGGGGCATCGAGGTCCGGTTGTGGGATCCGTCCACGCAGCTGCGCTTCAAGCGTAAGGGTCACGTGCCGCCGCGCCCCGACGGCGCACCGAACACCGCCCCGGCCGCCGGGCGGTGAGGGAGGAGTATCCAATGAGGGACATCCAGGACCGCCTAGACGAGCTCAAGGAGCTCGGGCTCTACCGCCGGACGCGCCAGGTCTCGGGCCCGCAGGGTCCCCGCGTGGTGCTCGACGGCAAGCCCGTGCTGCTGCTGTGCTCCAACAACTACCTCGGCCTGGCCGACCATCCGCGGGTCCGCCAGGCGGCGGCCGACGCGGCGATGCGCTGGGGCGTGGGCGCCGGCGCCTCCCGTCTGATCTCCGGGAACATGACGATCCACCGCCGCCTCGAGAAGCGCCTGGCCGACTTCGAGCGGCGTGAGGCCTGCGTGCTCTTCGGCTCCGGCTATCTGGCCAACACCGGCGTCGTGGCGGCCCTGGCCCGCGAGGGCGAGGTCGTGTTCTCCGACGCGCTCAACCACGCCTCGATCGTGGACGGGTGCCGGCTGGCCCGCGCCGAGACCTTCGTGTACGACCACGCCGACGTCGAGCATCTCGCGTGGGGGCTCGAACAGGCCGCCGGCCGCGGCGCCCTGATCGTCACCGACGGCGTGTTCTCGATGGACGGCGACGTCGCCCCGCTGCCCGAGATCGTCGAGCTCGCCCAGGCCTACGACGTGCGCGTCGTCGTGGACGAGGCCCACGGCACCGGCGCGCTCGGGCCCGGCGGGCGCGGCGCGGTGGCCGAGGCCGGGCTCGAGGACCAGGTCGACATCGTCGTCGGCACGCTCGGCAAGGCGCTCGGGGCCTACGGCGCCTACGCCGCCTGCGACAACGTCATGGCGCAGTACCTCGTGAACACCGCGCGCCCGCTGATCTTCTCCACGGCCCTGCCCCCGCCGGCGGTGGCCGGCGCGCTGGCCGCGCTCGAGTTGCTCGAGGAGCAGCCACGGCGCGTGCGCAAGCTCCAGCTCGCCGGCGACCTGCTGCGCTCGGAGCTCGAGAACCAGGGGTTCGACACCGGCGCTTCGAGCACGCAGATCGTCCCGCTGATGGTCGGCGACGCCGCCGAGGCGATGCGGGCCTGCGAGCTCGCCCTGGAGCAGGGCGTGTTCGCCCAGGCGATCCGCCCGCCGACGGTGCCGGCCGGCACGTCGCGCCTGCGGCTCGCGGTGATGGCCTCCCACACCAAGACCGAGCTGCGCACGGCCGCTCACGTCCTCGGCAAGGCGATGGTGGCCGCCGGCGTGGGCCCGAAGCCGCGGCCCGTGGCTCCGCCGGTCGCCGAGCCGGTCGCCGTCCCGGAAGAGCAGCCCGTTCCCGCCGCAGGCGTGTTCGACGGCGAGGCCGTCGCGCGCGCGGCGTAGCGGCGGCCGCGGCACGGACGTCCTGCGCGGCTGCTTCGTCACCGGGACGGACACCGGCGTGGGCAAGACCGTGGTCGCGGCGTCGATCGCCGCGGCGCTCGTCGCCCGCGGCGAGCGGGTCCGCGCCTTCAAACCGGCCCTGACCGGGACCGACGAGCCGGCCGACCCCGCATGGCCGCCCGATGACGAGCTGCTCGGCGCGGCCGCCGGCCAGGACGCGGGTACCGTCGCGCCGTACCGGTTCGGTCCGCCGGTCTCGCCACACCTGGCCGCCGAGCTCGCCGGTGACCCGATCGATCCCGCGACCCTGGTCGCGAGCGCCCGCCGCGCGGGCGCGGCCGCCGACGCGCTCGTGGTGGAGGGCGTGGGTGGGCTGTTGGTCCCGTTGGCGCCGGGATATCTCGTGCGCGACTTCGCCCGCGCACTGGACCTGCCGCTGGTGATCGCCGCGCGCCCCGGCCTGGGGACGATCAACCACACGCTGCTCACGCTGGAGTCCGCGCGCGCCGCCGGCCTGCGCGTCGCCGGCGTCGTGCTCACGCCGTGGCCGGCCGATCCCGGCGTGCTGGAGACGTCCAACCGCGCGACCATCGCGGCCCTCGGGGACGTCGACGTCGCCACCCTGGCCGCGCTGCCCGACGCGGCGCGGCCCAGCCTGATCGCGGCCGGTGCCTCGCTGCCACTCGACGACTGGCTCCGGCCGGCCGAGATGTAGGCTCGGCGCGTGGCCGGCCGCTACACGCTGACCATCCGCACGGGGCCGAAGGTGGAGCGCGAGCGCTTCGGCGAGCTGGACGCGGCGCTCGACGCGCTGGAGGCCCGGTTGGCCCCGCTCGAGGGCCGGTCGCTGCGCGAAACCGTTGACCTGCGCTACCGCGAGTTCGAACCCGTGGCGCAGGTGGCGATTCGCGGCGAGGTGGCCGGCCCCGGCCGCCTGCTCGCCGCGGTCCGCGGCGGCGTGGATCTGCGCGGCGACGGATCCGCCGAGGCCTACGTCGGGCGCGTGCGCCGCCACCTCGTCGAGCAGCGCAAGGGGGAGTCGGCGTTTGCGGCGCTCCGGCGCACACTCGCCGACGGGGCCTGACGCGACATCACGCCGCGGCCCGCCGCGGTTGCCTGCAGGCGCGGCTACAGCGTCAGCAGCGCCCCGTAGCGCCGCAGCCAGCGCTGATGCTCGCGGTGGTCGGGCCGCCGGCGTTCGAGCAGGGCCCAGAAGCGCCGGGAGTGGTCGGGCACGTCGAGGTGGCAGACCTCGTGCCATACGACGGTGTGCAGGACGGGCTCGGGCGCGAGCAGCAGCCGCCAGTTGAAGCTCATCGCGCCGCCGGGCGAGCACGATGCCCAGCGCGTCCGCTGGCCGCGGATCGACAGGCTGCGCAACTCGTGGCCGGCGCTGGCGCAGGCGGCGCTGAGGCGCGGCTCGATCTCCGCGCGGGCGCGGCGGCGGTACCAGCGCTCGAGTGCCGGCCGGTGGTCGGGGGCCGGCACCAGCAGCGTGTCGCCGCGCCGGGCCACGCGCTCGCGCCCCGGCTCGCGGCGCAGCGTGAGCGTGTCGCCGAGGTAGGGCACCGTGCCGGGACGGAGGCCGAGCTCGGCGCGCGCGCGTTCCAGCGAACGAAGCCGCCGCTCGATCCACGGGCGCAACTCGCGCACGGCGGCGGCGGCCTCGCGCTCGCGCGCCCGGTGTGGCAGCACCACCTCGACGCCGGTGCTCGCATCGACGGTGACGCTCACCCGCCGTGCGCGGGGCGAGCGGCGGATGGAATAGGGGATCGCGTCGGTCACGACCCGGCAATGTACGCGGTGGCCCGGCGCCGCCGCGCGCCATAATCGACCGGTGGAGCGCTGGCGCGTGAGGCTGCCCCCGGGAGTACGACCCCCGTTCGACGTCTACGTGAACGGCGTGAAGCAGGCCATCGGCGACGACTACGAGATACGCGAGGGCGCGCTTCTCTTCGACCGGCCCCTGGTGAAGGAGGGCAAGGTCGCCTGGTGGCGCTGGCTGGTCGGAGCCTTCGGTGTCGGCACCTACAAGCGCGACGACCAGGTCGACGTGCGCTACGAGCTGCACGGCCGGCCGCTCGTGGCGCACGCGCTCGACATCGAGGCGCCCCGGGACCGCGGCGCGGCCGCCTGATGCGCTTCGCGCTCAGCCCGCCGCGCTGACGCCGAGCGCGCTGGTCACACCGGGCGGACCGGCCTCCCAGGGCCGGAGGGTGCGCAGGGCGGAGAGAATGGCGCGCGTCGCCGGGGACTTGTTGAGCGTGTAGAAGTGGATGCCCGGTGCCCCGCGGGCGAGCAGGTCCGCGCACTGGAGCGTGGCGTAGGCGACGCCGAACTGGATCACCGCGTCGGGGTCGTCACGGCGCAGCTCCAGCTGGTCGAGCAGCGGCCCGGGAATGGAAGCGCCGCACATCTGCGTGAAGCGCTTGATCTGATCGACGTTCGTGACCGGGATGATGCCGGGGATGATCGGCACGTCGATGCCGGCGCCCCGCGCCTCCTCGACCCACTCGAAGTACAGCCGGTTGTCGAAGAACAGCTGCGAGATCAGGAAGCTTGCGCCGGCCGCAACCTTCTCCCTGAGGAACTTCAGGTCGTGCGCGAGGTCGACCGCCTCGGGATGCACCTCGGGGAAGCACGCCGCGCCGGTGCAGAGGTCGTAGTGCTCGCGGATCAGCGTCGCGAGCTCGGTGGAGTAGTGCAGGCCGCCGGGATGCGGCTGCCACTCGGTCTCGCCCTGCGGCGGGTCGCCGCGCAGCGCCAGAACGTTGTCGATCCCGGCATCGCGGACCTCGTCGAGGATCTCGCGCAGCTCCTCCTGCGTGCTGCCGACGCACGACAGATGCGCCATCGCCTCGAGACCGTGCTCGTCCTTGAGCGACTTGACGATCTCGATCGTGCGGTCGCGGGTGGAGCCGCCGGCGCCGTAGGTGACCGACACGTAGGACGGCTCGAGCGGGCCCAGCTCGCGGAGAGCGTTCTGCAGGTTGCGCTCGCCGTCCTCCGTCTTCGGCGGGAAGAACTCGAAGGAGAAGACCGGCTCGGCGCGCGTGGCGATGATCTCGTCGATGCGCACGATTGCGCGGGATTGTAGGCTCCCGACCACAACGCCGGGCGGGGAACCCGGTGACAGGGGACACATAGGAGGTAGGGGATGGCGGGACCTCGTTCGCGCGCGCACGACCGGTCGGCGGCGTCAAGCAACCGGTTCATCGCCGGCGACCCGCTTCGGGCGCTGGCGGCAATCGGCGTGCTAGCGCTCCACCTGACCTTGGCGCTGGGGGTACTCAGGCTCCCGGCCGAGCCCTCGGCGGCGCGCGCGGTCGGCCAGCTCTCCGAGCTCGGGCGCCTCGGCTTGTACGTGTTCTTCGTGCTCTCGGGATACCTGCTCGGGCGCCCGTTCCTCCACGCGTTCCTCGAGGGGCGGCGCGGACCCGATCTCGCCGGCTACCTTCGCAACCGCGCGCTACGCATCGTGCCCGCCTTTTGGCTGGCCGTCACACTCACGATCGTGGTGTTCGGCACCGCTGGGGTCTCGGGCCGCCAGGTCACCGCGCTGTACCTATTCGCGCAGGAGGCCGAGCCTAGCCGGCTGAGCGCCCGCATCCTGCAGGGGTGGTCCATCGGACTGGAGGTGTGCTTCTACGTGGCGCTGCCGATGGCCGCGCTCGCGCTGGGCGCCGCGTGCCGTGGCCTGGGGCGCCGGGGCCGTCTGGTCGTCCTGTGGTCGCTCCTGGCCGCCGCTGTCGTGGGCAGTCTCGCCTTCCAAGCGTCGACGCACGGCTGGGTGGGAGCGCCGGGCTGGCATCGCAGCCTGCCGGCCATGCTGTTCGCCTTTGTACCCGGCCTCGCGCTGGCACTGCTCGAGCTGCGCGCGCCGGCCTGGCTGCACGCCAGGCGCCACCACGGAAGGCGCCTCGCCCGCGGCGTGCTGGCCGGTGCCGTCGTCGTCACTGCGCTCCACATCGCCGTCGTCACGAGTGCACCCCGGTGGCTCTTCTCGCTCTCGGCCGCCGCGGCGGCCGGTGCTTTGGTCGCAGCGGCGCTCGTGCGCCAGTGGACCGGACGCGGCACCTGGCGCGCGCTCGACAACCGCGTGATGCGCTGGCTGGGCGAGCGCTCCTACGGCCTCTACCTTTTTCACGTCATGGTGATCGCGTGGGTGTACGAGCACGTGGCCGACATGCCCCCCGCCGCAGCGGGTGCGATCCTGGTGGCCGCCACGCTCGTCGTCACCCCCGTGCTCGCGGCGCTGAGCTACCGGTTCGTCGAGCGGCCGTTCCTCAACCTCCGGCATCGCTGGCGCCAGAGTGCCCAGCGGATTCCGTCCCCACCGACTCCCAGCGTTCCGGTTCCCCGGGCAGTCGTCGCACCGCTCCTCGCCGCGCGAGGTGCGCGAGATAGCACAGCGTCTCCTGGATCCACCACGCCGCGTTGGCGGGGCCAAGATCCTCTCCGTACACCCGCGGCACGACCTCGAACGCCGTGACCGGGCCGTCGGCCACCGCCGACGCGACGGCGTCGAGGCGCTCCCGCACGAGCTCCTGGTTGGCGCGGACGTGCGCACGCACGTCCGCGAACGGCCTCCCGTGGCCGGGCAGGCACAGGCGCGCGTCGAGCCGGTCGACCTTCTCCAGCGAGTCGAGGAATTCGCCGACCGGATCCGGCGTCCAGCCGTAGTCGTAGAACAGCGAGACCCGGCCCAGCAGGTGGTCGCCCGAGATCAGCAGTCGGCGCTCGGCCTGGAACAGGCAGACGTGCGATGGCGCGTGACCCGGGGTGTAGTGCACAGACCAGGTGCCGTGGTCGGTCTGGACCTCGACCCCCGGGACGAGCTCGCGGTCGGGTTCGATAAGGGCGGCGATCCCCGGGCCGAAGCCCTCCCGCGACTGCGCCCAGGCCTGCAGCGGCGCCTCCGGCACGCCGCTCTGGCGCGCGACTTCCAACCGCCGCGCCAGCGTCGCGTTGGGGTCCTCGAGGCTCCGGGCCATGTGCTCGTGGTTGGGATGCATCCAGAGCTCGCAGCCGGCGCGCTCGACGATCGGTGCCGCCTGGCCGTAGTGGTCGGAGTGGGCGTGCGTGCACACGAGCAGGCGCACGTGGTCGAGGCGCAGGTTCACCTGCTCCAGCGCGCGCTCGAGGTGGGCGAGCGAGCCGGGCTCGTGCATGCCGGTGTCCACGAGCACGATCCCGTCGCCGGCCGCCAGCGCCCAGGCGTTGCCGTGCGGCACTCCGGGCCAGGGCAGCGGCAGGCGCAGGCGCCAGACGCCAGGCAGCACCCGGTCGCCGCGCCCCAGCTCGCGTCTGCGGGCGGCCTGGGCCATTGGCGGGACGATAGTCTCGACGCGACATGGCCGAAGCCATCGCCTCCGAGTCGACCGACGTCGAGGCCCGGACCGAGTCCGTCGTTCGCAGCTACTTCGCAGCGGTCGCCGCCCGCGACGTGGAGGGGATGATCGAGCACTGGGTGGCGGGCGGCACGGGCCGCTTCAGCGGGGATCGCGAGTTGACGGTGCCCGATGGCTACCGGCGCGAGTTCGGTCAGATCTTCGCCGCATTTCCGGACTTCGACCTCCAGGTCACCAACCTGTACGTGAGCGGCGAGCAGGCCACCGTGCGCTGGCGCGCGCGCGGCACGTTCAGCGGAAGCAGCTTCGACGGGATCGCGCCCAACGGCGCGCGGATCGACCTCGAGGGAGTGGACCTCCTGACGGTGGGCGACGGCAAGGTCATCGACCTGGACGCCTTCGTCAACTTCGCCCACTTCGCGCGCCAGATCGGCGTGCTGCCGCGATCCGGGTCGCCCACGGAGCAGCGAATGACCTCGATCATGAACGCCCGCACCCGCCTCGGCCGCCGCCTCGCGACCGATCCGGAACGGGTCGCCGACGGCGTGTGGCGCATCGCCGGGGGCGCGCCGGTGAAGTTCATCAACGCCTACCTGATCGAGGCCGAGGACGGCGTCACCGTCTTCGACGCGGGGACGAAGCAGATGGGCCCCGCGGTCTCGGCCGCGGCGGCCGCGCTGGGCCCTATCGCTCGAGTGGTGCTGGGGAACGCCCACGCCGACCATCGCGGCGGCGCGGCGGCGCTGCACGCGCCCGTGCTCTGCCACGAGCGCGACCGGCCGGACGTCGAGGGCGACGGCGGCGCCCACTACTTCGACATGGCCAAGCTCGGCTTCCCGCCGGCGCGAATGCTCGTGCCGCGGATCATGGCCTCGTGGGACTCCGGGCCGCTCGACGTCGCCGGCACGCTGGCCCAGGACGACGAGGTCGCCGGCTTTCGCGTCGTCGAACTGCCCGGTCACTCGCCGGGAACGATCGGACTGTGGCGCGAGCGCGACCGGCTGGCGCTGACCAACGACTGCTTCGCCATGTTCGACGTCTACACGGGTCGCCCGGCGCCCCCGGCGATCCCCCACCCCGCCTTCAACTTCTCCACCGAGCAGTGCCGCGAAAGCGCGCGCAAGCTCGCCGCCCTGGAGCCGGCGACCTGCTGGCCCGGCCACCACGGCCCGCTGGACGGCGACGTACGCGGCACGCTCGAGCGGATCGCGGGGTAGCCGACCGTGGGGCGCCGCTCGCGCAGGCGGGCGCGCGGCGAGGCCCCCGAGCCGACCGCGCCGACGACCGAGTACACCGATTCGGAGGGCAACGTGCTCGTGCTGCGCGGTTCGCTGCCGGCACGCGCCCGCAGCGAGTATGCGCGCACGCTGGGTGGCGAGGGGCGCGTGGCGGGCGGTGAGAGCGCCCGCGAGGACGCCTGGCAGCGCGCGGGCGAGCTCCTGTTCGAGCGGCTCGCGGTGCGCTGGACCATCGCCGGCCTCCCCCTCGAGCGCCAGGACGAGCTGATCGGCCGCTATCGCATGGCCACGGCGGAAGAGCGGACGTGGGTCCGCGGCGTCCTGCGCGAGCACGTCGCGGCTCATTTCCCGGAGCTGCAAGCTCCGTAGCGTGCCGGCTGGGCGCGACCGCTACGGTCACGGCATGCGCCGCACCAAGATCGTCGCCACCATCGGCCCCGCCTCGCGCGACGTGGCCACGCTCGAGCGCATGATCGAGGCGGGTATGGACGTGGCCCGGCTGAACTTCTCCCACGGCACGCGTGAGACCCACGCCGAGACGGCCGAACGGGTGCGCGCGGCCGCCGAGCGCGCGGACCGCCCGGTCGCGATCCTCCAGGATCTTCCCGGCCCCAAGCTGCGCATCGGCGAGCTGCGGGAGGGAGTCATCGAGCTCAAGCCCGGCGAGCAGCTCATGTTCGAGTGCGGATCCCGCGAGGTCGGCGACCACGA
>DASYIJ010000179.1:0-5868 GCA_035997675.1 Solirubrobacteraceae bacterium
GAACCGCTCGCGCCCGCGCTCGCGCGCGACCCACTGGGCCTCGACGATCTGCGACGGCGGGAACGTCGACGAGCCGATGTAGCGCACCTTGCCCTGGCGCACGAGGTCCGTGAGGGCGCCGAGGGTCTCGTCGATGCGGTCGAGCAGCGCGTCGTCGAGCTCGACGTCCACGGCGCCGAGCTGGGACTCGAGCTGCTGCATCGTTCGCGGGCCGATGATCGCCGCGGTGACCGCGGGGTGGCGGATGACGAACGCCAGGGCCATGTGGATGAGCGAGACCCCGGTCTGCTCGGCGAGCTGCGCGAGCTGCTCCACCGCCTCGAGCTTGGCCTGGTTGCCCGGGAGCGACATGTCGTAGCGGTGTGGGACCAGCGCGGCGCGGCGGCTGGTGGGCAGCTCCTGGTCCTTGCGGTAGCGGCCCGTCAGCCAGCCGCCGGCCAGCGGGCTCCACGGGATCACGCCCATGCCGTACTCGCGGCAGACGGGCAGCACGTCGGCCTCGATGCCGCGCACCAGGATCGAATAGGGAGGCTGCTCGCAGACGAAGCGCTCGCGCCCGCGCTTCTCGGCAACCCATTGCCCCTCGACGATCATCGACGCCGGGAACGTCGAGGAACCGAGGTAGCGGATCTTGCCGGCCTGGACCAGGTCGGTCAGCGCCCCGAGGGTCTCGTCGAGGTCGGTGTCCAGCTCGGGGCGGTGGATCTGGTAGAGGTCGATCCAGTCGGTCCCCAGGCGCCGCAGGCTGTTGTCGACCTCCTGCATGATCCAGCGGCGCGAGTTGCCGAACTCGTTCGGGTCGTCGCCCATCCGCCCGTGCACCTTGGTCGCGAGCACGACGTGGTCGCGCCGGCCGCCGGCGAGCGCCTTCCCGACGATCTCCTCGGATTCCCCGCGCGCGTAGACGTCGGCGGTGTCGATGAAGTTGATCCCGGCGTCGAGCGCCCGGTGGATGATGCGGACGCACTCGTCGTGGTCGGTGTTGCCCCAGGCCCCGAACATCATCGCGCCGAGGCACAGGGGGCTGACCTTGACGCCGGTTCGCCCGAGGGGGCGCATCTCCATTCCGGGGATGCTAAGCCCCGCCGCAATACGCCAAGGAGCCGCCCCGGGGGGCCGGCTCCCTTCCGGATACTCGGCCGGCCTACTTGAAGCCGGCGATCGTGAGGCTGAGCGTGCTCACCGTCATGGTGCCCGCGTAGCCGTTGACGCCGACTTCAGCGCTCCGGCGCCGCGCGCCAGTGGACGACGCGGTCCGGAGAGAGACACAGCAGCGGGCCGCCGGGGGGGCGCTCCCGGTACTGCGGATAGCGCGCGGCCAGGGCCGCGAGTTGGTCGCGGTGGCCCGTGACGTCGTGGATCCTGGTCTCGCCGAGGACCTGGACCCACGCCAGCCGGGCCCAGTCCTCGTCGTAGCGATCGACCGTGAACGTCGAAACCGGCCGGGCGCGCAACCACCGCACGCGAGCCAGCCGCTCGCCGGGAACGCGCTTGGGCTTGTCGTCCACCGCGCTCCAGATCTCGCCGTCGACCACCGCGAACGTCAGCGGCAGCACCCGCGGCCGGCCGTCGTCGTCCAGGAGCCCGAGGTGGCCGACGCGTGCCTCCTCCAGCAGGTCCTGCGCCCAGGGGGGCAGCGCTCCCACGGTGGTGCCGGCCGGCATGCCGCCAGCCTAGGGTGCTCCGTCGGCCGGAGAAGTGCGCTAGCGGCCCGGGTGCTCGCCGGTGGTCATCCGGCGAAGCCCGGCCCCGACGGCGCACAGCCCGACGCCCGCGCCCAGCAGGAACACGACATCGAGGCCGCTGAACGGGAGGGTGGTGGAGCCGCTCTGGCTCTGCTGGACGGTGCCGGCCCGAGTCGTCGGCGAGCCGGTGGACTGGTTGCCCTGGACGTCGTTCTGGACGTTGCCGCCGGGGGCGGAATAGCCGTCCTGCGCGGTCTGTGCCGCGGCGCCCGGGGCGGTGGCGGCCAGGGCGACTGCCGTCACGGCGGCGAGCCGACGGGCTCGCAGCGAGAAGCTTCTGGTTCGAGTATCCATACAAAAGGGCTACCCGGTCCGTCACACGCAAAACCGGCGCTTTGTTACCAATCGGTATCGAGCCGATTACCAGTACGCGCCACGGGTCGCGCGCTCGAACGCCCGCTGCTCCGGGGTGAGCTCCTCGCCGTCGTCCCTGGTGTCGGCATCGGGCGTCCGCCCGGCATCGCCCTCGGGAAACAGCTGGTATCCCGCATTGACGATCGCGTCCTGGAACGCCGGCACGGTCGCGTAGGTCACCTCGGAAAACCGGCCGAACTGCGTCGAGACGCGCTTCTGGCGCCCGGTGATCGCCTCGGCGATCATGCCCGCCGCCTCGTCCGGGGTCTTCGCCGGGAAGTTCTTGTAATGCCCGGTCGGCGCGATCATCGGCGTGCGCACCAGGGGCATGTACACGGTCGAGAAGTGCACACCGTCGTCCACCACCTCGGAGGCGACGCAGCGCGAGAAGGCGTCCAGCGCGGACTTTGACGCCACATAGGCGGAGAAGCGCGGCGTGTTCGTCTGCACGCCGAGGCTGGACACGTTGACGATCTGGCCGGAGCCGCGCTCGCGCATACCCGGCAGCACGCGGAGGATCAGCTTCACCGGCCCGAAGTAGTTGAGATCCATCGTCCGCCGGTAGTCGTGCATCCGGTCATAGGACCGCTCGACCGAGCGGCGGATCGAGCGACCGGCGTGGTTGATGAGGATGTCGACGCGACCGTGGCGCTCGAGGACCTCGTCGATCATCCGGTCGATGTCGTCCTCGTCCGCTAGGTCGCATGCATGGACGTACGCCTCGCCGCCGGCGCGCTCGATCTCCCGCCGCGCCTCCTCGAGCTTCTCCGCGCGGCGCGCGACCAGCAGCACCGTGGCACCGGCTCCGCCGATCTTGAGCGCCGTCGCGCGGCCGATGCCGGAGGACGCGCCGGTGACCAGCACGACCTTCCCCCGCACGGCCTGCTCGAGCGACGGGCCGAGCAGCGGGAGCCGCCGTCCGCCGCGGCGCACCGCGCGAGCGAGCGTCCCGGCCGCAGCAAGCGGCAGGGACGTCAGCTGTGATGCTCGCGACTCGGCCACGGGTCAGTTCTACCCGTGGCCGACGCGAATGATGTGGCTTCGGGCGTCCGCCTAGACAGGCGTGACGTTGACGGCCTTGGGACCCTTGTCGCCGGCCTCGGCGTCAAAGGAGACCTTGGCGCCCTCAGCGAGCGACTTGAAGCCGTCTCCGGCGATGCCGCTGTGGTGGACGAAGAGATCCTTCCCGCCGTCCTCCGGCGTGATGAAGCCGAAGCCCTTGTCGTCGTTGAACCACTTGACGGTTCCGGTTGGCATGTCTTACCTCCGAGTCATGTGCTGCGAACGCGGAGGTTGCTTAAGAGCGACGACTGCGGGCGCTTGCACTACTTCATCGGCCCTTGTGGCCGACACTTGTATCGCGACGGTAGCAGGCTTTTGCGCAGAGAAGCGGTCCGGGGCATTCAAGCTCCGAATACCGGGGTCGCTGCGCGGTATACCCGGTACCGTGGGATCGATGGCAAGGATGCGGGCGTGTCTCCGGGCGTCTCTCGTACTGGCCGGGGCGCTGGTAGTGCTCCTGTGCGGCGCGGCCGGCGCGCAGGCGGCCGGCGTCTACGTGGCGCTGGGCGATTCCTACACCTCGGCACCGCTGGTCCCCAATCAGCACGGCGACCCGATCGACTGCGGCCGCTCGGACCACAACTATCCCTCCCTCGTCGCCCAGGCGCTCGGATCCGCGACCTTCGTGGACGTCAGCTGCGGAAGCGCCGAGACCAAGCACATGACCGAGCCCCAGACCGGGCTCCCCCTCGGAGGCACCAACCCGCCGCAGTTCAATGCCCTGCGCCCGGACGCGACGCTCGTCACGGTCGGGATCGGCGGCAACGACGCCGGGCTCGTCGGCGTCGCGGAGAAGTGCGCGCAACTGGGCGCCACGCAGCCCACCGGCCACGCCTGCCGTGACCATTACGCCCCCGGCGGCCAGGACACCGTCGCGGCGGCGATCGAGGCGACGAAGGCGAAGATCGCGGCCGTGCTGCAGGGGATCCATCAGCGCAGCCCGGGGGCGCGCGTGGCGATCGTCGGCTACCCCGACCCGCTGCCCAAGAGCGGCGGCTGCTACCCGATGGTGCCGCTGAGCCCCGACGACATCCGCTACATCGACGAGCTGATCGTCCGCATCAACGCGATGATCGCCGGGCAGGCGGCGGCGAACAACGCCGAGTACATCGACACGTACGCGGACAGCGGCGGGCACGACGTCTGCAAGCTGCCGCCCGATCGCTGGTTCGAAGGCCTCGTGCCCACCGAGCCCGCCTACCCGCTGCACCCCAACGCCAAGGGCGAGGCGAGCATGGCCCGCTCGGCCATCAGGGTCCTGAGCCGGCCGCGACCCGCCGCGCTCGGTCGCACGGCGCCGCGCCTGTCGAGGCTGACGGTCTCCCCGCGGGCGGCGCGCGTCGGGCGGGCGGCCGCGATCAGCTACCGCCTCGACCGCGCGGCGAGCGTGACGTTCACCCTGCGCCGAGCACTGAGCGGCCGCCGGTCCGGCAAGCGCTGCGCCGCGCCGACGCGCCGGAACCGTCGCGCCCGGCGGTGCACGCGCTACTCGCGCGCGCTCGTGACCGTGACGGTCGCCGGGCGGGCCGGCGCCAACCGCTTCACCCTGAGCGCGCGCCGCCTGCGGCGCCCCGCGGGCCGCTACCGCCTCACCGCGAGCCCGATGGCGGATGGACTGCGCGGCATCGCGCGGACCGCCGACTTCCGCCTCTCGCCGTAGTCACTCCCGCGCGCCGAAGGCGAGCCGGACGAAATGGACCAGGCGCCCGAAGGCGGCGCCGACGCGCCCGAGGACGCCGCGCAGGCCGGTGCTGGGGGCGAAGACGAACACCAGCGCCGCGGTCGGCCGATCGGCGGCGTCGGTGACCGCGACCGAGACGTCGTAGTGCTTGGCCGGGTCCAGCGGGATATCGGTCTGCAGGCTTCCCAGCAGCACCTGCTTCAGCGCGAAGCGATAGACGAACGGCGGCGAGTCCTTCTCGTCCGCCGAGTTGACGGTCGCGATCAGCCGCGTGGGCGCCTCCAACATGCTCGAGAAGTCGAAGTCGAGCAGCAGCTTGTTCCGCCGCCGCCGCGCCCACACCCGCGGCGCGTCCGGCGCGGGCTCCCGGCTGTGCACGCGGGCGTCCTTGAGCAGGGCCTCGGGGTCGGTCCACTGCGCGTGCTGCGACGGCGCCGACGGGCCGGCGTACCCGGTCCGCTTCCCACCCCAGTGCCCCGGCCACCGCAACCACGACGGCTCGTCGCTCACGATCTCCAGCCGCGCCTCGGACGCCGAGCTGCGCCGGCCGTCGGTGACGTCGTAGAAGTCGGTCGGGTGATACCCGGGCTCGAAGAACGAGGCATGCGAGCCGCGCCCGGCGTAGACCAGCGGCCGATCGCCGTCGCCCGGTTCGACGGCGGTTCCCGCTCCCTGCCTCTCCTCGGCCAGCCGTTTGACGTCCGTCCAGGGCCGGACCTCGCAGAACGTGTGCTGGGCGTACACCGCCGCGTCGGGCTCGGAGGCGCCCGGCGGCAGCCGCAGCTGGATCATCTCCCAGTCGCCCTCGTGGACGTCGATCCCCCACGCCAGCTGGTAGTCGTTGAGGAAGTAGAAGAACCAGTACTGCAGCCACATCCCGGTGTGCGAGGCGACGCTGCGGCCGTAGATCACGTTGCGAAGCTCGGGACGAGCGCCGCGGAGTGCCGCGTACTGGCGGCTGTAGTCATCCGACGCGGCCTCGATGAGGTCGCCCGGCTGGACCTCGTCGCCGCTCGTGTAGCGCCC
>DASYIJ010000195.1:0-7519 GCA_035997675.1 Solirubrobacteraceae bacterium
CGCCGTAGCGCTCGGTCACGTAGCGGATCACGCGCTCGCGCCCGCGCACCGAGAAGTCGATGTCGATGTCGGGCATCGACACGCGCTCGGGGTTGAGGAACCGCTCGAAGAGCAGCTCGTAACGGAGCGGGTCGACGTCCGTGATCGCCAGGCAGTAGGACACGATCGAGCCCGCCGCCGAGCCGCGCCCCGGGCCCACGGTGATGCCGTTCTCCTTGGCGAACTTGACGAAGTCCCAGACGATCAGGAAGTAGGCGTTGAAGCCCATCTGGTCGATCACCGACAGCTCGTAGTCCATGCGCTCGCGCGCCTCGGCCGGCGGCGGGTCGCCGTAGCGGAGGCGCAGGCCCTGCTCGACGAGATCGCGCAGGAAGTCGGCCTCGGAGCGTCCGTCCGGGGTCTCGAAGCTGGGGATCAGCCGGTCGCCGAGCTTGAGCCGCACGTCGCAGCGCTCGGCGATCTCGAGCGTGGTGGCCAGTGCCTCGGGGAGGTCGGTGAACGCCTCGGCCATCTCCGCCGAGGAGCGCAGGAAGAACTCGTTCGTGTCGAACGAGAGCTTCGGGGCGGTCAGCGCGCTCTTGGTCTGCACGCACAGCAGCGCGGCGTGATGGTCGTAGTCCTCGCGGCGCAGGTAGTGCACGTCGCCGGTCGCGACCAGCGGCCGGCCCAGCTCGCGGGCCACGCGGGCGATTCCCTCGTTGGCCTTCTCCTGCTCGGGGATGCCGTTGCGCTGGACCTCGAAGTACACCTGGTCGCCGCCGAGTGCTCCCATCAGCTGGTCGACGTGGGCGCGCGCCTCGGCCGGCCGGTCCTGGACGAGCCGCTGGCAGAACCGCGACTGCAGGCAGCCCGTGAGCGCGATCAGCCCGTCCGCGTGGGAGGAGAGCAGCTCCATGTCGATGGCGGGCCGTCCGCGCACCAGCCCGTCGGTGAAGCCGGCCGAGGAGAGCTTGACGAGGTTCCGATAGCCGGCATCGCTGGAGGCGAGCAGGGTCAGGTGGTTGCGCTCGATCCGGGCACCGGGCGCCGGGCGAGCGCGGCGGTCGTCCACGAAGTAGACCTCGCACCCGAAGATCGGCTTGATCCCGCGCGTCTCGCACGCCTTGTGCAGCTCGATGGAGCCGTTCATCACCCCGTGGTCGGTGAGCCCGAGGGCCGGCTGGTCGAACGCCGCCGCGCGCTCGGCGAGGGCGTCGATCTTGCAGGCGCCGTCGAGCAGCGAGTACTCGGAGTGGACGTGGAGATGGGCGCAGCCGGGGGTGCTCACAGGATGCCGTTCATCCTAGGCACCGACCCGGATGCCGGCCGGGGTCCGGCGAGGCTCAATCTCGCACGTTGCGGGCGCCGCCGAACCCGCGGGCCCGGTCGGTCCACCGCCCGAGCAGCCCGATCGTCGCCGCGTCGCCGCGCAGCGCCGCCTTCTCGTCGGGTGGCGGCGCTTCGCCGTCGAGCAGATGCTGCAGACCGATCTGCGAGGTGTGAACCACGGCGTCGACCGTGCGACCGGACGGCGCCTCCTCCACGGCCACCCGTGCCCCGTCGTCGGCGGTGACGTGCCACGTGCCGGCGCGCGGACCGGTGATCTCGAGCGCGACCGTGAAGCGGTGCCCGCGCGTCCACTCGGGGTCGATCGCCAGGGCGAGCGCGCGGTAGAGCAGACCCGGATCCGGCAGCACGCCGGCCTTCGCCAGGGCGGCGAGCCGCAGGGGCACGGCGGGGAGGCGCCGCAGCGCCCGGCGGCGCCGGAGTGTCCGCGTGGCGCGCACGCCGGCCGGACCCGCAGCGCCACCGCCGACCGCCAGCTTGACGACGCCGGCCGGCGTGGCCACGACGCGGAACCTTCGCCAACGCCGCCCCGCCGGTGCCCCTGATTCGGCGTCGCCGGGGCGGACGGCGATCCGATGCCGGCCGAGCCCGGTCACGTCCACGTCGTAGTCCAGCGGGCCGGTGACCGCGAGCGCCTGGCCGGGCAGCAGCTGCACGGCGAGCCGGGCGGCCCCGGCCGCGTCCGCGCGGGCGAGCCGCCGCAGGCCGTCCTCGAGCCAGGGCGCCTCGGAGGCGCGAAGCCGGCTCTCCACACGGGCCTGGCGCTCGCCGGCCGCGTCCGCCCGGGCCTCGGCGGCGCGCGCGCGCTCCCGCTCGGCCTCGAGCGCGGCCTCGAAGTCGGTGCTCGTCCGCTCCAATGCCGTGCGCAGATCGGCGAGCGTTCCCTCGATCGTGGTCAACGCCGGGTCTCGGACCGGCCGCGCCGCCGCCGCTCGGGCGCTGTGCAGCTCAGCCGCGAGCTCTTCGAGCGTCCGCTCGAGCCGCCGCTGTGTCGCCGCGCGCCCGGCCTCGCGCCCGTCGTGCTCGGCCAGCGAGCGTTCGAGCTCCGCGATCCGCGTGCGAGCGGCCTCCAGCTCCGACTCGGCGGCATGCCGCGCGCTCAGCTCGGCGTTGACGCGCTCGGACAGCCGGCTCTCGCGCTGCTCCAGCGCGGCCACCCGGCTCTCGAGTTCGGCGCGTTCGCGGGCGAGCCGCTCGTGCAGCGCGGCCTCGGAGGCCGCCCGCTCCGTGCGCTCGTGCTCCAACGCAGCCTCCACAACGGCGACGGCGTCGCGCGCCGCGGCGATCGCGTGTTCGGCCGTCGCGAGCGCGCCCGCCTGGTCGGCCGTCTCCGCCTGCGCGCGGGCGAGGTCGCCGGCCACCGGCGCCTCGAGCTCGCGCCGCATGAGCACGAGCTCACGCCGCATCGCCCGCGCGCGGGCCATCGCCCGGTCGAGGTCTGCCCGCGCGGCCCTCGTCTCCTCCTCGGCCCGCGCGACCGCGTCGGCCCGCTCGGCCAGCACCCGTTCGCGCTCGTCGACCTCCCGCAGGCGCTCGCGGAGGTCCTCACCCTCGCGCGCGTCGTCCTCGCGGGCGGCCAGCCGCGCCTCCAACTGCCTGCGCTCCTCGGCCGCCGCCGCGAGCCGCAGCTCGAGCTTGGCCAGCTCGCCCTCGAGCTGCGCGGCGGTCTGCTCGGCCTCGCCCGCGCGCCGGAGGTTGGCCTCATCGGCGAGCTCCGCGCGCCGCGCCCGGCGCTCGGCCAGCACGGCGGGATCGACCACCGTGCCCTCCGTCTCGGCCCCCTCCACCTCCTCGCCGAACGCGGTGGGCGACGGCAGGCGGACGATCAGCGATCCGAGGTCGAGCTCGATGGACTCGTCAAGGAGCGCCGCGAGCTGGTCGGGGACCGAGAACGCGGCGCGGAAAGGCTGGCTCTCGGGCGCGGCACGCGCGGCGGCGCCCGACGTCTCGGGCAGGGCGTCGATGCGATGCCGGCGGTCGGGTCCGCGCAGCACGAGCACGGGGGCGGACAGGCGCTCGGGGGGCGGCCCCTGCCACGCTCCAGCCACGCGCAGCAGCACCGCCCGCAGATCGGTCGGCAGCACCTCGACCGCGTCGATGCGCAGCCCCGCCGCCTCGGCGGAGCGCGAGCCGGGTTCCTCCATGGCGGCTCAGGCTAGGCCTGCGCCCGGACGCAATCCGCGATTTGCGAAGCGCGCGGGGCGCTCAGTCTTCGTCGCCGCCGCCGCGGCGCAGGGCGAGCACGAGCCCGGCGACGACGACCGCGAGCACCGCGCCCGCGGCAAGCTTCTTGGGGGCGTCGCCGGCCCGGCGTCGCAATGCGCGGACCGCGATCTTCCAAACCGCGAATCCGAGGAGCTGGTAGCCGGCGCGTCTCACGGGACGATCGTACCCGAGCCCCGCCCGCTCAATCGTCGTGGCGCAGTCGCCACGCCAGCCGCGACTGCAGCGACCACAGCTCGATGAAGCCAGGCGAGGCGGTCTGCGAGAACAGGCCCCCGGACTCGGCGAAGCTCGCCAGCGCCGCGTCGTAGACCGCGTTGGGCGACTCGCGCGTGACCACCCGGGCGGAGCCCTTGTAGAGCTTCATCCCGATCGTCCCGGTGACGTACTCGTTGACGTGCTCGACGTAGGCGTCGAGGTCGGTGCGCAGCGGCTCCCACCACAGACCCGCGTACACGAGGTACGCCCATTGGCGGTCGAGCTGGGGCTTGAACTGGTTCTGGTGGATCGTGCCGACGAGCTTCTCGAGCTCCTGGTGGGCGGGGAGGATGATCGCCGCGGCCGGGACCTCGTAGATGTCGCGCACCTTGAGGCCCACGATGCGGTCCTCGATGTGGTCCACGATCCCGACGCCGTGGCGCGCGCCGATCTCGGCGGCGCGCTCGAGCAGCGGGACCAGGTCGAGCCGCTCCCCGTTCAGCGCCACGGGAAGCCCCCGCTCGAAGGTCACCTCGACGACCTCCGGCTCGTCGGGCGCCTCCTCCGGCCGGGTCACGAGCTGGAAGACGTCGTCCTCGGGCGCGTGGTCGAGGTCCTCGATCCAGCGGCCCTCGGAGCTGCGCCCCCACAGGTTGTCGTCGATCGAGTAGGGCGCGACCTCGGTTCCGCCTTTGACCGGGATGCCGTGCTCGCGCGCGTAGGCGACCTCCTCCTCCCGGCCCATCTGCCAGGAGCGCACCGGCGCGATCACCTTCAGCTCGGGCGCCAGCGTGGCCACGGTGGCCTCGATGCGCACCTGGTCGTTGCCCTTCCCGGTGCAGCCGTGGGCGATCGTGTCGCAGCCCGACCGGCGGGCGTACTCCACCGCGAGCTTCGCGATCAGCGGCCGGCCGAGCGCCGTGAAGAGCGGGTAGCCGCCGCCGTACAGCGCGTTGGCCCGGATCGCCGGCGCCACGTATTCGCGCGCGAACTCCTCGCGCGCGTCCACCACGTGGCACTCGAGAGCGCCGAGCTGCTTCGCCTTGCCCTCGATCACCGCGTAGTCCTCGCCGGGCTGCCCGAGGTTGACGGTGAGGGCCACGACCTCGGCCTCGTAGCGCTCCTGGATCCACTTGAGCATCACGCTCGTGTCCAGCCCTCCCGAGTACAGGAGCAGCACCCGGTGCACGTCGCCGGGCTCCGCCTCGTAGGAGGCGGTCGTGGGTGGGAAGTCGTCGGGCTCGGCCATGGGCGCGGGAAGCTTAGGGCGTATCCGCCGGACCCCGGTCAGGCGAGGAGCTCGCCCATCCGGGTCAGCGCGTCGTCGATCTCCGCCTCGTCGACCGTGAGCGGCGGCAGGAAGCGGACCGTGGTCGGACCCGTGGCGTTGAGCACGAGCCGCCGCTCGAACAGGGCGCGGCGGACGACCCCCGGGGCGCCGTCGACCTCGATCGCCCGCATCAGGCCGCGGCCCCGGACCTCGCGGACGCCGGGCAGCTCGGCCAGGCCGGCGGCGAGGCGCTCCCCCAGCTCGCGCACCCGGACGAGCAATGCCTCGTTGTCCACGACGTCGAGCACGGCAAGGCCGGCGGCCGCCACGACGGGGCCGCCGGCGAACGTCGACCCGTGATCTCCGGGCTCGAAGACGTCGGCCAGCCGCGGCCCCGTGATCAGGGCGCCGATCGGCATCCCGCCGCCCAGCGCCTTGGCCACGGTCATCGCGTCGGGGATCACGCCGGAGTGCTCGTGCGCCCACAGCGTCCCGGTGCGCCCGAGGCCGCATTGGATCTCGTCGAATATCAGCGCCGCCCCGGTCCGGTCGCAGGCGGCCCGGGCCGTGCGAAGCAGCTCGTCGGGCAGGACGTTGATGCCGGTCTCGCCCTGGACCGGCTCGAGCAACACCGCGGCCGTGTCCTCGTCGACGGCCGCGTCGAGAGCCGCCGGGTCCTTCGGGACGACGACGAATCCGGGCACGAGCGGCGCAAAGGGCTCCTGCTTTGACTCCTGTGGCGTGGCCGAGAGCGCCCCGTAGGTACGACCGTGGAACGCCTGCTCGGCGACGACGATCCTGCCGCCGCGGCGCGCCTTGCGCGCGAGCTTGATCGCGGCCTCGATGGCCTCGGTGCCGGAGTTCGAGAAGAACACCTTGCCGCCGAGCGAGCGCTCGGACAGCCGGGCGGCCAGCCGCATCGGCGGCTCGGTGTAGAAGAGGTTCGTCACGTGCATGAGCCGGCCGGCCTGCTCGCGGACGGCGGCGACCACCGCCGGGTGGCAGTGGCCGACGCTCGACACGCTGATGCCGGCGAGGAAGTCGAGGTACTCGTTGCCCTCGTCGTCCCAGAGGCGCGCGCCCTCGCCGCGCACGAACTCGACGGGGAAGCGCGCGTAGGAGGGGATGACGCGCTCGCGCTCGAGCGCCTGAAGCTCGGACAGGGTCATGCCGCGATCTTGGTCCCGATGCCCGCGTCGGTGAACAGCTCGAGCAGCAGCGAATGCGGCAGGCGCCCGTCGACGATGTGCGAGAAGGTGACCCCGCCGGCGATCGCGTCGACGCAGGCCTGCAGCTTGGGACGCATCCCGCCGCCCACCGACGGGAGCGCCTCCTTCACCTCGGCGGCCGACGCCTCGGAGACGATGCTCGTCGGGTCGGCGGGGTCGCGCAGCCACCCCTCGACGTCGGTGAGGAACATCAGCTTGTAGGCGCCCAGCGCGCCGGCGACGGCGCCCGCGGCCTCGTCGGCGTTGATGTTGTGCGAGACGCCCTCGCGATCGGCGCCGACGGAGGCCACGACCGGGATGTAGTCCTCGGCGACGTGGTTGATGACGTCCACGTCGACCTGCTCGATGCGCCCCACGAACCCGATGTCCTGGCCGCCCGGCGCGGTCTGGCGCTTGGCGCGGAAGAGCAGGCCGTCGTCGCCGGACAGCCCGACCGCCCGCTGGCCGTGGCGTCCGAGCCGCAGGACGATGTCCTTGTTGACCTTGCCGATCAGGACCATCTTGGCCACCTCGACGGTGGCCTGGTTGGACACGCGCAGGCCGTCGACGAACTCCACCGTGAGCCCGAGGCGGTCCATGTAGTCGGTGATCTCCGGACCGCCGCCGTGGACGACGATCGGGTTGAGCCCCACGTACTTGAGCAGCACGACGTCGCGGGCGAAGTCCTCGCGCAGGGCCCGGTCCTCCATGGCGGCGCCCCCGTACTTGATGACGATCGTCTTGCCATGGAAGTCGCGGATGTAGGGCAGCGCCTCGAGCAGCGTGCCGACGTCGCGGGGCGGGATGGGCAGCGGGGTGCTCATGTCGTGTACTCCGCGTTGATGGTCACGTACCCGTGGCTCAGGTCGGAGAAGAAGACCTCCGTCTCGTGGCCCGAGCCCGGCAGGCCGACGACATACTCGACCTCGTCGCGGCGGACGGCCTCCACGAGGGCCGCCTCGTCGTAGTCGAGCCCGACGCCGCCCGCGCACACCTGGATGCCCTCGACCTCGATGTCGTAGGGGAGCGGCGCCGTGCCCGGCAGCGCCATGCCGACGGACTGCGCGATCCGGCCCCAGTTCGGGTCGCCGCCGTACAGCGCAGTCTTGACCAGGGGGGAATTCGCGACGGCGCGAGCGGCGCCCTCGACGTGCAGGTCGTGGCCGCCGCGCACGACGACGCGGCCCACGCGCTTGGCCCCCTCGCCGTCGTGCACGATCATCAGCGCGAGCTGGCGCAGGACCGCGTCGAGGGTCTGGCCGAGGCTCAGCTCGTCGGGCGACTCGGGCTCGAC
>DASYIJ010000258.1:0-23008 GCA_035997675.1 Solirubrobacteraceae bacterium
GTGGGTTTGCGCTGCCTGAGCCTCATCGGTGCCCGGCGCATGCTCCGCCGCGTGCGCGAACGCGACCCTGACGTCATCGTCTCCACGCACCCGTCCCTGACCAACATCCTCGGGATCCTGCGCCGCCGGGGCAAGATCGACGTGCCCGTGGTCGCCACGATCACCGATCTCGCCGACCACATCCTCTGGGCCCATCGCCACTGCGACATGCACCTCGTCTGCTACGAGCAGGCGGTCGAGCGGATCGAGCCGATCACGGGTCCGGGCAGCGTTGTGCGTGTGCGCCCGCTGGTCTCACCGCAGTTCCTCGAGCCCTGTGACCGTACGGAAGCGCGCCGGCGGCTCGACCTGCCGCGGGACAACCCGATCGTCCTGGTATCCGGTGGCGGCTGGGGCGTCGGCGACCTCGACGGAGCTGTGCAGACCGCCCTCGAGAGCGTGCCGGACTCACTGGTGGTCGTGCTCGCCGGGCGCAACGAGGAGGCCCAGGAGCGCCTCGACCGCACCTTTGGGCACGAGCCGCGGGTGCGTGTGCTCGGATTCACCAAGGAAATGAGCGACCTCATGGGCGCCGCCGACGCGATCATCCACTCGACGGGCGGCGTGACCGCGCTCGAGGCGCTGCTCCGCGAGTGCCCCGTGATCTCCTACGGCGCCCCGTGGGGCCACTCGCGGGTGAACGCGCGCATCGCCGAGACCCAGGGCCTCGGGCAGCGCGCCGAGTCACTCCTCGAGCTGAGCGCCGCTCTGCACAAGATCTTCGACCCCGTCAACCCGTGGCCGGTGCCGCAGGTGCCGCCCGCGCCCGCGGCGGCGCCGCTCGTGCTCGACCAGACAGCCCGCGTGCAGCCGCGCCCGGCGTGGCTGATGCGCACCCAACGCGTGGCGATGAGTTCCGCGCTCGGGGTGCTCGCCATCGGCTGGAGCCTCAACAGCGGCGCGGCGTACTCGCTTGCCTCCAAGGTCCTGCATGCCAAGCCGCTCACGCGGGTCGAGACACAGCGCCAGCAGGTCGCGCTCGTCCTGCGCGTGCCGCAGCGATCCATCGGCGAGGTCCGCCGTGAGCTCGCGGCCCGCGGCGGCCACGCCTCGTTCGCCGTCACGCGGACGCCCGGCCGGAGCGAACTGGCCGCCCTCGCGGGCGCGGGCGACGACGTCGTCCCCGAGCTGACCCGCGGCAAGGCCATGCACTGGCTCAAGACGCGCCGCATCCTCAAGCAGGACCGACGGGTGCTCGGCCTCCCCAAGCACTTCTACTTCCTCACGCCGACCAAGGGGTTCAACCTCGGCGAGTACCTGTACGGCCGCACCCTCGGCGCCAAGCCGGTGGACGGCGCGGTACGGATCAAGCTCCCCTCGCCGCTGGTCAACCGCCATGTCCGGCGGGGTCAGGTCGTCGTGGTGACGCTCGACCCGCGCTCGTCCGGCTCGATGGTGTCCTTCGACGCACTGCTCTCCGAGCTCTCGCGCGACGGGCTGTCGCCGGTCTCCGTGGACGACCTGGCCGGCTCGCCGGCGGTGAAGGCCTGAACGATCCTCGAGCTGGCCAGCAGGAACGCGCCGGCCGAGACGATCAGCAGTCCGATCAGCAGCACGACGCCCCCGAGCGGAGTCGAGTCCCAGGACTCCTGAACCAGGACCGGCGCGAGCAGGGCGGGCACGAGCAGCTGGATCACGAACACGAGAGGAGCGACCTCGGTCGCTCCGCGCGACTGCAGCGCGGTCATCTCGCTGGCCGTGCCCAGCGCCGCCGCGATGCCGGTGGCGGCGGCCCAGCCGAGGATTCCCGTCCAGTTGCCGGTGCTCAGCGCATCGGAGAGCAGCTTGGTCGAGATCCCGCTCCACGCGAACGCCAGGCCCGCGCTGATGGCGACCGGCAGACCCGTCGACCGGCGGAACCGGCTCATCAGGTAGGGCAGCATCGCGAGCACGCCCAGAATGCCGAGCACGACGATGAGCGTGCCCGCCCCGGCGTTTCCGTCGCTGCGGTGCGGCGAGGCGACGGCGAGCACGACGACGCCCACGATGATCGCGGCGATCGCGATCACCTCGCGCCGGCCCACGTGCTCGTGCAGCCGGCGCGAGCCGATCGCGAGCAGCAGCAGGAGCCCGGCGGCGAGGCAGGGCTGGACGAGCGTGAGGGGGGCGAGCAGGAGCGCGACCGTCTGCAGCGGCCAGCCGAGGAAGTTCAGCGCCGCGCCGGCGAGCCAGCGCGGACGTCGCAGCAACCGCAGCAGCAGCGAGAGCCGCAGGCCGTGCTCCTCCGGCACCTGGCGGGCCTCCAGCGCCTGGAGCGCGATGGCGACGTTGTACGCTGCGGACGCCGCGAAGGCGGCCACCATGCCGAGGATGAGCTCACCGTTCATGCGCATCCGGCACCATAGCCGCGGCGCCGGGGTGGGCGTGTTCGCCGCCGGGATGCTCGTCGGGTACCTCGCGCCCGGGCTCTCCGCGGC
Source organism: Solirubrobacteraceae bacterium (assembly GCA_035997675.1). Taxonomy (GTDB): domain Bacteria; phylum Actinomycetota; class Thermoleophilia; order Solirubrobacterales; family Solirubrobacteraceae; genus JALYZC01. The sequence goes on from DASYIJ010000258.1 coordinate 2,457, forward strand.
GGTGCCGCCACTGCGTCGCCCGCTGGGCGTCGCCGACGCGATCGACGACGAGGGCGCGGTCGCGCTGACCTTCGACGACGGCCCGCATCCGCAGGGAACGCCGGCGGTCCTCGAGCTGCTCCGCGAGGCGGATGCGCGGGCGACCTTCTTCCTCGCCGGCGAGCAGGTCGAGGAGCGTCCCGCGCTGGCCGCCGAGATCGTGGCGGCCGGCCACGACGTCGCCGTGCACTGCCGTCGCCACCGGAACATGCTGCGCCTGGCGCCGTGGCAGGTGGCCGACGACCTCCGCCGCGCGGAGGCCGTGATCGCAGACGCGTCACAGCGCGAACCCCGCCTGTACCGCCCGCCCTACGGCGTGTTCAACGCGGCCGCGCTGCGCTTCGCCCGCGCGCGGGCATGGACGCCGCTGCTGTGGACCCGCTGGGGGCGCGACTGGGAGCGCCGCGCGACGCCGGAGTCGATTGCCGCGGCGGTCACCGACGGTTTGCGCGGCGGCGACGTGCTGCTGCTCCACGACGCCGATTACTACAGCGCGATCGGCTCGTGGCAGAAGACCGCGGCGGCGCTCCCGCGCGTGCTCGACGCCTGCGGCCAGGCGGGCTTGCGGGTCGTGGCGGCGTAGGCGTTTCCGCGGTCCGGGGTTATCCTGTGGGCAGTTGCCGTGCGGGGTCGTCTAATGGCAAGACGCTGGCTTCTGGTGCCAGTTATCGGGGTTCGAGTCCCTGCCCCGCAGTGAGAATTCCTCATGTCCCGAGACCTCACCCTCGATGCCATCGTCGACGACGGCAGGTTCACCGGGGATGACGGCAGCGCGTGGTGGGCCGGCGGCTATCAGCTCGTCGACAGCTCCACGGGCCGGTTCCTCGCTCGCGACGCGCCCGAGCTCGACCGGATCGGAGTGCTCGTCACCCGCGTTGCCGGCGCCGGCTTCAAGCACGAGGCCCTCCAGGGGGACCAGTTCTCGCCCGGCCGGCCGCTGCGGCTGCGTCCGGATCCCGACAACGAGCACGACCCCGATGCGGTCGGCGTCTGGGACGCCGAGGGGCGCGCGCAGGCGGGCTGGATACCCCGCCAACTCGCGCCCAGGGTGGCGGGGTCGTTTCGGGCCGGCCAGCCGCTCGGGGCGCTGGTGCTCCGCGAGTTCCGCCGCGAGTCCAGGCGCGGTGAACGCGTCAACCTGTCGATCCTCGTCGCCCCGGTCGGGTCGCTCACCCTGAGGCTCGACCAGGACGTCGACGAGGACGACATTGCGGTCGACATCGCATAGCGACGTCAAGTGCACGGTCGGCCGGATCAGCCCGCTCCGTAAGTTCTCCTCGCCAGCCCGGTTCTCCCCACACCACGGACGCACCGCGGCGCATTAGAGTCGCCACGGTGGCCACCACGACACGGAGGGTCCAGTGCTGGCACGCAACCCCATCAGGATCATCGTCGGCGGACTGATCGCGCTCGTCCTCGTCGGCTTCGGCGTGTACCGCCTCGTCAACCGCGCCGGCGGCGCGGTGAAGGGCATCGAGCAGGCGGGCGGCGGCGGCTCGGGCACCAGCGCCGCCGACGGCTCCTCGCTCATCCGCGCCGAGAACTTCGCCAAGGCGATCGCCGCCGTGCGTCCCAAGAGCGGCCAGGTGCTCGACCTCCGGCTCGAGCCCGCCACCGCCAAGTTCCAGGTCCGTCGGGGGAACTCGGGCTCCGCGCAGGGCTGGACCTACAGCTCGGGCGGCGCCCTGGACTCCTTCGGCGTCAGGCTGATCGGCCCCGGACGGATCTCGGACAACGTCTTCCCGCTCGCGCGGCTCGAGGCCGCGACCCCGGAGAAGATCGTCGCGGCGATCCACGCCCGCAATGCCTCGCTCTCGCTCAAGGACGTCCAGTTCATGACTCTCAGCCTCGACGCGGGTACCGGGAAGTTCATGTGGAGCGTGAACATCGGCACGCCGGGGTCCGGGTCGCTCTACCAGGCGAACCTCAACGGCGGCGCCGTTGCCCTCCCGGGTGAGGCCGCGGCACGGGCCGCTTCGTCCGGTTCCGCCAGGCCGCCCTCGCTCCCGTCCAATCCGCAGGACGCGGTCGCCAAGGCCCAGCGGATCGCCCGGTGCATCCAGGGCGCGGCCGGCGACGTGACGAAGATCCAGGCCTGCACGCGCTGATCCGCGGCGGCCATCGGGTTTAGCGCGGCCCGACCCGGGGGTAACCCGGTCGGGTCATGACGGTGGGCATCATCGGGCTGGGGTACGTCGGGCTGCCGCTCGCCGTCGCCTTCGCGGAGGCCGGCTCCGACGTGGTCGGGGTCGAGATCTCCAGCGCGCGCGTCGAGGCCCTGCGCGCCGGCCGCTCGCATGTCGAGGACATCTCGGCGGAGCGACTCGAGCGGGCGCTGGACCGGCTCGAGGTCACGGAGCGCTACGCCGACCTGGCGCGCGCGGACGCCGTCGTGATCTGCGTCCCGACGCCGCTCAACGCCAACCGCGAGCCCGACCTCGGGCCGCTGGTCGACACCGCGGCCTCCCTCGCCGAGGTGCTTCAGGCCAGGCAGCTCGTGGTGCTCGAATCAACCACCTATCCGGGCACGACCCGCGAACGGCTCCTGACCCTTCTCGAGACCTCCGGGCTGACCGCCGGCCGCGATTTCAACCTCGCCTTCTCGCCCGAGCGCGTCGATCCGGGCCGGACGGACCACACGCTGCGCACGACCCCGAAGGTCGTCGGCGGGCTGACTCCCGCCTGCGGCGATCGCGCCGCCGACCTCTACGCCCGCGTCTGCGACCACATCGTGCCCGTCGGATCGCCTGAGGTGGCGGAGCTCTCCAAGCTGCTGGAGAACATCTTTCGTTCGGTCAACATCGCCCTCGTGAACGAGCTCGCGGTCCTCGCCGACCGCATGGGCATCGACATCTGGGAGGTGATCGACGCGGCGGCGACCAAGCCCTACGGCTTCATGCGGTTCGACCCCGGGCCGGGCCTCGGAGGCCATTGCCTTCCGGTCGACCCCTTCTATCTGTCGTGGCGCGCCCGCGAGTTCGACCTCGTCACCGAGTTCATCGAGCTGGCCGGGAAGATCAACCAGGGGATGCCGTATCACTGCCTGGAGCGGATCGACCGGGCGCTCGACGTCGCCGGCAAGCCGCTCTTCGGCTCCGCCGTCGCGATCTTCGGCGTCAGCTACAAGCCCGGGGTCGGGGATCTCCGCGAGTCACCCGCCCTGAAGCTGATGCAGCTGCTGCGCCAGCGCGGAGCCCGGCTCGTGTACCACGACGACTACGTGCCCGCGCTGCCGCAGTTCGGCCTGCGGAGCGTTTCGGTCGACGAGGCGCTCGGCGAAGCGGATGCCGCCGCGATCGTCACCGCGCACCCCGACCTCGATCTGGAGGCGGTCGTGGCCAAGGCGCCACTTGTCGTGGACTTCCGCGGCGTGGTACGCGGTCTGCGCAGCTCGGCCGCCACTGAAGCCCCAGCTCCGGCGCGCTAGAAGCGCGTTCCGGCAGCCCCCCGCCCCGACTCGCCCGCAACCGAGTGCTGGGCCGCCAGGTTGCTAAAGAACCGTAATCGGGCGTTTCGTTCTGGGATGGGTGGGCAATCCCGCCTAAGGCGCCCAGGCACTCGTCTCCCCGTTCCTTCCCGCTCGAGTGCCGTCGGCGGGGGCCCCGCACGATGAGCTTCGCTTCGCTTGATCAACACGCGGACGCACGTCCGCGCCCGGATGCTGGCCACGAGCCGTCCCACGGCGCCGTGCCGTTCATGGACCTCGCGCGGGCACACGGGCCATCGCGGGCCGCGCTGGCGGCCGCGTTCGAACGGGTCCTCGACACGAGCGGGTTCATCCTCGGCAGCGAGGTCGAGAGCTTCGAGGCCGAGTTCGCCGCCCACTGCGGCGCCGCGCACTGCGTCGGCGTGGCCTCCGGGACCGCGGCATTGACGATCGCCCTCGAGGCGGCGGGGGTGGGGCCCGGCGACGAGGTCATCGTCCCGGCGCACACCTACATCGCCTCCGCGCTCGCCGTCTCGCGGGCCGGGGCCACTCCCGTGTTCTGCGACGTCGATGCCGGCACCGGCCTCATCGACTGCCGGTCGGCGGCCCAGGCGATCACCGACCGCACGGCCGCGCTGCTGCCCGTTCACCTCTACGGGCAGCCGTGCCGCATGGACGCCGTTCGGGCGCTGGCCCGCGAGCACGGGCTCGCGGTGATCGAGGACTGCGCCCAGGCGCACGGCGCGCACGACGGCGAGGATCGCGTCGGGACCCTCGGCACCGCGGCGGCATTCAGCTTCTACCCGAGTAAGAACCTCGGCGCGCTCGGCGACGGGGGCGCGATCGCCACCGACGACGGCGCCCTCGCGCAACGAGCGCGTGAGATCCGCAACCTCGGCCAGCGAGCGAAGGGCGAGCATGTCCGCATTGGCGCCAACGAGCGGCTCGACGGCCTCCAGGCCGCCCTCCTGCGGGTGAAGCTCCCGCATCTCGACGGCTGGAATCGCCGCCGCCGCGAGCACGCGGAGCGCTACCGCGCCCTGCTCGGCGACACGGTCGGCCTGCTCGAGGAGCGTCCCGGCGCCGAGTGCGTGTACCACCTGTTCCCGGTCCGGGTGGCCGATCGCGACGCCGTGGCCGACCGCCTGCGCGACCGCGGGGTCCAGACCGGCGTCCACTACGCCCCGGCACTGCGCGACCAGCCCCCCTTCGCCGCGACCCCGGGCCACACCGCCACGCCGAACGCCGACGCGTGGGCGCGCGAGGAGCTCTCGCTTCCCATGTTCCCCGAGCTCGAGCCGTTCGAGATCGACCACGTGGCCGCAGCCCTGACCCATGCCCTCACGACAGCCGGAGACAACCGATGAAATCCCAAACCGCTCGTTTCGCCGTCGTCGGCCTCGGCTACTGGGGCCCGAACCTCCTCCGCGTGCTCAACGACCTCGACGGATGCGCCGTGCGGTGGCTCTGTGACGTCGATGAGGAGCGTCTGCGCCGCTTCGGCGACCGGCATCCCGACTGCCTCACGACGACGTCGTTCGACGAGGTGATCGAGGACGACGCCGTCGACGCCGTGGTCATCGCGACGCCGGTGTTCACCCACTACGACCTCGCGTCGCGCAGCATCGCGGCCGGCAAGCACACGTTCGTGGAGAAGCCGCTGGCCTCGAGCAGTGCCCTGGCGGAGGAGCTCATCGACGTCGCGGACGAGCACGACCGCCTGCTGATGTGCGGGCACACGTTCATCTACAGCCCACCGGTCACCGCGGTGAAGGACCTTCTCGACCGCAACGTGCTCGGCGAGCTGTTCTTCGTCTCCTCGAGCCGCGTGAACCTCGGGCTGCACCAGCGCGACGTCAGCGTCGTGTGGGACCTCGGTCCCCACGACTTCTCGATCCTCCTGTACTGGCTCGGCGAGATCCCGACCTCGGTCCGCGCCGTGGGCCGGGACTCGATCGTCGAGGGGATCCCCGACGTGGCCTTCGTCGCGCTCACGTTCCCCTCGGGCGTGGTGGCCAACATCGAGCTGAGCTGGCTGGCGCCCAGCAAGCTGCGGCGGACCGTCCTCGTCGGCCGGGAGAAGATGGTCGTCTACGAGGACGGCGCGCCGGAGCCGGTGAGGGTGTTCGACCACGGCGTCGTCTACGAGGATCCGGAGAGCTTCGGCGAGTACCAGCTCTCCTACCGCACCGGGGACATCCTCTCGCCGAAGCTCTCGGGGCACGAGCCCCTGAGCATGGAGCTGGCCGACTTCGCCCATGCCGTGCGCGCGGGCGACTCGATGCGCGAGCACACGCGGCTGGCCAAGAACGTGGTGCGCGTGACCGAGGCCGCGGACCGGTCGCTGCACGAGGGCGGCCGTCCCATCCAGCTTCCCGCTCGCGAGACGCTGCACGACCTGAACCCGCGGGTCGACGACGCCGCCGCCGAGCCGAAGGTCGTCCGGTGAGCGGGCAGGCCCAACCGACGATCGAGCGGACGTCGCATCGACCGCGGCTGGTGTCCGTCCTGCCGCCGCTGCCCTGGGAGGGCCCGGCGCCCGGCGGCGTGGTCGCGCTCCGGTATGGCCGTCGCGACTACGCCGTCCGGCGCCTGCTCGCCGCGGCGGACGCGCTCGCGCTCGTCGTCGCGCTGCTCCTGGCCGCGGCGGTGCCCGGCACCCGGGTGGCGGGCGCCCTCCCGTGGGCGCTGCTGGGCGTGCTCCCGTGGTTGTTCCTCTTCAAGTCCTACGGCCTCTACGACCGCGACATCCGGCGCATGAGCCACACCTGGATCGACGACCTACCTGGGCTGGCGCACGGCGTGGTCATGGGCAGCGCGGCCATGTGGGCGCTCCTGTGGATCACCGGCACGAACACGGTCGACCCGTCGGGCATCGCGATCTTCGCCGGTGCGCTCCTTCTGGCCACGGTCCTCTGCCGGGCCGTCGCGCGGCGCCTGGCGATGGCGGTGCTCGGCCCGGAACGCGCCCTTTTGGTCGGCGACGCCGCCGGCATGGAGCGGATCGCGCGCAAGATGCGCGACCACCCCGAATACGGGGTTGAGCCCGTCGGCCTCGTGGCCGCCGACGGCGAGCCCTCCGAGCTCCCCCGGATCGGGAGCCTCGAGGACCTCGACCTGCGCGCCGCGCTGCGCCTCCATCGCGTGGAGCGCGTCGTCGTCTCGCACCGCGAGCTCCACGGCGACCTGCTGCTCGCGTTGATGCACGACTGCAAGGAGCTGTCGGTGAAGGTGAGCCTCGTCCCCAACCTGGTCGACGCCATGGGCCCGTCGGTCCAGGTCGACGACGTCGAGGGGGTCACGCTGCTGGCGGTCAACCCGCCGGTTCTCTCGCGCACGTCGCGCATCGCCAAGCGCGGCATGGACGTCGTCGGCTCGGCCGTCCTGCTGGTCCTGTTGGCCCCGCTCCTCCTGGCCATCGCGCTGGCCGTCCGGCTCACGTCGCGCGGTCCGGCGCTGTTCCGCCAGACTCGCGTCGGCCGGGGTGGCGGGCCGTTCGCCCTCCTCAAGTTCCGGACCATGGTCGCCGACGCCGAGAAGCGCCGGAAGGACCTGCTGGCCGACAGCAGCGACCCCCACTGGCTCAAGCTCGATCACGATCCCCGCATCACCGCGGTGGGTCGGGTTCTCCGGCGCACGAGCCTCGACGAGCTGCCGCAGCTGTGGAACGTGCTCCGCGGGGAGATGAGCCTCGTGGGCCCGCGCCCCCTCATCGATGCCGAGGATCGCCAGGTCAGCGGCCACGCGCGCAGCCGCATCGACCTCACTCCCGGCCTCACCGGCCTGTGGCAGGTGCTCGGCCGCACCCGGATCCCGTTCGACGAGATGATGCGCCTCGACTACCTCTACGTCACGAACTGGTCGCTGTGGACCGACGTCCGGCTGCTGATCCGGACCCTCCCCGCCGTCGTCTCCCGGCGAGGGGTGAACTAGATGGCCCGGGCCGACGTCTCGTTCATCGCCTGGAGCTCCGTGTCCGGTCGCTCGGCCGAGATCGCGCGCGCGGTCGGCGGCGAAGCACGCTGCTTCTATGCGCTGCCCGGCGTGTCCTCCAAGTTCGTGCCGCTGCGCTGGTTGCTGAGCGGCGTGCGGACCGTCCGGTACCTGCTGCGCCGCCGACCGCGCGCGGTGATCGTGACCAATCCTCCGATCTTCGCCGCGGCCATCGCGTTGGTCTACTCGCGGGTCACCCGGTCGCCGCTCGTGCTGGACAGCCATCCCAGCGCGTTCGGGCTCAAGGACGATCGGGTCGCCGCCGTGATGCTGCCGGTGCACCGCTGGATCGCCCGGCGGGCCGACGGCGTCATGGTCACGGCGCCCGAGCTCGTCGAAGCCGTGGACGACTGGGGAGGCCGGGCAGCGCCGGTCCACGAGGCTCCGCCGCCCTGGGACATCGCGCCCGCCGGGCCGCCCCGCGCGCGCCCGGTCGTGCTGTTCGTCGGCACGTTCGGCTCGGACGAGCCGGTCGACGAGGTGGCCGAGGCGGCGCGGCGGCTGCCCGACGTCGACTTCCGCCTCACGGGGGACCTGCGCAAGGCGCCGCCGGGCCTGCGTGACGCGATGCCCCCGAACGTGACCCTGGTCGGATTCCTGCCGCTGGACGGCTATGCGCGCGAGCTCGCCGAGGCGGACCTTGTTCTCGCTCTGACCACGGAGCGCAATTCGGTCGTTCGCGCCGGGTACGAGGCCGTCTACGCCGGCCGGCCCCTGGTCGTCAGCGACTGGCCGGTGCTGCGAAACGTCTTCCCCTACGCGGTGCACACCGGGCATCGCGCCGAGGATCTCGCGGCAGCGGTTCGCGAGGCCCTCGCGGATCACGACCGGCTGCGCCAGGCGGCGCGACCGGCGGAGGACCTCCAGCGCGCACGCTGGCAACGGCAGGAACAAATCCTTCGCGACTGGCTGGAGGCCTCGCGTTCGCGCGGGCCCCATCGGAAAGGAGCAACCGTGAACACGACACGTGAACCCACGACGCCGGAGCGCGCACGATGACGCGGTCGGAGGTGCATCCAACCACCCTGTCCGCGGGCGCGCTGCTGCGCCGCGGCTGGATCGTGCTCCTGTGCGCCGCGATCGCGGGGGCGGCCGCGTACGGCATCAGCCGCCTGCGCCACGACCAGTACACCTCGGAGGCGGTCGCCGTTGTCCCCGCGGGCAAGCTGGGCAACGCGAACGACGCCACGAAGCTGGCGATCACCTATGCCGGCGTCATCCCGTCCGACCAGCGCGTCCTGCAGCGCGTCGCGGCCGCCACACGGCGGCCGGTGTCCGACGTCGCCAACCGCGTCACGGTCGTCAACGACACCGACGCCGCCGTGCTGCGCCTGCGCTACAAGGGCGACGACCCGGGGTCGGCGCTGCGCGGGGCGCAGGCGCTCGCGGCGGCGGTGACGCAGCGGCCGGCGGCCTCGCCGAACCTTCCGGCGCGCTCGCTGAGCCTCGTCCGTCCGCCGCGGCGGCCGGCCGCGGCCGTGCCGGCCTCGTCCGTGGCGGTGCCGGTCGGTGTCGTCCTCGGCATCGTGCTGGGGATCGTTCTCCTGCTCGCCTGGGAGCGTTCGGACGGCCGGATCGGGCGCCGCGAGGAGCTGTCCGATGTCCTGGCGGTGCCGGGATCGGCGCTCGACGACCTCCCGGAGCCGGCGGTGGGGGCGCTGCTGGAGCGCTGGACGCGCCTGGCCGAGGCCCCCTCGCCGCGCATCGGGATCGTGCCGCTGACGTCCGACCTGTTCGGCGCCGCCCGCCACGCCGCGATCCGCATCCAGGCGGGTGCCGGCTCGATCGGCCGGTGGGTGTCGATCGTCGAGGCGGGCGACGCGGCGGCCATGGTGTCCACGATGCAGTCCAACGGACATGGTCACGCGGACTCGTCCGAGCCGCCCGACGCCGCGACGCTCGTCGTGGGAGGGGCGCCCGAGTCGGCGGCCGCCGGTGAGGCGCTGGCGCTCTCGTGCGACCTGATCGTCGTCGTGGCCAGCCCCGGGAGCCGGGTGCGGCGCGTCCGCAGCGCCGCGGCGGTGCTGCGCCGGTTCGGCGTGCGGCCGGCGTGGGCGCTGCTGATCAAGGACGGCCCGCTGACGCGGCGCCGTCACCGCGCGGCCGACCGCGAGCTCGTCCACACCGGCTGACCCAGATGGCGTCCGTCGTCTCAACGGCGCCGCCGACGCTGGCGGCCGGACCGCGCGCGCGGCCCCTGCTGGACGTGTCGGCCTTTCGCCGGCCCGGCCTCGCGTTGGCGTGCTACGCGATCGTGGCGAGCGCCGTGGTCGGTGCCGCCGCCTACGCCGGGCCGGTGGCCGGCCTGGCCGGACTCGGCGTGGCGATGGGCGGGCTGGCCGTGCTGCGCTGGCCCGCCGTCGGCGCGTTCGCGCTCGTGGGCCTGGTACCGGCCACCGCGGGCCTCAAGCGGGGGCTGCCGGTCCCCGGGCTGCGGATCTCGGAGGTCCTGATCGTCGGCATCTCGACGCTGATCCTCGTCACGGCCGACCGGCGCGCGGCTCCCCGATGGCGCACGTTCGATTGGGTGGCCCTGACCTACTGCGTCGCCACCGCCGCACTCGGGGGCGCCGACCTGCTCGGTCGCGGCGGGGCGCTGACGTCGGACAACCTGGGAACGCTGTTCGGTCCGTTCCAGTACCTCCTGCTCTACCGCGCGGTCCTCACCGGACTGCACACCGCCGAGCAGCGGCGCCGCGCGCTGGCGCTGCTGCTGATCGTCAGCGTCCCCGTGTCGCTGTCCGCGGTCATGCAGGCGGCCGGCGTCCCGGGCGTGCGCGACGTCCTGTCCTCGGTGACGGACGCGACGCCGCAGGGAGTCTTCGACTACTACCTCCAACAGGGCGTGGGCCGCGCCACCGGGCCGTTCGCCCATCCCCACATGCTCGGCGGGTTCGAGCTGGCCATCGTCCTGCTGGCGGTCGGAATGTGGCTCGACTCGCGGGCCCGGGTCCTGTCCCGCGGCGCTCTGCTGATCGTGACCCTGGCCGCCGTCGGCGGCCTGCTGTCCGCATCGACGGCCACCCCGGTCATCGCGGCGGGCGTCGGCGCCGTCGTGCTCGCATGGCGCGCCGGGCGCCTCCGGCATGCGGTGATCTGGCTCGCCGCCGTGCTCGCCGTCGGAGCCATCGTGCTCGGGCCACAGATCTCGCAGCGCTACTCGCAGGAGTACACGCGGGCGCCCGGCGCCAGCGTCAGTCCCTACATACCGGGGTCCCTGCAGTACCGAGCCGGGGTGTGGGAGCGCCAGTACCTACCGGCCCTGTCCGGGCGCTGGCTGACGGGATACGGGCCGGACCTGCCGCAGCAGATCACGTGGAAGTTCACGGAGTCCCTGTACATCACGCTCCTGCTGCGAGGCGGGGTCCCGCTGCTGCTCGCCTTCCTCGGATTGATGGGCGCGCTGTTCGTCGCCGCCCGCCGAGTGGCGGCACGCGACCCGGCGCCCGACCGCGTCGTCGCCGCCCGCGCGGTGGCGGTGCTGGTGGTGCTGCTAATACCCATGCACCTCGTCGAGCCCTACTTCATCGACACCGGCCTGCCGCACGTCCTGTGGGCGCTGGCCGGGCTCATGCTCGCGCCCGACCTCCGGGCCCGGCGTGACGAGGCGACCGAGACCATCGAGGCGGTGCCCGCCCATGCCGGCTGAACCTCGCGCCGGCCACGAGACGATCGACGTGCACGTCCGCCCCGCGGCGGCCCTGGCCCGCCACGCCCGGCTGCTGGACGCGCTCAGCCGCTGGTTCCCCGTCCGCTTCGTGCCCGAGCCGGCGGACGCCGGCGCGGAGTCCGCGCCCGCGATCGTGTTCGCGGCCGACGCCACCGCGGCGGAGGAGGCCAGGGATGCGCTGCACACCGGGCTCGTGTTCGTCGAGAGCGCGTCGCGTGGAACGCGGGCCGAGGTCCGGCTCGGCGGCGACGCGCGGGTCGACCCGCGGCTGCGCGGGCGGCGGCTCGAGGACCATCGCGCGCGCGGCGCGGCCGTGCCCGCTCGACCCGGGGAGGCCGTGCTCGCCGAAGGGCCAGACGGCCCGCTGTGGGTCGCCGCCGCGGCCGAGGCGCACCGCGTCGACCTGGCGGCGGCGCCGGAGCCGCTGGCGCCGGACGCCGGCGTCCGCGACGCGTTTCGCGACGGCCGGTTCCTGGCGGTCCTGGCGCTGATCGATGCGCTGCGGCGGTGGACGGCGGCGTCCGCGTGGGAGTCGCCGCCCCTGCGCGCCGCGCTGGTCGTGGACGACCCCAACCTGCACTGGCCCTCGTATGGCTACCTCGACTTCGCCGACGCCGACCGGGCCGCCGCCGAGCACGGCTACCACCTCGCCATCGCGATGGTCCCGCTCGACGGTTGGTTCGCCCATCCCCGCGCGGCCGACACGTTCCGCCGCAGCGAGCGGCTGTCCCTGCTCTTCCACGGTCACACGCACGTGCGCGAGGAGCTCGCCCGCCCACGGACGCTCGGTGCCGCGGTCCACGACCTCGAGCGCGCGGTTGCGCGCGTGCGCGCGTTCGAGCGGCGCGCGGGGCTGGACGTCTCGCCGGTCATGGCACCGCCCCATGGGTCCTGCGCGCCGGTGACCCTCGACGCGCTGCGGCGCACCGAGATCGCGGCGATGTGCATGAATCGCCCCCACCCGTGGCGCGACCGCCCGCCGGCGAGCCGCCCGCTGGCCTGCACCGCACCCGGGGACTGGGTGCGCGGCTTTCCCGTGATCGGCCGCCACAAGCTGGCCGCCTCCCCCGCCGACCTGGCGCTCACCGCGTACCTGGATCGGCCGCTGGTCGTGTACGGCCACCACGGCGATCTCCGCCACGGGCTGCGGGTTCTGGCGGAGGCCGCGCGCGAGATCAACGATCTCGGACCGGTGCGCTGGGAGTCCCTGGGCGCCATCGCACGCTCCAACCTGCTGAGCCGGCGGGAGGGGCGCCGGCTGCGCGTGCGCCCGTACTCGCGCGACGTGGAGGTCGACGTGCCCGACGGCGTCGACGAGCTCGTGGTCGAGCTGCCGGACGGGCTCACCGGGCAGACGGACGTGCAGATCCATGCCGGCGGCGAGGCCGCCGGGGGCGCGGCGGAGCGTCGCTCCCTCGAAGACTGCGTCCCGGTCGCGCCGGGACCGACGCGGATCGCCCTGCGCGAGCGCGAACACCGGTCCGCGCTCAACGGGACGCGTCCGCCCGCCGAGCTGTGGCCCGTGGCGCGGCGCCTGGCCGTCGAGGTCCGGGATCGGTTCGCGCCGGCGCTCGCCCGGCGCCCACGAGTCGGTGGTCGGCGATGAGGGTCTGGATCGACCTCGCCAACTCGCCGCACCCGTTGTTCTTCGCGCCGCTGGCGCGCCGGCTCGAAGAGTCCGGTCACACCATCGCGGTCACGGCGCGCGACAACGCCCAGACGGTCGAGCTGGCGCGCGAGCGCTGGCCCGACGTCGAGGTGGTCGGTGGCGCCAGCCCCCGGTCCCGGGTCGGCAAGGCGCGCGTGATGGCCGGGCGCGTGGCCGGCCTCGTCCGCTGGGCCCGCCGCCACCGGCCCGAGCTGGCCCTGTCCCACAACTCCTACGGGCAGCTGCTGGCGGCGTCGATCGTCCGCGTGCCCCGCATCACGACGATGGACTACGAGCACCAGCCGGCCAACCACCTGGCCTTCCGGCTGGCCGATCTCGTCCTGCTGCCCGAGGCGCTGCGGGATTCGGGAATGGATCGGCAGGGCGCCGTTCCGTCGAAGACGATCTTCTACGGCGGGCTCAAGGAGGAGCTCTACCTGGCGGACTTCGAGCCGGACCCGGCCGTGCTCACGGCGCTCGCGCTCGAGCGGGAGGCCGACCGTCCGCTCGTGGTGCTGCGCAGCCCGCCGAGCCGCGCGGCATATCACCGGCTGGGCAACCCCCTGTTCCTCGAGGCGCTCCGCATGCTCGGGCACGACGAGCGCGTGCGCTGCGTGGCCCTGGCGCGCCATCCGGAGCAGCGGCGGGCCATCGAGGCGCTGCGTCTCCCCAACTGCGTCGTTCCGGAGCGAGCCCTGGACGCCCGCTCGCTCATGTACGAGGCCGACCTCGTGGTGGGCGCCGGCGGGACGATGACGCGCGAGGCGGCCCTGTTGGGCATTCCCACCCGCAGCGTGTTCGCGGGCCCGCGGCCGGCGGTCGACCGCTGGCTGGAGGGGGAGGGCCGGATGAGGCGCCTGGACTCGGCCGACGACGTGCGCCGCGTCGACGCCCGGTCCCGGCCTCCGCGACCGCTGGGTGAGCTGCGCGAGCGCAGCGCGAGCGTCTCCGCGCCGTTCCTGGACGCCGTCGAGCGCCTGCAGGCCGAGGGCGTGCCGTCATGACCCGCGGATCGATCGTCTTCCTGGTGTCGACCTTCGAGCCCGCCGTCGGCGGAACGGTCAGGCAGACGGCCAACCAGGCGCGGGAGCTTCGCCGCCGCGGCTTCGACGTCACCGTGCTCACCCGCCGCCACGACGACGAGCTCCCCGCCACCGAGGAGCGCGACGGCGTGCGCGTCGTCCGCGTGGGCCCCCGGGGCCTCGGCGCCGCCGGCAAGCTCTGGGCGCTGTGCCGCTGGGCCGGCTTCCTGCGCCGCCGGCGCGGCGAGCTGGTCGCCGTCCAGGCCGTCATGCACCCCGACTTCCTGCTCAGCGCCGCGTTGGCCGGCGTCTGGAAGCGAGCCGCGCTGCTCTGGGTGACGGACGGCGACGCCCAGCTCGCACTGCGCGGCCGCACGCGCGCCCGGCGCCCGCTGGCCGCGCTCCGGCGGTTCGCCGTGCGGCGCGTCGCGAACGTCGTGCTCACGCCGGGCATGGCCGACGAGCTCCGCGGCTTCGGCGTTTCCGAGCCGCGCGTCATCCCGGTGCCGGTCGATCTCGACCGGTTCCGGCCGGCGGAGCCCGCTCACCGACGGCGCGCCCGCGAAGCGCTCGGCGTGGACGAGCGGCAGGTCGTCGTCGCCTTTTCCGGGCACATCGAACCGCGCAAGCGCCTGGACCGCCTGATCGGCGCCCAGGCCGCGCTCGTCGGCGCGGGACGCGAGTTGCACCTGCTGATCGTGGGAGGCGACCCCAACCCGGGCGCCGGGCATGGCGCGGAGCTCCAGCGTCTCGCGTCGGAGCGGGGCGTGCGCGAGCGCGTGACCGTCACCGGGGCCGTGCCCGACGTGCGCGAGCCGCTGGCGGCGGCGGACGTGTTCGCGCTCGTCTCCGACCGCGAGGGCATGCCCAACTGCCTGCTGGAGGCGATGGCATGCGGGATCCCGTGTGTCGCTCCGCCGTCGGCCGGCGGACACGAGCTGCTGGCGACGGGCGGCGGTCGCGTGCCGCCGTCCAACGATCTCGACGCGATCGAGCAGGCGCTGCGCGAGCTGGTCGACGACGGCGAGCTCCGACGCGATCTCGGGGCGCGCGCCCGCGACGTCGCGGGGCGCTTCTCGCTCGACCGGGTCACCGGGCTCTACGAGCAGCTCTACGGGGGGTTGGCGCGGCGATGACCCAGACGCGTTGGATCGCTCTCGCACTGCTCGCCGCCGCGGGCCTGGTCGTGAGCCTCGTGGCCCTCGGCGAGATCGGCCACCGCACCTCGGTGCCGCGGCCCAGGTGGGCACCGCCCCGACTGCAGAACCCGACGACGGTCGATGCCGCGAGCAACGGACAGCGCCTGCACCTCGATCCGCAGCGCGACTACGTGGTGCGGATGCCGGCGACTCCGCTGCGGGGATCGGGCGGGCTCGTGGTGGAGGGCGGGCACAACGTGGTGATCGTCGGCGGCGAGATCTCCATCCCGTGGCAGGGTGCCCAGCCCCCGCAGGATTCGCGCCGCGGCCTGTACCTGGCCGAGCAGACCGGGACCGTCCACGTCGAGGGCATGCGCATCGGCGGCCCCGACCTGGGGGAGGGGATCAACCTGTCCCAGGGGGCCGGGGCGATCGTCCAGATCGAGAACGTGCGCGTCGAGGGCGTGCGCGCCCGGGACGAGCAGAACTTCAGCGACAACCATTCCGACCTGCTCCAGACCTGGAAGGGACCGCGCGAGCTGCGGATCGACGGCTTGTCGGGCTCCACCGACTACCAGGGCCTGTTCATCGCACCCAACCAGTTCGGCGCCCAACCGCTCACGCGGCTCGATCTGCGCCGCGTCGACATCCGGGCGACGCACCGCTGCTACTGCATCCTGCTCTGGGAGCTGAGCTCGGCTCCGCTGTCCCTTCACGACGTGCGGATCGCGCCCAACGCGCTGGTCGACGTGCGTTCGAGCTCGTGGCCGCGGGACGGCCGCTGGAACGCGGTCAAGCGCCGCGGAGCCGGCGCGGCGGACGCCGTCCCGCGCGGGGTCGCGGGGCTGCACTACCGATCTCCCTTCGGGAGATAGGGCGAGCGAATGACGTTTGCCGGGCCAGCAATCACACGTCGAGCTCGCCGCATGACAGCATGCGGTCGATACCTGCGTGGTGGGACACGGACGAACCGCGCTGCGGCAGGGCATCGCCGCGACTGTCCTGGCGATCGCAATGTCGACGGCCCTGTTTCCGGTTGCGGCCGGAGGGAAGGCGCACGCCGGCGCCGCGCGGGTCAGCGGACGGCTGGACGTCGCCCGCACCGGCCGCCTTCTGCTGGTCCTCGGGATTCCGCGCTCCGTCACGCGCAGCCGGCGGCTCCTGCTGACGATCGCGCCGGCCGGGACCCGGCACCGGACGCCGCGCGCGAGGCTCGCCCGCCCGGTGCACCGCGGAGCCACGCGTCTTCGGGTCACGCTGCCCTCGGCGTTCTCGCGCTACGCGTCGAGCTGTCGGAGCGCTCCGCTCGTGGTCGTGGGGACGATCGCGCCCACGGGCCGGCGCGGCCGGAGTCCCGTCCTGCGGTTCCGCCTGCGGCCGCGCTGCGCGCCGGCTCCGGCTCCGGTTCCGGCGCCGAGCCGCGCGCTGCGCTGGGCGCCTCCGACCCTGTCCAACCCGGTCGTCGTGACCGCGTCGGCGGCGACACGCGAGCTGCGGCTCGACCCGGCGCGCGACTACGAGGTCCGGCTGCCCGCGGCGCCGCTGGCCGGCCCCGGGGGCCTGGTGATCTCCGGCGGGCACAACGTCGTCCTGCGCGGCGGGGACATCCTCATCCAGGGCGTGGCGCATCCGGACGAGGTCTCGGCTCGGTGCGTGGGGATCTTCAACGCCACCGGCGTCGTCCACATCGAGGGACTGTGGTGCCACGGATCCGACCTCTTCGAGGGCATCCAGAACTACGCCGCGCAGGCCACGGTGCAAATCGAGAACACGCGCATCGACCACATCCACGCGCACGACGAGGTCTCCTTCAGCGACGGACACCCCGACCTGGTGCAGTTCGGCGCGGGCCGCGAGCTGCGCGTGGACGGCCTCACCGGCTCCAGCGACTACCAGGGCATCTTTCTCACCGGGCCCATCGCCGGCGCCCGGCTGCAGCGCGTCGACATCACGGGAGCCCCGTCGGCGAGCCAGCTGCTGTGGCGAAACACCACGAACATCGGCCTCGAGCTGACCAACGTCTTCATCCGGCCGCCGGCCGGTCGCACGATCGGGACCGCCGTGTGGCCGAGCATCTACAACGCCGACCCGGGGCTGCGCCCGTGGGAGGCGAGCCCGGGCCGGTGGCGGTGGCCGAACGGCGCGAACATCGCGGGATGGGTGGACGCCGGCGGTCCGCCCACGGAATTCGTCCCGGCGGGGACGGCCGGCACCGGCTACGTCTCGCCGGGGTACGCCCCGGGCTAGCCGGGGCCTTCGCGACGCTCACCGCGCACGGCGGGACCGCGTGATGGCGGCCACCCTGGCGCCGGTCAAGCGCGCGCTGCGCGGGGGCGAGCTGCGCTCGGTCGTCGCGCTCACGGCCTCCGAGGCCGTGGCCCGGATCCTCGCGTTCGCCTACTACCTCGTGGCCGCGCGAAGCCTGGCGCCGTCGGGCTTCGGCGTCGTCCGCTACACGATCACGCTGTCCCTCCTCGGCTTCGCGCTGATGCAGGTGCTCGTCACGATCATCGGCCGCGAGGTCGGGGCCGCCCGGGGTGATCGCGAGGCGACCGCGGGCATCGTCGGGGGGTCCCTGGCGATCGGCGCCGTGCTGTGGCTGGGATCGGTCGCGCTGACGGTGGCCGCGGCCGCGCTGGGTCTCACCGGCGCCGCGGACGCCGCCGGGCTGGTAGTCGTCCTCAGCGGCCTCGCCGTGCTCCAGGTCTACTACGCCATCGCCCGCGGCCTGGGCGACATGCGCCGGATGGCGTTCACGCTCGTCGGTGGAGCGGTGATCCAGCTCGCGACGTTCGGGGCGCTCGCCTCGACGTCGCACCTCGCCCCGCGGACGGCGCTGCTGGTGTACGGGATCAGCAGCGTGCTGCCGGTGCTGGCGTGCGAGATCGTCCGCCCGGTCATCTCGCCCCGCGCGTTCGGGCTCAACCGCGTGCGCGTGCGCCGAATGTGGAAGCTCGCGGCTCCTCTGCTGGTGGCGCAGGCCTGCTATCTCATCTGGAACTCCGCCGATCAGGTGTGGGTGGAGGAGACGCTGGGGACGGCGCAGGTCGGGCTCTACGCGGCGGCCCGCAACTTCTCACAGGTGTTCGCGGTGCTTCCGGCCGGGGTCGCCGGGGTCCTGCTGCCCCGCGTCGCCGAGCTCCGGGCGATGGGCGAGGACGACCGCGCCCGACGGCTGATAGCAGTCGGCACCGCGGCAACGCTCGGCCTCTCCGCCCTGCTGGCCGTCGCCGTGATCGCGGAGCGCACGCCGCTGCTCGAGACGCTCTACGGCGGAAGCTTCGGCGGGGCCGCCACCCCGATGGTCGGCGTGGCGGTGGCCATGGCCGCCTACGCCGGCTTCGCCACCCTCACCCAGGCGGTGATCGGATGGGGGCGCCCCGCCGTGTACACCATCGGCATCGCCGTCGCCGCGGGCGCCGAGGTCGTCCTGCTCGCAGCGCTGCCCGACGGATCCAGCGCGTCCGCGGCATGGGCGTTCGCCGGCTCGATCGCCCTGGCCCTCGTCATCGTCGTGGCGTGGGTGGCGGGGCTGGGACGCCTGGCGGCCCGCGCGCGTCACGTCCCCGGCCTCCTGCGCCAGTTGCGCTTCGTGCGCGAGCCGTTGCGCTTCACGCGGCACGAGATCCGACGCGGGCGCCGCCTCGCGCGCTATACGCTGCGGCGCTCCGGACTGTCGTTCTTTCTGCGCCACCACACGGCGGACAGCACCGCCTTCAACGAGGTCTTCGTCCGCCGGCTCTATGAGCCGCCGCGGGAGGCGGCCGAGGTGCTCGGAGGCCGCGAGCGATCGGTGCGCGTGCTCGACGTCGGTGCGCACATCGGCCTCTTCGGCCTGTATGCGCTGGACCGCTTCGACGGGGCCGAGGTCGTCGCCATCGAGCCCGACCCGGCCAACGCGGCCCTCCTGCGCCGCGCCATCGGGGCCAACGACGCCGGCGAGCGCTGGCGCGTGATCGAGGCCTGCGCCTCGACCGCGCCCGGCTCGGCGTCGTTTCGCCGGCTCGACGCCGGCACGGACTCGCACGTCGTGTTCGGGCGCGACGATCCCGACGCCGTCGACGTGCCGGCGATCGACGTGTTCGACCACCTCCGCGGAGTCGACCTCCTCAAGCTCGACGCGGAGGGCGCGGAGTGGGGGATCCTCGAGGACGAGCGCTTCGGGCCGAGCGACGTGCCCGTGGTCGTCATGGAGTACCACCCGCTGGGCTGTCCCGAGCCGGACGCGCGCGCCGCGGCCTACCGGCTGCTCGTCGACGCCGGATACGAGGTCCGGTTCGTGGCCGACCAGGGCGACGGCATGGGCATGATCTGGGGCACGCGCCGCGATGCCGTGGTCGCCGGCGCGCAGTCCGACCGCCCCGAATAGAGTCCGCCTCACGATGGGCGCGATGCCTCGGGACGGGAACGCTCGCCGCGCCGGTGTGGCCGCCACGCTGGCCGCGATGGCGCTGTCCGGGCTCGCGCTTGCGCCGCCGCCCGCCGCCGCGAGCACCGTCGGCCTCGTCGATCGCGGCACCAACCAGAACGAGCTCGGACTCGTGTTCCGGGCCGGCCGCGGCGAGGTCAACCGGGTCACGATCACGATCGACGACTCCTCGGTCACCGTCAGCGACCGCGCGGGCGTGCGCACGAGCGACCCCAACTGCGCCCCGTCCTCCACCATCACCGTCGTCTGCCAGACGCCGATCGGCGCGGCGCCTCCGGGCTTCGACCGCGCCGATATCTCGCTCGGGGACCGCAGCGACACGCTGACGCTCCGCAACAACGTGGCCGGCGCGTGCCGGGCGCACCTGGCCCCGAATCCCGTGATCTTCGTCACCGGCGGACCGGGCAACGACCGCATTCGTGGCAGCTCCCTGTCCGAGAAGCTCATGGGCGGCCCCGGCAACGACTACATCACGGGCGGCCCGTGCGACGCGGACATCCTCGAGGGCGGCCCCGGCAGCGACACGCTCATCGGCGGCCCCAACGACGACATCCTCCGGGGCGGCCCGGGCAACGACCGCCTGTTCGGCGGCTCCGGCGACGACCAGCTGTTCGGAGGGCCCGGAAGGGACAGGCTGGTCGGGGGGCCGGGGCGCGACGTGACGCAGCAGTAGCGCGAGTTGCGCAGCGGCTAGCCGCTTTCCACCTCCAATTTATACCGGACACGGGGCCTTCATGAAGCCCCGGGTCATGCCGCATAATCGCCCGCCGCGAGCGAGAAGCTACGGAAATGGAGCGGCGAAATGCGGGCATTTTTCTCGACGTATCCGACGGGGCGGCGGCCATGACCCGGCATGCGGTGCTGATCGCCGGAGGAGGTCCGACCGGGCTGATGTTGGCGGGCGAATTGGCATTGGCGGGGGTCGACGTCGCCATTGTCGAGCGGCGCGCCGGCCAGGATCTCCCGGGCGCCCGCGCCGGCGGTCTGCACTCACGCACCATCGAGGTTTTCGATCAGCGCGGAATCGCGGATCGGTTCCTGTCCGAGGGGCAGGTGGCCCAGGTCCAGAGCTTCGGCGGGAGCCGATTGGACATCAGTGACTTTCCCACCCGGCATCCCTACGGGCTCGGGCTGTGGCAGAACCACATCGAGCGCATACTGGCCGGCTGGGTCGGCGAGCTGGCG